>DASSDB010000001.1 GCA_035697325.1 Candidatus Saccharimonadales bacterium
CTGTTTGGCACCTCGATGTCGGCTCATCACATCCTGGAGGGGGAGCACCTTCCAAGGGTTCGGCTGTTCGCCGATTAAAGTGGTACGCGAGCTGGGTTCAGAACGTCGTGAGACAGTTCGGTTTATATCCGGTACGGACGTCAGGAAATTTGAGAGGATCTGCCCTTAGTACGAGAGGACCGGGGTGGACGAACCTCTGGTGTATCGATTGTGGCCACCTGCTGCATTGTCGAGTAGCTATGTTCGGAATAGATAAGCGCTGAAAGCATATTAAGCGCGAAACTAACCTCAAGATGAGATTTCCCTATGAGGACACTGAAAGACGATCAGTTTGATAGGTGCAAGGTGGAAGTGTAGCAATACATGGAGCTGAAGCATACTAATAGTCCCATTGCCTTTTTATGTCCTTGTCACCCCTGTTATTGCTTGACAGTAACGATGGTGATGAGGTAGACTTGACTAGTAATTGGTGAGTATCACCAATCGTCGATTTTAACAATTGTACCAACGCTAGAGTGGACGTCGAGACGCCTTTCCTTACGAGGGAATGCATCTCGGTGCCCATGGCACTGAGGAAACACCTGTTCCCATTCCGAACACAGAAGTTAAGCTCAGTAGCGGCGATTATACTGCATTAGTGGGAAACTAGCACGGTGCCGAATTATATTAAAGCCATCCGAATAGGATGGCTTTAATCTTTGTGCAAAAACTACCATCGCTATATAAAAAACGCTCATGGTAAAATAAAAAAAGTGACTTTGACATGGATACCCAAACTAAAGGAAGTGATCAGTAAGTACCCTCAGTGGATTGTGGTAACCTCTTTCGTTGTATTCGTAGACCTCGTTATTTACTTGATTATTTTTCTACCCGAAAAGCATATTTCCTTTTCGTATGCGGGTAATACCTGTGTTTCGCACTTATTGCCGCTACCAGATCTATATAAGGCAAGCTCAACTTCCATGAGTGTGAAAGCAGAAGGCCGCGTAAGGCTTGGGGGTATCTCACTTATCTCAACCTCCATTTGCTTTACGGCAGCTCAAGCGCCAAAAGAAGGCCAAGAGAAGCTGGCAGTATCTCCATTTGGTGGCGTTTTTGCGAAAAAAACTTTCAATCTCTCTGTGCCATCCCCGCCAAAAGCAAGTGTTGAAGTGCTTTCAAAACCTCTTCCCGTCACAAAAAGTCTTTCATTGCCTCTTAGCAGTATAGATGGAGTCTTCTCCTATGCTTTAAAAGTTGGTGATAAAACAACAGGATGTCCAGTAGAAGACAAAGGAATTGTTTGTGATGTAGCCAAGCTTGGTCTCGCGCAGGGAGTCTCTTACGACATGACACTAAGTCGCTCCTTCAAGGGTAAAGATATGGATACTCTGGCCAAGCATTCTATACAAACGCTACCCGCTACTCGACTTATAAATAGTTCTATCCAGCCCGGTGAAGTTGTTTTTGCGAAGCCAAAAACTATTGATCTGGTTTTCGACAAGAGGCTCGTAAGGTATGATGTAAAGCTGTATAAAAAAATCGCAGATAAAAAAGAGGAGATTACCACACAAAGTAAGCTCAGCGATAAAGGTGTGACCCTCATACTTTCGCAAGATCTGCCCAGGGAATCTATATATGAATTAGAGCTTAATTCGATTGAAGCCATCGATGGCAGCGGGCTAGAGGACTCCGTTATTGTACCATTTACTACTTCCGGTGGTCCAAAAGTGGTTAGTATAAGTGCCAAGAAGACAGGTACCCCTGTAGGTTCTACAGTGACAATTACATTTGATCAGCCTATTTCGGGCCCTCAAGATACATCTAAGGCAATGAAACTAAGCGGAGGAGCTGCCTACGCGGGAAAGAACGCAAACCAGGTCTTTGTTTCGCTAAAAGATACGCCAAAGTGTGGCGACTACAGTATAGAATTCACAAACTCACTGCTCAGTAGTTACGACATTACAGGGGGCTCTTCCTGGAGTTTTCTAGGGAGGACTCTTTGCCATACCATAGGCACTATAGGGTATTCCGTGGCTGGGCGAGCCATCAACGCATATTATTTTGGTAACGGCCCGAAAACCATTGTATATACGGGGGCGATCCATGGAAATGAGGTCGGTACTAAGTATTTAATGGACCGCTGGGTGCAAGACTTAGAGGCAAATGCCCGTTCTATCCCCGCTGATAAATCAGTTATCGTGATTCCTCAGCTTAATCCGGACGGTGTCGCTGCGGGTACACGAACAAATCGCCGTAACGTGGATCTAAACCGTAATTTTGCAGTGAGTGACTGGCAGAAGGATATAACGGATGTAAATAACAAACCATTCCCAGGAGGAGGTGGTGAAGCACCCATGTCTGAGCCTGAAGTAAAAGCTATCGCATCTCTGGTTAGCCGCACTCGTCCAATATTTGTGATGTCGTTTCATAGTATCGGCGGTGTTTTAGCGGCGAATCAAGCAGGTGATTCTTCCTCAAGGGCAACCACCTACTCGCAGATGAGTGGGTATCGTAATACGACGGGCCGGACCGCTGAAACATTCGACTACTCAATTACCGGAACAGCAGACGATTGGTATGCGGAAAAACTCGGTATCTCAAGCGTACTCGTAGAATTAAGCAGCCACACCTCAGCTCAATTCGATCGTAATCAAAAAGCCTTGTGGCGTATGCTTACCATGTAGAGTATAGTGAAGCATATATGTGCGTTATGTGTTCGGTAAAGTATACGGCGGCTGGCTTGGCGGTGCTAGTTACGAGTAGTGGAATCCCTGTGATGGGAAATCTCGCAAGCGCTCAAGTTGACAGCGAGCAAGTTTCTTCTCAGCTATCCGAACTTCAGGAGACACCTAAGATATTGGCCTCAATGAAAGCACCAACACCTAAAGAGCCGGGATGGCTTGTCCAGCAAAATGCTGCCGAAGCGGCAGCGCGAGCAGTGGCCAGTAATAAGCCTGTAACAAAGACAGTCACCTATGATGTTACAACTAAAGGGATAATAACTGCTAATTTAGCCGAATTTAAAAATCAAACCAATGCTACCCTCAATGACTCACGTGGGTGGGCTCGCATGGGAGTAGCGTTTAAAGAAGTAGCAAGCGGGGGTATGTTTACGCTGGTGCTTGCTGAGGCGAGTCAATTGCCTTCGTTTTCTCCTGGTTGTAGCCCGGATTATAGCTGTCGTGCCGGCCGATACGTTATTATTAATCAGGATAGATGGATTGGTGCAACTCCTTCTTGGAATCAAGCAGGCGGATCTCTAAGAGATTATCGGCACATGGTTGTGAATCATGAAACGGGTCATTGGTTGGGCCATGATCATGAGTCTTGCGGAGGTGTAGGGCAGGCAGCACCTGTAATGCAACAGCAGTCAATCAGCTTGAACGGGTGCCAGTTTAATCCATGGCCTCTTGCAAATGAGCTTTGGTCATCACAGTTGGGGATTAACAGAAGATGACAATACCTCTCTGGATACGGTCAAGGTGGTTTCGGTTCGGAGCACCCGCGGGACTTATCTTGCTGGCTATGGGTGCGTACATTTTTTGGAGTGGTACGACATGGAGTGACTATCAGATGCATTTTACCCGTCTTCAAGATGAGGCGCGAAGCAAGATTAAGGGCTCTCTAGAGCTTAAAGTTGAGACAAATGAAGATCGTATGAAGAAGTTGGACTCATTGCGCAGCTCTCGTGATATACTTGCTGATGATAATTCTCTATGTCGAGTGAATATGTTAGTAGACTGGCAGAGTTTTATTGGAAACCTGAAGGATCAGAAGCAGAAGTGTAACGAAGTTCAGACAAAGCTAGTCCATCTTCGGGATGCCCTAGATAAGATAATCGAGTATCTTGAAAATGATCATATTCTTGCCGAATCGCTAGGCACAATTCCTGCTGGTGGTGAAATAGCTGAAGATGCATGGGTAGGGCAGCGGGACGGCTATCGGGCGGCCCAAAAGCATATAGCCGAGCGTACAGTGAGCAATGAATTTGCACCCGTAAAGCAGATGGCCGAAGAGAAGTTAAATGGGATTGTCGCCGCATGGGAAGAGATATTGGCTGCCCACGGGGCAAAAGATAAAGTTCGCTTCACAAAAGCTGTCGCAACCTTAAGCCAAGGCTATGATGCTTTATCAAATATAGGCAAAGTTTCTTCAGATCATTTTCAGGTGTTAGTTAAATCATTTGAAAATGATTACATAAAGTTATAGACCCATTACAGATAAAAATACGACCGATCTCGCAGATTCGGTCGTATTTGATTTGAATCTAATTTGGATCCAAACAGGCGCTTATTAATATTATAGCACTGTGAGGATTATTGCAATGATTTAATAAAATATAATAAAGCTCATGTAAATATTGACAAAAAGCATAAGAAATGTTAATATGGCTTATAACACATATCACGTGTGAGTTAACAGCAGAGATGAGACTCTGCGGGAGATATAACTATATGGCTGGAACACGCAAAGGTGGCCTTAAGGCTGCGGCTAAAAATGTATCAAAAGACCCGGATTTTTACGCTAAGATCGGCGCAAAAGGCGGTCGTAACGGGCGAACGGGAGGCTTTGCTGCCAACCCTGCGCTAGCGCGAATCGCTGGCGCAAAAGGCGGTCGTATCTCACGCCGTAAAAAAGCTGTTACTACGGTTGCGTCTGAAGAGCAAACTCAGGCTGCTGCCTAATCCTGTAAATCCAAATAAAAACACTCCTATATAGGAGTGTTTTTAGGTTGTTAGGGTATAGCGCCTTAGCGCGCATAGGCGCGCCTCATTTACCCGCCAAGAGGTTCCACATGCGACACACTTGTAAATATTCGGGCTTATCTGAATACCTGTAGAGCTGCAAGTGGTGCAATTACTTCTAGCATGTAACCAGTCTCTATAAGTATCGAGAGCTTGTTCAACTATGTCATCCTCTATGACAATGACATACTCTTTCGAAAGCCTATCTCTTGCGTATTCCCACGCCTCACGCTCCATTTCAAGAAGTTCAACATCCCTTGAATAATATCGATGTCCTAAAATCGCATGTGCTAGCTCGTGAAGTAACGCAACCGGGTCTTCCTCTCTTCCATAAAAAATAGTCACACTATCCGGAGACCATTGAAATGCCTCTCCAGCCTGAAAATGAAACAAAGGATAGTTTTTCTTAAGTAAATTAATGAGAGAGTGCATCGACCCCATAGTAATAACCTCCGTAAATAACGGCTTGATCTGGGTGGGTTGCCTCAATAAAACGAGGGCAGGGGATATGCGGAGGTAACTTCTCTTGCAATATTCCTTCCAACTGAGGCCCAAAGTGAGAGAAAAAAGTCCCTACGCTTCCGCCAATCACAACAACCTCCGGCTGAATGACAGGTATCATAGCGAGAAAGCCGCGGCTGATACGGTTGGCAATCTGGTACCAAGTACGTCCGTCTGTAATGTCACGCGCATATTTGCCATATGTATTGTGGATGGCTTTCCCAGAGGCAAAGGTTTCCCATTCGCGTATAACTCCATCAAACTCTACCATAGTGCGCCCTCCTTCGCTTAAGCGAAGACCAGGGTCAATCTTACCGTTTGTTATTATGCCCGTGCCAATTCCTGTACTGATCGTGACATACAAAACAGATACAGGAATGGGATCAAGCGTCCGAGCTTCAGCGAGACCAGCAAGATTCGCGTCATTTTCGATATAGACAGGCACTCCCTCGAGTACTCCGGAAAAAGCGCTGTATGCATCAAAGTTTTTCCACTTAAGGTTGTTGCACCATATAGCAACACCTTCCTTCACGATTCCCGGAAGCGCAATAACAAGCGCGTCGACATCAGATTTGCCGTAGTTTTTCTTAAGCGTAGAAGTCAGCAGCTCGACGTATTCTTTTTGAGACTTAGGAGTTGCGAACCGTATGGTTTCTTGCACCTGACCATGGGTATCAAAGCTTGCAACAAGCGTCTTCGTACCCCCTGTATCTACCGCCACTATCATATGATTTAGTGTACCATATCCCTGTAACTTGCATGGAGGGTAGTTTAAATGTTATAGTACGGAAAACAGGGGAGAATATTATGAGAAGAACGGGTCAGGGTGGCTCACTACTTGGATTTATTATTGCTGCTGTCGTGTTGACGGCACTGCTGGCGGGCGGTGTGTATCTTGTACATTTACAGAGCTCCTCAGCTTCACAGCCATCTGAAAAGCCTCAGGACCAGCCCGTCAGTTCACCTCCTTCGTCCGACGGCGATGAAAAAAAGCCGGACACTCCAACCCCTCGGCAGTCAACCCCAACTCCAACTCCAACTCAGCTTCCATCGGCCAATCCTGAGTCACATCAGCTTCCACAAACGGGTCCCGAACAAACGTTCGCCACACTAGTTGGTCTGACGATTCTTAGCGGAGTCCTCGTTTCCTACGTGCGCTCCCGTCGCACACTGGCCTCTCTTTGACTTGTCTTTCCATCTGAGGTACAATAGAGGTAATCTAGGAGCATTTTACTTCCAGGAAGTATAGCTTCAGAAATACAATTTAAGGAAGGAGTCTTATAAAGACTTATGGCAACTAAAGCCTCAATAACAATGGATGACCTGCTGGCTGGCGCTGATGAAAGCGTAAAACAGCTTACCGCAGGCGAAGTAATTACAGGAAAGGTACTTTCGGTTCGGAAGCACGAGGTGCTTATTGATCTTGGAGCACAAGGTGTAGGATACGTTCCTCGCCGCGAAGTTGGATTCTCGAAGAATCTTGCTCAGGGCGATGAAGTGACCGCTAGTGTTGTAGATGCAGAACTTGAGAATGGCTACTCACTCCTTTCACTCCGTAAGGCCGCTAAGGACCGTGGATGGGAAGAGGTGGCAGCTAAGCTCGAAAGCGGCGACATCATCGAAGTATCTCCATACGATGCAAACCGTGGTGGTCTGCTTGTAGAATACGAAGGCGTTCGTGGTTTCCTGCCTGTTTCGCAGCTTTCTGCTGAACACTACCCACGTGTCGGCTCAAGCGATAAGGATGAAATCCTCCAGCGTCTTAATGCGCTTGTTGGCCAAACCCTCAAGGTTCGTATCCTTGATAGCGACCGCAAGGCAAACAAGCTTATCTTCAGCGAGAAGGAAGCAATCAAGGACGGCCTCGCAACCCGTTTCGCACAGCTTAAGATCGGCGACAAAGTAACGGGCGTTGTTACCGGTGTTGTTGACTTCGGTGTATTTGTAAACGTCGAAGGTATTGAAGGCCTCGTGCACATCTCTGAAATCAGTTGGGAGCGTGTAAACAACCCAGGCGATTACGTAAAGGTTGGTCAAACTATTGAAGCAAAGATTATTGCTATCGATAAAGATCGCCTCAGCCTGAGCATGAAGCAACTTACCCAGGACCCATGGCTCGACGAAGTTGAACAGTTTAAGCCAGGTGATAAAGTTGAGGGTACCGTGACGCGTATCACGCCGTTCGGTGCATTTGTACAAATCAGCCCAGCCGTCGAAGCTCTGGTTCATATCTCTGAACTTGGCGACGGTAACGACGTAGATCCTGAAAAGGTATTCACGCTCAACGAGCGCAAGAACTTTGTCATCCTTGACGTTGATAAAGAAAACCGCA
The DNA here is from genome assembly GCA_035697325.1 of Candidatus Saccharimonadales bacterium. Lineage (NCBI taxonomy): Bacteria > Candidatus Saccharimonadota > Candidatus Saccharimonadia > Saccharimonadales (SeqCode) > Saccharimonadales bacterium (SeqCode). The sequence goes on from DASSDB010000001.1 coordinate 7,561, forward strand.
AGATCTCACTAAGTCTTGCAGACAAAAAGAAGTAAGAATCTCTTAGTTAAAAAGAGTTGTTCGTCCTCATAGAGCGTGTGACGGGCAGAAAGGAGCATATATGAGCCAAGAAAAGGTACTTGTTATCGCCGACTCGGTAACGGTAGGTGAGTTGGCCGAAGCCCTTAATCTGCCTATCACAACGCTTATTGGGGAGCTTTTTAAGAACGGAATCGTTGCGACGATCAACCAACGAATTGATTTTGAAACAGCCACCATTATTGTCGAAGAGCTGGGGTTAGACGTCCAGCTCCAGCGTAAAGAGTCTGCTAGTGGTGTTGAGCGTAAAAAACATGAGCTTTCAGACAAAGCAGTTGACCGGCCGCCGATTGTTGCCGTAATGGGCCACGTTGATCACGGAAAGACCAGCCTTCTTGACGCCGTCCTTCACACAAAAGCAGTTGAAGGAGAAGCGGGCGGTATCACTCAGCACATCAGTGCATACCAAACAGAGCGCAAAGGCCGTTCCATAACCCTTCTTGACACACCAGGCCACGAAGCCTTCGCCGCACTTCGTCAGCATGGTGCTACGCTTACGGACGTCGTTATTATTGTTGTCGCCGCCGACGATGGAGTGAAGCCGCAAACCGTAGAAGCGATCCGTTTTGCTCAGAATGCAAATGCGAAAATCGTTGTCGCAATCAACAAAATTGATAAAGATACCGCCAATCCACAGCTCGTAAAAACCCAACTTGCTACCGAATATGGTCTTAACCCTGAGGAATGGGGTGGAGATATAGTAATGGTAGAGGTAAGTGCCAAAACCGGTCAAAATATCGACAAGCTTCTTGATATGGTTCTCCTTGTTGCTGACCTTGAAGAGCTCAAGGCGGATGTCCATGTGCCTGCCGAAGGGCTTGTCATAGAGGCACACATGGAAACAGGTCGCGGTGCCGTTGTTGGGCTCCTTGTCGAGCAGGGCGAGCTCAAACCAGGGCACTTCCTGGTTGCAGGTACGGCATACGGTAAGGTCCGTACACTTAATGACTTTGCCGGTAAAACTATCCGCGTCGCCGGCCCTTCAACACCAGTAACAGTCACTGGTTTCAAGGAGCTTCCTCAGTTTGGCGACACGTTCTCAATCGTAAAGAACGAAAAAGATGCTCGTCATCAAGCTGAAAAAACACGGCAAGAACGCGAGCGAGAGCGAGCGAGCACGAATGTTACCGGAGCAGACCTCCTCAAAATGATGAACCAGCAACATGATGCTAAAGACTTCAATGTTATTATAAAAGCCGACGTACAAGGCTCACTCACCTCTGTTATTGATAGTCTTAAGCTTGTTGAAACAAATGGCGAGATCACGCTGAGGATCGTCGGAAGCGGTGTAGGCAATATTTCTGAGAATGACATTCGTCTCGCGGCAAATGAAGAAACCATCATCTATGGGTTTAATGTTGAACTACCACCAGCTGTTAAGCGCCTCGCAATGCGCGATAAAGTACAAGTCCGTCTCTATAAAGTTATCTACGAATTGCTTGATGACGCTAAAACTTCCATGGAGAATCTTCTTGCGCCAGAGGTAGTGGAGACAGAAGTCGGCCAACTGACAGTTAAGGGTGTCTTCCGAACGCTTAAAGATGTAGTAATTGCCGGCGGCGAAGTGACAAAAGGCAAGGTAACTGCCAATGTGTTGGCTCGTGTAAAACGAAACGGTGAACAAGTTGCCGAAGTTGAAGTCACCAGTGTCCAGCGGCAGCAGCAAGAAGCCAAAGAGGTGTTTGAAGGTGAGATGTGCGGTCTTAGCCTTGAGACAGATAAAAAAATCCTCCTAGAAGTAGGGGATACACTCGAATTCTTCACGCGTGAACTTGTAAAGCGCACACTTCAATAAACGATTCAGTTGATAATCTAGCAAAACGGGAATTATCCCGAGCGAGTGGTCACAGTTCATGTACTCTAGGAGTACAGATCTATGCCACCCGCTCGGGGATCCCTACATCACTTCACCAGGTCGTTGACCTTGCGCAGCGCGACCATGGTCTCCTGGAGGTTCTTGGGCCTCGGGAAACCGTTCCTCACTTCGCGCAGTTCGGCGGCCACCTTGGCGACCTCGGCCTTCACCGTCGCCTTGTCCACCATGTTGGTGGGGGCAGTGGTGACCTTGGCCGCCTTCAGCTGCTGCGCGAGCGAGCCGGACTTGTTCTCGTCCCTCTCGTTCGTCAGTGCCGTTTCCGCGGCGGTCTTCGCCGTCTCGGCGGTGACCTTGGCGGCTTCGGCGTCCTTCAGCTTCTTCGCGAGCGAACCGTCCTTCTTGTCGTCGCGCTCGCTCGTGAGGGCCGACTTGGCGTCGTCCCGCTCGGTGGTGAGCGTCTTGACCTTGGCCAAGGCGTCCACCAGGATCTGCGGCTTGCGGTGCGAACCGTTCGGGTCGTCCACGATCGCCCAGTTGCCCAGGCGGGGGTGGTTGCCACCCTCCATGATGAGGAGGGCCAGCTCCGAACGCTCACCGGCGACCTGCGGGCTGAGCCCGTTGGTCGTGGTGATGAGGTCGATGAGGCCGTCGACGCGAGCAGCGGTGGCGTTGGTCACGAGCGGACGGATCCGGTCGATGACTGCCTCGACTGCCGGGTCGGGCGTGGTCGAGCCACTCCCGAGCTGCCGGGTACCACCGTTGTTGGCGGTGTCCTGGAGCTTCTTGAGCTGCGCCGCGAGCGAGTCCTCGTTGTCCTCGTCCGTGACCTCGTCGTAGAGCTTGGCCTTGCGGGCCAGCTCCGGGTCGGTTCCGGCCTTGATCTCCTCGCCGTTGTTGTAGGCGGCGAGGAGCTTGCGGGCCGTGGGACCGTCGATGTTCGTGAGGATGGAGGGGAGCATGAGCTCCACCACCTGCACGATGGCGACGGTGTCCTTGGTCGAGTTGGTGTCGGCGACCTCCAGGAGCATCTCCTCGATCCGGCTGAGGGCCGCATCGACGGCCTCCACCTCGGTGGAGTCGATGTTCATGTCGGCGTCGTAGCCACGCTTGGCGTTGAGCGCGGTGCGCATGGCAGAACCCATTGTAATGCTCGCAATCTGCCCCGAATGGGGCGGTAGACGGTTGGATTTCCGTCCCACACCACTCGAGTAGGTGTGGGGAATGCATTGGTTATAGTTATAACATAGCCAACACATTTCCCACACCCACGATTGTGGAAGGTGAATAATGTGATTGTAGGGATATAGTGTGCTCATAACTCCGCAGAGGAGTTTGTGCTACACTATCAACTAAATCGTTTTTAATGAACGTTCTCTATGAGGGAACAATATGTAGTATATCATTTAAATGACTAAATGTCAATGTACTTGTATAGTGCCAAGACCCGTTATTGACATTTATTATCTTTTGTGCTATAAACAAAGCAGAACATATAAAATAGTAAAAACAAAAATAGTAAATAATTAGGAACACCATGAGTAGTCCAGATCACGGTCCATCAGCACCAGACAAATTATATGATTTTCCAGAGCGAAGGAACCTCCCTCTTCCTTTCCTCAATCCTGAGGCAATCGAACTTCTCCGCAAAAAGCAGGCCGAACTTATTCATGAAGCACAAAAAGATATCGATCCTATGACGGATAGGGCGGCCTATGATCAGGCTGAGCAAGATGCTTATGCGCAGTTTGGATCTCTGGCTGAGCAATACCTCGAAGACTTTGGTGTTGATCGAGCCAGAGATCCAAACTGGCACAGATACTTAGATATTTTGAGCGAAAACTCCGTAAATAACATGGGTGATGACGAGTGGCTTGTAGGAAGGTCCGCGGCTCCTGATGGAAGTGGTGGTACGGTGAGTGGCCGTGACCGAGCCATGAACTCGTACAATGATCTTCTTCAAGGGATGAACGATGAATACGAGGCCGCTATTCATGCAGTGCCCGACCCCGAACCAATACTACCTCCCGAACCTGAACCTGAGGACCCTGATAAGGACAAAAAGAAGACGCCGGAAGAAATTAAAAATACAGTTGATGCTAACCCTGCGGTTCAAGCTGCTCGTCAGAATGTCGACAATCTTCGTTCACGGTTAGCTAAACTCTCTGCTAAGCGCCAAGGCCGGTTGTTTAACCGTGAAGGCGGAAAGTTACAGGAAGAATATGATGAAGTTGAGGCGCAGTACAAAAAAGCCATCGCATTACTTACTCGTATTGAGCTGGATGCTGAAAAGACCGCCGGTCGAGAACTGAGTGAGGACGATGAGCGAACGGAAGCTGCTTTTAGGGTCGTGAAGCAATTTCATGATCTTCAAGCTGAGGCAGTTGAGACGCTAAAAAACACCAAGGTGGGTAAGATGATCACCTGGCTTACAACCGGTGGTACCGTAAAACGTCTCGCTAAGGGGCTTCTTGTTGGTGGTGCCGTAGGTGCTGTGGGTGCTGCGATTACTACCTTTACTCTGGGCACAGCCGGTGGTGCTGTTGGTGCCGGACTCGCCTTTGCGGGCACCAGGGCCGCAGCGTTTGCACGTGGATTCGCTGCCTATGATAATAAAGAAGGCCGAGGTATGGGCATCGTTGATATTGACGATAACGATCCAAATAGTGCTTTTAGCCTTAAGACGATGAAAGAATCTGGTGCGGAAGGCAAGTCGCGCGATGAAGCAGTTGATCTTGTTCACCGGCATTTGATGGCCCGCCTGGAAAACGATACGAAAGTTGAACAAGGTAAGCGTCGAAAATCTACTTTTAAAGCTCTGGGAGTTGTTGCCATCGGTGCGACGCTCGCAGAAGGCATTAACCTTGGTGTAAACGCATTTACGGGTCACATCAAAGGAGCCCACAGCCTAATAGCTGGAAATCCTGATGTCCATGCACAGTCTGCCGCAGGCCCTACTCCTCCGGTTGAGGTTCCAAAGCCCTCCGTATCCGAAACAGTATATAGTCCTAACGCTTTAAATATCAAAGCCGGTGAGGGTTGGTATCAAACGTTTAAGGATATGGGCATCCCTAAGGATCAGTGGCACGATCTTCTTGGCAAGGTTGGTCCTCAGCTCCATGATGTCCAGGTTGATGGTCACCCTTTGGCGTATCGTATGCCTAATGGTGATTGGGGTATTCGTATGACCCCAGATGGCCATATGCCAAAATCCGCTCTCGATCTCATTTCTCATGCACATGATCAAATGAACGGTACGCCTACTTCAACAGGAGCCGGTATCGAAACTTCAACTGGATCAACTCCAAGCGGTTTATCGGTTGCTGAAGCTGCGCAAAATGTAACGCCGGATGCGCCTGCGAGTGTTGATACTCTGGCAGCGCCAGCCGATCGTGGTGGTATTCAAAACATCATTCATAGGCAAGTCATTCAACCCAGTGATATCGAAAGTAACCCCAACTTTAACACCTTTACGCATGTACGTGGTATGACCCCTGAAATGATGGGTCAGCACCTTGGTCTCCGTGCCACTGAGTGGGACCAACTTCAAGATTACATCGCTCATCAGGTTACGATCGAGCATAATACACTCTATAGTAACGTGTTTACGGTAAATCCAGATGGCTACTTGAGATTTACAACCACCGATATTCCGCCCGCAACAATGGCTGATATACTGAATAACGGTATACCTGCTGGTGTTCGCGCCCGGTTATAGAATCTAACAACGTAGTAAAATAAAAAGAGGGAAATGAAATGGCAATACAAATCGACGATAACTTCATGAGCGACTTAGGGCTTGCAAACGCATCCGACGATCAAAAGCAGGCACTCATGACACAGATTCTTCAAACACTTGAAATGCGAGTAGGTACTCGACTTGCAGAAGAATTGAGCGATGAACAAATTGATGAGTTTGAACGACTCGCTCCAGCGGAAGACGATGCGCCTGAGGTTGTGGAACAAAAGCAGACTCAGATGACTGAATGGCTTAAGGCGAATCATCCCAATCATGAGGCTGTGATTGCTGAGGAGCTCGATACTCTAAAGGGTGAGCTTGCTACAAGTCTTCGGGATGTCTTTGACACAGAAGCGCACTAGTTGCTATACTGAACGTAATGTTTCAGTTAGACGATACGTTTCTCAGTGATGTAGGTTTGGCAAGTTTGCCGGACGATCAAAAGCAGCCTTTTTTGCAACATGTTTATGACGAGCTTGAGCTCCGCGTGGGTACGCGTCTTAGCGACGGTATGAGTGACGCTCAACTCCAAGAGTTCGAGTCGATTATAGACAGGAAAATGGAGATCGTTGACTCATGGCTTACGCAGAATTTTCCAAGTTATCAGGCTGATCCCGCATTTGCCCGTCTTCAAGAAGTAACTAAGCTTTCTTCCGAAGATCCTGCGCTTCGTTCGGAGTTCGCGGCAACTAAGTGGCTGGAAAAGAACAGGCCTAATTATCGTGACGTGGTCGCACAGGTGCTCGACGAACTTAAGCGAGAAATCGCTTCAAGCCGTGATAGCATCTTGGGCTCTCAGGCAGTATAGCCTCTTAGGAACGCCTCACCGTCCATTATTCGCCCACTAGGTGCGATGAGTTCATCAATATGAAGATATGAAGCATCCTTGCATTCAAGATCAAGAGATGTTTCTTTAGTTTTGACCGTGTGCGCCTTGGTCACGATGACTGAATAATTGTTGATTATCAGATTTGTTTTTGGAAAGCCCAGATAGGCGCGGATGCGCCTTTCGGCTTGGGTGGCCGTAAGGGTCGTTAGGTCGAGTTGGCCATCAGCTTTATTAAGCAGGGGGCTATAGGTGGCCTCTGATTCATTTTGGTTGGATGGCTGAAGCGATCCATCAAGAATAGAAGGGAGAAGCTTGAATAGTAGCTCAGAGCCGGCTTGTGAGAGCTTGCCGTATGCATCGAACTTATCTTCGGTTTGACTAAGCGGGACGGCTGTTTGACCGTATACGGGACCGCTATCCATGCCTGCGGTTAGTCGCATGATGGAAACGCCTGTTTGAGAATCGCCATTAATGATGGCTGACTCTATAGGGGTAGGTCCTCGATACTTTGGCAGGAGGGAAGGGTGAATATTTATGATACCCATGGGAAAGAGATCGATGATTTTTTGGGGGATGATCCGTCCGTAAGCAACAAGTATTGCGACGTCGGCCTTATATCCGGCAATCTGGTCGAATATATCAGTCGGCTTACTTGGAAGTAGGACGGGAATGTCGTTTTGTTTGCCAATCTCGGCTACCTCTAAGAGGCGTTGATTTCGCGAGTGGGAATTACTGTGGTGGGATATGATTGCCCGAATGTCATACCCACGTTCGATGAGGCCCTTTAAAACAGGCGCATCCGTGCGTTTCAGGCCACTGACAAGGCGTTCATTACCAAAGAATAGTATTTTTATGGATGTGTTTTTCATAGTCTAGCGGTTGTAGCTCGCCTTTGTCGTCGAGCTTAAAGAAAGCATCTTTTACGTTTTTAATGTGATCAATAAACAGAATGCCGTTGGTATGATCGATTTCGTGCTGAAGGACGCGAGCAAGGAATCCTTCCGCCTTGAAGCGAACTTCGCGGCCCTGAACATCAAGTGCTTTGACGCGGATTTTCGAATGGCGCGGAACCCGACCATAGATATTGTTAACACTGAGGCAACCCTCGTAGTCATAGGTGATGTCGCCTTCAAGTTTGACGATCTCTGGGTTAATAAGTGCTGTGAACTCACGGATGGCTTTGTCATCGAAGTCGCTGCGAACGATGACGACCCGCTCCAATTTATCAACCTGAACGGCGGCGAGCGCCGCGCTAATTTCGTGCGGACGAGAGTCTTCCCAGTCTATTGATGCGCTTGTCATGTCATCGATAAGTTCAATAACATTATCTGTAACAACATGAATCTTGGCTGACTTTTCCCGAAGGTGAGGATTGGGCAGCGTAATAATATTTTCTTTTTTCATTAGGGTTATTATAACAGATACAGGGTAATCTTACAGTAGGCTGGGAGGATCAAGCTCGAATTGCCAATGTGTGGCCGGAAGCGTGGGTATGATCGCGACAAGGTCTGAGCGACGAGCCGACTTAATAGTAAGTTGCCAGCGGAAAGAATCGCCTTGCCGCTCATAAAATGCTGGCGTGGGGCCGAGTATTTGGGTTGAAGGGTTTTGGCGAAGTTTTTTTGCAAATTCTGTTGCATTACGAATCGCAGCAGCTTCGGTTTTGTATATGCACGTGAGTTTCAATAGATACGCAAAAGGTGGAAAGCGACCATCCCTACGTATGCGAAGCATGTTCTTGTAAAAGTCATTATAATTTTGTGTCAGACCGTCTCTAACTGCGGGGTGATTGGGCTGGTAGCTCTGCACGACTACTTGTGTAGAGTGATGTGACCGGCCAACACGACCGACAACCTGGGCGAGGAGCTGGAATGTGCGTTCACTTGTGCTGTAGTCCGGAAGGACGAGCCCCGCATCGGCTTGGATAACGCCAACTGTTCGCAAATGGGGAAGATCAAGACCTTTGGCGATAACCTGGGTGCCAATAATGATATCGATTGTTCCATCGTACAATTCCTTATACATTTTCTCCACCGTCTTATCGGAATCGCTGTCTGCATCAAATCGAACAATTTTTTTATTCGGGAATTTTTTCTTTAATTCCGATTCGATCAGTTTTGTGCCTATACCTTTGTATATGATATCGACGCTCTGACAAAAAGGGCAGTGTGTAGGAATTTTCTCGGTGGTATCACAGATATGGCAGCGCAAAGTGTGGGTGTCGGTATGGAGGGTAAATGGGATAAAACAGTGAGGACAGATTGCTGTCCAGCCACAGTTTTCACATAATGTTGTGCTGGCACTGCCGCGTCTATTGTGAAAAATAAGCACCTGTTTGTTTTCGCTAAGAGTATTTTCCATGGCTTGAACAAGAGTCTCAGAGAGGAAGCGGTGCTTTTTGAAGTTTGCTCGCTTCGTCATATCAACGAGTTGAATGTCTGGCTTAACTGTATCTTTTTGGGCCTGCGTTGGTAGTGTGATAATGGGTCGGTTGGATTGCTTTAGAGCATAATAGTCGGCTACGGGAGGTGTAGCGCTTCCGAAAATCACCTTTGCTCCGTGACTATTGCCAAGTATACTGGCTACGCGAAGAGCCGAATATCGCGGCGATTGTTCTTGCTTAAAACTTGGCTCGTGAAACTCATCTATAATGATAAAACCAAGATTTTTGGCGGGAAGAAAAAGAGCGGATCGTGGGCCGATGATAATTTGAGGCCGAGTACTGTGAAGAACGGTGCTCCATAGGTTATGACGCTCGGCTTCCGTTTGTTTTGAGTGTGTGAGGATTACGTTGGAAAAGTGTGACGAGAATTCATCGACGAGTTGCGAAGTGAGGGCGATCTCAGGCACGAGAAGAATGATAGATTGCCCTCGTTTATATGCTTTTTGTGCCAGCTCAATGTATACTCGGGTTTTGCCGGAGCCTGTGACACCGTGAAGCAGAGCGGTGCCGGGAGGCATCGCTTCAAAGTATTCTACTGCTCGAGACTGATCTTTATTGAGTAAAATTTGTGTTCGCTCTCGAATCGACGAGCGGAGGGATTGCGTTCGCTCGCGGCGTTTCTTCTGGAGGCCTCTTGGGAGTAATGCTTGCAAGACAAGTGCGAGAGGTGTGGCATAATAGTTGCTGATCCATAAGGCTGTAGAAACAAGAGGCTTGGGGAGGGGAGTGTCTTCGATGATTTTTGAAACGGGTTTTGTAACAAATGAGGGCTTTTTTACTTCACGCACTACAATACCCACGAGCAGCTTTTTCCCTATGGGAATCTCAACCAATGCCCCTATTGAGAGAGTCGTATCGGATGCATATGTAAAGACATTGCTGCCTGCGCGAATAATTTGATTTGGAGCCACCTCATAGTAGTGCATAGTTTTCAGTATACTGCTAAACTGAAATCATATGTATTTTGAAAGTCGTGCCCAGGCAGGGTATATGCTCGCCGAGCAATTGGTAGAAAAGTATCGTTACGAGAACTGTGCGGTAGTTGCTCTCAGTGATGGGGCTGTTCAAGTAGGTGAGCAGATTGCTTCTGCGCTGCACTGTATCTTAACCATGCTGGTGATTGAAAATATTCAGATTCCCGGTGAAAATATGAGTTTTGGAGCAATGTCGCAGTCGGGTAATTTAACATACAATACTTCGCTTAGTCCGGGCGAACTCGAAGAATATACGGGCGAATTTCACGGCTATCTAGAAGAGCAGAAGCGAGAGGCGATGCAACGTATTAATCGATTGGTTGGAGAAGGGGGTATTATTGATGCCGATATGCTGCGTGATCATACGGTCATCCTTGTGTCGGACGGATTGGACTCGAGCGGTCCTTTGGATGTGGCGGTAGAATTCCTAAAGCCGGTAAGGGTCAATAAGCTGGTAGTTGCGACACCCATTGCTACGGTACCTATAGTAGATAAGCTGCATATTATGGCAGACGAATTGCATGTGCTTGATGTGAAGGAAAATTTCCTTGGCGTCGATCATTATTATGAAAAGAATGACATACCGACACATGAAGAAACTATTGCAAAAATTAACCAAATTATTTTGAATTGGCGCTAATGAAGACTTGCATTTGGTACCGCATGAAGTGTAGAATAAAAAGCAACGGAAGTGTCAGTGATTTTAGAGACGAGGGATTAAATGTTAGATGTTTTCATTACTTCTAGGGTGCGACGGAAAATCGTAGTTGTCTACGCAAAGTATCCTGATTTCCATACGCACGTAAGGGGTTTAGCCAAACTTATTAAAGAGGATCCAGGTAATATCCAGCGTGAGCTGAAACGCCTCGAAAAAGTGGGCTTTCTGGCTAGTGAGAAGCAGGGTAATACGAAGATTTATTCAACCAATAAGCAGTTTCCCATATTTAAAGAACTGCAAAGTATCGTGATTAAATCGCAGCAGCAGGCGTCACGGCCAAAGCGCTCATCTGCTGATATCTAATGTCGCTTTTTTGGCAGATTTTGAAAGCTCGTGGGCTCGATGAAGAGTCGGCGAGTATTTTTTTGTCACCAAAATATGAAGCGATGCACGATCCGTTTTTATTACCGGATATGCAAGCAGCAGTCGATCGACTGGTAGAGGCTAGGGAGCGCCAGGATTCAATTATGATCTACGGTGATTATGATATTGACGGCTTAACGGCGACCACGGTGTTGCTGGACGCGTTTCAGTCTTTTGGGTTTAAAAATGTAGAAGCATTTATTCCTAATCGGTTTGTTGAAGGCTATGGTTTGACGGTTGAGGCGGTTGAGAAAATCGCTGCGACTGGTGCACAACTGATCGTGACGGTAGACTGCGGAAGCTTGAGCGAAAAAGAGATTATACGAGCAAATGAACTGGGAATGGATGTGATTGTGACCGATCATCACAACGTTGCTCCAGTACAGCCTCCCGCCGTCGCGGTCATTAATCCGAAGCGCCCCGATCATTCATACCCATTTATCGATTTGGCGGGCGTGGGGGTAGCATTTAAGCTAGTACAGGCCCTACAGACGCGACTGGACGGACTACCGCCCGGGCAAGAAAAATGGCTTCTTGATTTGGTGGCGCTAGGTACAGTATGTGACGTAGTAACGCTGGTTGATGAAAATCGTGCGAATGTGTATTGGGGGCTCAAGGTGCTCTCAAAAACGCGTCGACCCGGGCTCCGCGCCCTGATGGCGGTTGCTGGCGTAGATCCAGGTATGGTGAATGCCAGAAGTTTGGGATTTGGGTTGGGTCCGCGTATGAATGCTGCCGGACGACTCGAAACCGCCCAGTATTCGCTTGATATGCTACGGGCCACGGAGTCTCTTCTCGCGCTTGAAAAAGCGCAGCAGTTGGATGCATTAAATGTTTCGAGAAGACGCGACCAAGATGCTATTTTTAAGGCGGCTATTCTTCAGGCGGAACAACACACAGACGATCCAGTACTTGTAGTAAGTCATACAGACTGGAATCATGGAATCATCGGGATTGTGGCCGCAAAACTGCTCGAAAAATATCAAAAACCCACGTACGTGCTTCAGGAAATGGGTGAAGAGAGTAAAGGCTCGGCAAGGAGCTACGGGGATTTCAGTGCAGCCGATGCGATACGAGCAGCGGATGACATTATCACAAAGGGCGGTGGGCATAAGCTAGCGGCAGGCGTTACACTGCCGACGGAAAATATTGGTGCCTTTCGGCAGCGTGTGAACGAGTTTTATCGATCGCAGAATTTGTTAAATCAGGCGGCACTTTTACTTCCAAAAGAAGATGTGGTGATTGAAAAACTAACAGATATTAGCGAGGATCTTTTAAAGCAGCTTCAGCAACTTGAACCGTTCGGTAATGGCAATCCCGAGCCGGTTCTTCGGGCTGATGGCCTGCTTGTTACTGGAATTCGTAGGATGGGAGCGGACGCGCAGCATGTAAAGTTAGAGCTTGAGGATGGTTTGCACCAGGCTATGCAGTTTTTGGCGTTTAACGCGCCAGCCCATTTTTTTGTTAAACCAGGTGAACGAGTAAAAGCGTGGTTTCATCCAACCTTGAACGAATGGCAAGGGCGACGAAGTGTTGAAGGGCGACTACTTCACCTGGAAAGTTTTTAAGCTTGTATATTTTCTTGCCAGGAGTTTTAATAATGGAACAATATCCATTCTCGGAAGAAACGAGTGAGATATGTACCCCAAGACCGGAGGTTACAAAACCGGCAGGAGCATGACACGGCTTCCCGAAGTCGCCGACTGGGAACGACTCCAGCGTAAGCTGGAAGACAAGATGGAGCCTCTTATCGCGGGGTTCGGTCCCGAACTCGACCAAGTCGAATTCACCGTCGAAGGTGGCGAGCCGACCGTGAACCTCTACTACTCGACGAAGTCTCGGAGCCTCCGCAAGCAGCACCCCGAACTGGACCCGATGGTTATACGGGCCATCTCCCTGGTCTTTGACGAGAAGGCGAAGGAAGTCCTGGGTGACCTGCTGGTATAGCCCGCTTCGAAGTTGAGCCTAGGAAGTTTTCTTCCAAAAGCTCCTTCGGGGCGGGCTCAATTTCATTTTTGGAGGCCATTGCATAGAGAAGGGATCTCTGTTACAATAGCAAGCGATATGGTACAAGTTACACGTAAAGACGAACGCGAAGCAAACGCAAACATCATTCGTCGCTTCAACCGCAAGGTGTTGCAGAGTGGTGTGCTTGCTCAGGCTAAGGCAAAAATGCGCTTTAGCAAGGACGAGAGCAAGGTTGAGCGTCGCAAGAAGGCAATTATTCGCAAAGAGCGAAAAGCTGACAAGTTGGCTAAAGCTCGCTTGGGGATCCGCTAAATTATGGCGCTTAATCAGCGCATTGCAGACGATATGAAAGCCGCCTTGTTAGGCGGCGATCGTTTTGTGGGCGAGACACTCAGAAATCTTAAGGCGGCTATTCTTAATGAAGAAGTAGCTCAAGGCAAACGCGATACGGGCCTTGATGACGCCACGATTGAGCAGATTATTGCAAAAGAAGTAAAGAAACGCTACGAAAGCGCAGCTATTTACGATCAAAACATGCGTGAGGATGCGGCGGATCAAGAGCGACGAGAAGCTGAGGTTCTGAGCCGTTATTTACCCGAGCAATTGAGCGAGGCGGAACTGAAAACAGTGATTGACGCAAAGGTTGCTGAGCTTGGTGCGACTGATATAAAGATGATGGGCCAAGTGATTGGTGCTGTTAAAAAAGAAGTAGGCAATGCGGCTGATGGTGCCAGCTTGGCTCGCATCGTAAAAGAAACACTAGCGAAGGAGTAGTATGATCGTATTTTTTGGTCCGGCGGGAGCGGGAAAAAGCGTCCAGGGGCAAATGTTGGCTGCGCGTAATGGGTGGCGCTGGCTTAGCGCTGGACAGCTGCTGCGCGATACCCACGACATCGAACTTATTAAAGATATGCAAACGGGCAAACTTGTTGATACCGAAAAGGTAAACAAGCTGATGGGCCAAGCGCTTAAGCGGGCCAAAAACATCGATCGTGTTATCTTAGATGGATTTCCCCGCCAACTTTCGCAGGCTAAATGGCTTGTTGAAACGCAGCCAGAGCACGAACGTTCGATCGCTATCGTAATCGTTTTGGAAGTGCCTCGCAGCGAACTCCTCAAGCGCATTGAGGTACGCGGCCGAGTTGATGATACTCCCGAAGCGGTTGATGAGCGTCTTAAGATTTACCGAACTGAAATTTACCCGATTCTCACCTACCTGACTGAGCAAGGTGTGAATATTGCACACATTGATGGAACAGGCACCGTTGGGCAAGTGCACGATCGAATTATGGAAGAGCTTGAGGCATGCAAACTGGTTTAAAAACACCCGCTCAGCTTGATGCGATGCGCGAAGGCGGCAAAATCCTTGCCACGATTTTTGATGGGTTGAAAAAACAAGTGAAGCCGGGTGTCACGGGGCTAGAGCTTGATGCATGGGTAGAAAAAGAGATTAAGGCGCACGGTGCGATTGCGACGTATAAAACAAGCGAAGTGCAGTTCCCAAATGTTATTTGCATCAGTATAAATGAGCAGATCGTTCATGGTATCCCTACGGATTACGAGTTCGAAACGGGCGATGTTGTAAGTTTTGACTTGGTGATCGCATATAAAAATATGAAGACAGACTCGGCATTTACGACGATTGTCGGTGAAAAGCCAAGCGGCGCAAAAAAACACCTATTAAGCTACACGGAGCGAAGTCTTTACGCGGGTATTGATGCTATCAAAGGCTCGACGTATACGGGTGATATCGCAGCTGCGATCGAGAAAGTGCTTCATGAAGGTAAGCTTGGCATTGTAAGGGAGCTGGTGGGTCACGGTGTTGGCTTTGAAATGCATATGCCGCCAGAACTTCCCAATTATGGCCGGAGAGGAACGGGTGTTCTCCTAAAGCCAGGAGACACAGTTGCCATCGAACCGATGGCAACACTTGGCGGCGAAAGAATAGTGAATGAAGATGATGGTTGGACCATCTCAACGCGCGATGGCAGCCTCGCGGCACACTTTGAACACACGGTGCTTGTGACAGAGACTGGCGCCGAAATACTCACTCACCTGTAATACTGCTATTGCTTTTTTGTAAAGCTTATGCTATAAATAAATACATTATGGCATGGCAAAAATAAAAAATCACGCACCTACTTTCAAAGAAATATTTAATGGTCTCACTGAGCCAGGCTACGATCGTCCTGAGGGAGAAGAGCGAGAGTCTCGATCTGAATCTCGTTTGCGCAAGTGGGGTAAAAGGATTTTAGCAGGGACCCTTGCAGGTGGTATACTCGCTGGTGCCGGTTATGGCTTGGATCAGCTTAGCAAGTCTGAGCGTACGGAAGAGGTCGCGCAGATGAATGAACGGTTTGAGCCAGCCCTAAAACCCACAGCCGAAAAAACTGCTCGTTTCGTTATGGATAAAGTAGAAGCAATGAACAAAAATGGCTGGGATAGCAAGAGCGGCATCGCATCTGTCACTGAGGATTCATCAAATAGTGCTAATTCGATCCTTTCTTATTCAAAAGAAGTTAATGGCGGTGAATACCGAGTGAGAGCTGTTGTTGGTGAAGATGCCCAAGGTAAGCCGGATGTTACGCAGGTAAAGTCTGCTGAGATATGGGAGACAAATCCCAAAACAGACACGAACCCGGGCATCAATTCGGTTGTTTCTATAGCCAAAGATGACCCCGTTTTTAATAAAGGATATTGGGGTGCATCAGTTACCTTTAATGATCCTAGTAAAAAAACTGGTGGTGATGGACTCGACTCGTACAATACGTACAACTATCGCAATTATGATGACCTTGATAAAGACGTTGAGCGAGCTCAAAAAATTGCGGGTAATATTGATAAAGAACTCGATAAAATCGATAAATCCACGCCTATATATTAAAAGTATTGTAAAAGAGAAAAGCGGACACCTGGTATCAAACGACACCAGGTGTCTATTATTAGGAGATATACAACATCACCAGGATGAAGGCCTTAGCAGCATGAAAAACTAGGCAAAACAGTGCATAAGCGTTATACTGTAGCGTATGCAAGAAACTTCTCGATATGCCGTCGGTATTGATATCGGTACGACTACTATACGCTGCGTGGTTGGCCATATCGATGCAACTACAGGGACTCCCACCGTTGTTGGAGTGGGTTCGGCGGCAAATAGTGGCATGCGTAAAGGAGTTGTAGCCCACTTAGCGGGTCCTGCGCAGGCAATTGATGAGGCGCTTGGTGAAGCAGAGCGGATGAGCGGCTACCAAGTAGATGCTGCCGTACTAAGTATTAATGGATCGCATATAATAAGCACTAAAGCCGACGGCATGATAGCGGTTGGTGCAATGGATCATGAGATTGTTCAGGCGGATTTGGCACGTATTGAAGAAGTAGCGACATTAGGCAAAGTACCCGCTAATCGCGAGATTCTTGAAGTTGTCCCACACAGCTATCGCCTTGACGGCCAAGATAATATTAAGGATCCACTCGGCATGACTGGCACCCGGCTCGAAATCAACGCCAACGTCGTATCTGCTCTGGGGCCACATCTTCATAACCTCGAAAAATCTGCTGAAATGGCAAAAGTCGCTCTTAAAATGGTGACGCCATCCGTGCTGGGGGCGGCGAGGGCCGTTTTAACGGAGCAGCAGAAAGAAAATGGCGTAGCGGTAGTAGACTTAGGCGGTGCCACGACCAGTATTGCTGTTTTTGAAGAGGGTGATCTTCAGTATGTTGCGGTCATTCCACTAGGTGGTGTTAACATCACCAATGATCTTGCCATTGGGCTTAAGACGGACCCTGAGATTGCGGAAAAAGTAAAAGTAGGCCACGGGACAGCCGTCGCTCGTAAAAATGACGAGCGTATCTCTTTAAAACAAGATAAAGAAACAATTTATTTTGATTCGAACGACGTGGATGAGATCGTAGAGGCGAGACTTGATGAGATCTTCGATGCTATTCAGAAAGAATTGAAGCGTGCCGGTCGTGCCGGTCAGCTTCCAAGTGGAATCGTCCTGACGGGTGGATCCGCTAAAATCAAAGGTATTGCTGAGTACGCCAAGGAAAAGCTGGGGCTTGCCGCACGAGTGGGTAAACCTGCCGGCTTTGGTGGAGTTGCAGAAAGCATAGAAGAGCCACAATTTGCCACGGCCGTGGGGCTTATGTTGCTTGATGCCGAAGGTGCCGCATCGAAGGCGGGCACGAGTGGCAAGGGTGAAAATGGCAAGGACGCGTTGAAGAAGGCTGGCGGAATGATTTCGTCGTTTTTGGGCCGTTTTAAGGCGTAATTTGTTTTTGAACAATAAATGTTATACTGGGTAAGAAGAGAATATTGGGGGAGAGCATAGTTCCATGCCTGAAGTGAAACCAACTGAAATTCAAACATTTGCGAGCATTAAAGTTGTCGGTGTCGGTGGCGCCGGTGGTTCTGCTGTAAACCGCATGAAAGATGCTGGGCTGGCCGGTGTGCAGTTCATTGCTATGAACACTGACGCCCAGGCACTCCATAACTCAAAAGCCGACGTGAAGATTCACTTAGGACATTCAACGACGAATGGGCTGGGTGCCGGTGCGGACCCTACGACAGGCGAAGCGGCGGCCGATGAATCGCGTAATGAAATTCGCGATGCACTTGAGGGCGCCGATATGGTATTTGTCACCATCGGTGCAGGTGGTGGAACTGGAAGCGGTGCGGGCCCGGTCGTTGCTGAGGTCGCTCGTGAGCTCGGTATTTTGGTGGTTGGTGTTGCCACGAAGCCATTTAGTTTTGAGGGTGAAAAGCGCCGCCAAAATGCAGAACGTGCAATCGTTCAACTTGGACGCAATGTTGATACACTTATTACAATCCCGAATGATCGACTTTTGCAGACAATCGATCGTCGTACGCCACTTCTTGAAACCTTCAAGATTGCCGATGACGTGCTTCGCCAGGGGGTGCAAGGTATTTCAGAGCTTATTACTGAACATGGATTGATTAATCTGGACTTTGCCGATGTAAAGGCGATCATGAGCAATGCAGGCTCGGCGCTTATGGGGATTGGCCGTGCAAGTGGCGATGATCGTGCTGCGCAGGCCGCTCAGCAGGCTATCGAATCACCGCTTATTGAAGTTTCGATCGACGGTGCAAAGGGCGTTCTGTTTAACGTAACTGGTGGTTACGACATGAGCATGAGTGAGATTCAAGAAGCTGCTGAAATTATCACCAGCGCCGTTTCTCCAGATGCAAATATTATCTTTGGTGCAACCTTAAAGCCTGAGCTTGAAGATGAACTGATCATTACTGTTATTGCAACTGGTTTTGACAGTGCCTACTTCCACGAGCAAGCTGCACAGCTTGATGCGGCAACAGCTGAGCCTACGCCAACGGTTACTGAATCTGTCTCTGAAGATGCCGTAAAAGACATCAATATGGAATTGGATCAAACTGATGCTGCTGCGGCTTTTGCGGATGATACGCCACAGGATATTTGGAATACGCCAGCGCAAGAAGAAGACGAGTCTGACATGCCCGCCTTTCTACGACGCCGCAAGAAAAAATCAGACGAATCCTAAGGAGGCTTGTAAGTTTGTATGCGCCCAAAACTAAAAATTGGCGATAGTCGTGTGATTGAATCACGAGAATCAAGCGATGGATTAACGATTCGTCGTCGGCGGGAATCGTTGGATGGCAAGCATCGGTTCACGACTTATGAAAGAATCGAACGCCCCAACTTAGTTGTGGTGAAAAAAGATAGTACTCGTGAGCTTTTTGATAGAGAAAAACTTTCTACGGCCGTGAAGCGATCGGTTGGGAAGTTTTTTGCTTCAGAGATGGAAATTGACGAAATGGTCGATCGTGTCGAAGATATGCTTTATGCATCAGGCGATGGTGAGGTCACCTCACGACAGATTGGTGATTTAGTACTCGATGAGTTAGCCGAGCGAAATGAAGTTGCGTACGTGCGATTTGCTAGTGTATATCATGAATTTAAGACACTTGATGAGTTTGAAGAAATTCTAAAGCAACGTCGCAAGAAATAGGGCCTTAAAGATGAGGGTGATTATCGTGACAAAAAATGAGACCGACTACGCGCGGACGGTCTCTGAGTATCTTCGTGATTTTACACGCCAAACGGGGCATGAACTTGAAGTGATTGATCCTGATACGCCAGATGGCACTTCTTTTTGTAGGGCCTATGACATTGTTGAATATCCAACACTTATCGCCCTAAGTGACGATGGAGCTTTGCAGCAGCAGTGGAGGGGGTTGCCGCTCCCGACGATTAGCGAGGTGAGTTACTATGTTTAAATTTTTAAATAGGGGCAAGAAAAAGGCGACTGAGAGATCAAATAAGTGGCTTTTTGGTGTGATGCTGGTTTTTGGTGTGGCTGGTCTTATTTCCGCCTTTGACTTGTCTGTAGAGCGAATTCATCTGCTTGAACACCCTGATGCCGTCCTGACATGCTCAATTAATTTGGTATTAAATTGCGCAACAGTAATGCAGACATGGCAGGCGAGCCTGTTTGGCTTTCCCAACCCATATATCGGGCTGATGGCTTACCCTGTAGTAATAACCGTCGCAGTCGCAGGGCTTTCTGGCGTGCAGTTTAAGCGTTGGTTCTTGATTGTGGCAAATATTTGTTATGGACTAGGAGCTATTTTTGCCTACTGGCTATTCTTTAGTAGCGTGTATGTTATACAAGTGCTTTGCCCATGGTGTCTGGTGGTGACGTTTTCGACCACGCTGATTTTTGCGAGTTTGACCCACCTTAATTTACGTGAAAATACGTTTCGTTTTTCGGAAAGCATCAATAAAAAAATCCAAGAACTGATGGCGCGTGACGTAGGCAAGATTGCGACAGCTGCGTGGATTGTCTTAATGATAGCACTCGTACTCATTAAATTTGGTGATAGTTTATTCTTATGATGCTCCTTATAACAGCGGTGCTCGTGATGGTGATAATTTACATGAGTATCGTGTTTATCATTGCGTGGCGGCGGCGGCGTTTAGATATTGTCGATGTTGCCTGGGGTGGAGCATTTATTGTTGCTGCGCTGATAAGTTTGCTTTGGGGTGAGCCTGGATGGTTGCAATACATAGTCACAACTCTCGTTGTCGTATGGGCTGTGCGGCTCAGCTCTTCACTACTAAAACGTTTCTTGGCTTCTTCTAAAGAGGATCCGCGGTACGCAGCCATGCAGCAGCGCTGGCATCATCATTTTGCACTTAAGTCTTACTTGCATATTTTTTTGGTGCAAGCGTTTCTTGCCACGCTCATTTCTTTATCGGTTATCGTCGTGAACCTTTCGTATGTACACGGTATTTCCCTGAATGTATATGTCGGAGCTGCCATATGGATTATTGGGTTTATATTTGAGTCAGTAGGCGACGCTCAGTTGCGGCACCACTTAGCTGACTCTAAAAATAAAGGCAAGCTTATGACATCAGGACTATGGCGATACACTCGACACCCGAATTATTTTGGAGAAGCAACGCAGTGGTGGGGAATATATGTGATGGCCCTTGCCGTACCGTACGGATGGCTGACGATTGTTGCGCCGCTTACGATTACAATTCTGCTTTTGTTTGTGTCTGGCGTACCGCTTACCGAACGTCATTTTGAGGGGAGACCGGGATGGAAGGAATACAAACATCGCACGAGCGCGTTTGTGCCGCTTCCTCCGCGCTCAAAATAATTAGAGCGTCAACGTATTATTAACAAAGGCTGTCTCGAGTGCGCGCGCGAGATTTTTGCGCCCAGCTTGAAGATGACGGGCGATCATAGCGGTGAGCGACTCGCGAGTGTGCCGCTGAGATGAGACGATGTCGTATAGTGAGAATGTGTCGTTTTCAGACTGAATGAACGAATGATGAAGCATACCTGGTGTGAGCATCGCCACCCGACGAGCCAGCATATTTGCTAATTCGTACTGTTCCTTTAGCTTAAAGTTTGGCCGTAATGGCTGGGCAAGATGGAGTGCTTCTTGAAAATGCCGCGCATGTCGCAAAAAAGAACTGCTACTATCAAGCAAGGCATCGAGTGCATCATCAATACGATCAATATCCATAGAATCGAGAGATAATTGCTGGATATCGATATCATGCTGTGAGAAAAAAGTCTGTAATTCTTCCCAGGCGTGATGCACTTTATCGTCCAGTATTGATTTGCTCGCTAGTAGCCAAGGCTCGTTTTGGGCGAAGTCGACGACGAGACTATGAGCGGGAAGAATTTCATAAAGATGGTCTTTCAGATTGGTGGAAACTTGTGTACCAATGTAAATGCTCTGGCAGGTGCGAGGCAATTCACTTTTTAATAGCTGCTCGGGCGTAATGCACCATATATGAGCGGCTGGAAACTCGTGCGGGGCATCAATAGTTACTACCATTTGTTGCATGCGGGTAATGCTATGGGTAAGTTGAAGCAGCTGGTCGGCATCGATTGTCCTGGAGCGTTCGTGCTGAAGCGATTGAAGCAAAGAGAGCCATTGTTTTCGAATAAGCTTGGCTACGGGCTCGGGAGAAAGAGAAACAACAAGTGCTTTACCGTATAGATGTCTGGTCTGCCAATGGTGCACGATATTGGAGGCCAGAGCAGTGTCCGTCTTGGGCGGGCGTTTCATTTCCAGATACGCAAGCGGTTTTTCCCTCATTGATTCATTACTATATCACAGCATGTGATGCTGGCGAAAGCTAAAATGATCTAATTTTGTGATAATAATATGATCACGAAGAGGAATACCGAGGAGCTGACCCGCCGCAGCGAGCTGTTGCGTAAGTGTAATATCCTTGGCACTTGGGCGAGCATTGCCTGAAGGATGATTGTGAGCCACGATAACTGAAGCGGCTCGGTCTACGATGGCATCACTGTAGATTTCACGTGGGTGGGTGAGAACACTATCCAATGTGCCTATAGTTATAGTCCGTTGTGCGATAAGTCGTTGCCCACCGTCTAATGCGAGACAAACGCAATATTCTTGCTGCTTATCGCGGATATCGGCAAGGCGGGTAAGGATATCTTTTTGGGTACGTAGCGGCTCAACGTCTTTTACAAGATATCTCTTGGCAAGCTCAAGAGAGGCGAGCAATTTGCCTGCGGTGGCAATACTAACGCCTTTAAGTGCGGTGAGCTTCTCAAGGTTGAGGCCGTCCGTACCTTTTGCAAGTAATTTTTGGACCTGGCGTGCGAGATAACTGACATCAGTGCCACGGCTACCACTTCCGATAACTACTTCAAGCAGCTCGAAGTCTGAAAGGCTCGCAGTTCCTTTTCGGGCCAATTTCTCACGAGGCCGATCTTCGGTCGGCAACTGTGACACTTTTCGTCTCGCCATACTGGCAACAGTGTAACAGAAAATGTACTTTTGTCTAAGGATAATGCCAGAACGGATCAGAAACTGGCACGTATTTAATAAATATTTCATAATACGCTCGGCTTTGGGCGAGATTTTTAGTTCTAAGCTATCTATTGCCTCTGGCATATCAGGGAGAAATGAGGTAAAATAAGAGCAACGTTCTTTTGTATGCCTACAGGAGATGAGCGGCTATCACCCGCGAAGTTACTGGGAAGAAATCTTTTTAGAGAGTAGAACCCAGCGTGTATACGCGACGTTACAGCAGACAATCAAGCGCTAGAAAGAATCTCTTTTTAGAAACTGGATGGTACCGTCCGCCGCAAGCGGATTCCAGTGACTAAATAGAGATTTTTGTTTTAAGAAAGGCAAAAGATGAAGACCGGCGTGTATACGATTAGAACCATCCAAGAAGCTGATCAGCTGCCAGTTTTGGCTATGCAGGCAAAATCCTGGCTTGATACATACCCTAACCCAGAAAAAGGGGTATCGAAAGAATGGGTAGAAGCCAGGACAAAACAGTGGATGACTGATGAGAATCTGAAGAAGCGTCGAGAATTTATCCGTGCTAGTAATAAAGGTGATTCGTTATATATTGTTGCTGAGAATGAAAAGGGGGTGATCGTTGGCCTTGGAATCTGCCGTAATGAAGCGGGAAAATACCGTCTTGGTGCACTTTACGTTGATGTAGCTCATCATGGTTCGGGGGTTGCACATCGGTTGATGGAGAAACTTCTGTCTTGGGCCGGCCCAGCTACGATCGAGCTTGAAGTCGTTTCGTATAACGAGCGCGCAAAAGCATTCTATCGTAAGTACGGATTTAGAGAAGTTGAGGGATCAGATCATATTTTGCATGAAATTTTGCCAGTTATAACAATGGTGCGGGAAGGAGAAAAGGGATGAAATTCAAAGCAAATACGAGAAGGCGAGCACTTGAATACGAGAAAGCCCTCGTTGATTTCTGGAAAAAAAACAAAACGTTTGAAAAGTCGGTTGAAAATCGATCGGAAAGCAACGGCTATGTATTTTACGATGGTCCACCATTTATCACAGGCGTGCCGCATCATGGGACTCTTCTCAGCTCAATCGTTAAGGACGCAGTTCCGCGCTATCAGACAATGAAAGGCAAACGAGTAGAGCGCGTATGGGGCTGGGATACGCATGGACTGCCGGCTGAGAATTTCGTTGAAAAAAAACTTGGTATTACTGATCGGCATGAAATCGGGACCAAAATTAGCCTTGCCGAGTATATTACGACAGCTCGTGAAAGTATGATTCAGACGGGTGGTTTATGGGAAGACACGATTGACCGTATCGGTCGTTGGGTTGATTTTAAAGGCGCGTACAAAACCATGGATAAGGACTACATGGAAAGTGTGTGGTGGGCGTTTAAACAACTCTACGAGAAGGGCAAAATTTATGAAGGTGAGCGCGTGCTTATGTACGACACCAAATGGGCGACGCCACTCTCAAAAGCCGAGGTAACCATGGACGCTGGCGCGTACCAGGTAGTGACTGATCCAAGCGTTTATGTGAAGTTTAAAATGACAGATGAAGATGTTTACTTATTGGCGTGGACAACAACGCCATGGACGTTGCCCGGCAATACGGCCCTTGCTATCAATAAAGAAACCGAATATGCAGAAGTTGAATTGGATGGCGAACGATTTGTCTTGGCAAAAGAATTACTTGACAAAGCTCTTACCGATGAGAAGCACAATGTGTTGCCGTATAAAGTTGTTCGTGAGCTGAAAGGCGGTGAACTTGTAGGTAAAACGTACGAACCACTTTTTGCGAACAGGGGGAAGAACGCGCATAAGATCTGGGCGGCGGATTATGTCACGACAGATTCTGGTACCGGTATCGTTCATCTTGCGCCGGCTTATGGCGAAGAGGACTTCATATTGGCACAAGAAAAAAATATTCCGGTTATTCATGTTCTCGACGAATACGGCAAATATACTGAAGGCGACTGGCGGGGGCAAGATGTTTGGGAAACGAACAAGGCAATTGCGAAGGAATTAAAAGAGCGCGGCGTTGTTTGGAAAATCGAGTATATTCAGCATGAATACCCTCACAACCTTCGCAATGGTAATCGCCTTATGTACCGGGCCCACCCGAGTTGGTTTATGGATATCGATGGCCAGCGCGAAGAAATGCTAGAGCAAAATACGGAGAATATCAACTGGTTTCCAGAGCATATTAAGCACGGTCGCTTTGAAAAAACGGTACTCCAGGCGCCCGATTGGAACCTTTCACGTGATCGTTTTTGGGCGACGGCCATGCCTGTTTGGAAAGGAACGGATAGCAACGGTAAAGAGCATATCAAAGTTGTGGGAAGTTACGCCGAGCTGAAGGAATTAAGTGGGATTGAGCTTGAAGATTATCATCGTCCTTGGGTTGATGACATTGAATTTGATCTTGATGGCGTGCATTACAAGCGCATCGAAAAGGTGATCGATTGTTGGTTTGAGAGTGGTAGCATGCCATTTGCGCAGTTCCACTATCCATTTGAAAACGTTGAAAAATTCGAACAGAATTTCCCCGGTGATTTCATTGTTGAATACGTGGGTCAGGTTCGCGCCTGGTTTTATTATGTGCATGCTGTAAATGTGGGATTGTTCGGCCGCAATGCATTTAAAAATGTCATTACGACGGGTACGCTAGCGGGGAATGACGGGCGCAAAATGAGTAAAAGCTTTGGTAACTTTACCGACCCGAACGAGCTCATGGATCAGTACTCGGCTGATAGCTTGCGCTTTTTGCTCCTCAGCTCTCCGGTGTTAAACGGCGAAGACTTCGCACTCATCGATAAGGACGTAAGTGACGTTGCGCGTAAGCTGAGTATGATCTGGAACATGTATGATTTCTTAACGATGTATGCCGAAGTTGATGGTTGGGAATGGAACGGCGACATGAATGATCCGACTGAACAGCTTAAAAATCCGCTTGATCAGTGGATTGTGAGTCGCGTTCACCAGCTCAATCTTGAGATTCAGAAAAATATGGATACGTACGATATCCCAAATGCGACCAAACCGATTTTGCCATTTATAGAAGACGCATCCAACTGGTACGTACGCCGCAGTCGCCGCCGGTTCTGGAAGAGCGACGAGCAAGAAGATAAGGACGACGCTTACAAGACGCTTCATTATGTGCTGGTTCATTTGTCGCAGATAATCGCACCATTTACACCGTTCTTAGCTGAGGAATTGTACCAGAAATTGACGGGCGGTGAGAGTGTTCATTTACTTGACTGGCCAGTTGCGGGACATATTAACGAGTTGATACTCAAAGAAATGGGGGCTATTCGCCAGGCGATTAATGACGGTCTTTCCAAGCGCGCAGCTGAAAAAGTAAAAGTTCGCCAGCCGCTTGCTAAAGCAACTCTGGTAAGTGTATTGAGCAGTGCGGTACCCGAAAAGCTTAACGCTGAACTTGTTGAAATCGTGAAGGATGAGCTCAATGTGAAGAAAGTTGAGGCGGTGAGTGGACCTGAAGTCGGAGGCAGTCCAAATCCTTCGGTTGAATTGGATTTTGCACTGACGCCAGAACTGAAGCGCGAAGGTCTCGTGCGCGAAGTGATCCGTCATGTACAAAGTGCCCGTAAATCAGCCGGACTTAGTGTGGATGATCGGATTATCCTAGGTCTTGAAACAGCCGACAACGAATTGCAAAAAGCGATTGAAGAACACCGCGATGTCATCGCAGCGGAAACGTTAGCGAACGGCGTGAAAGACGGCGAGCTTGAATATAAGACCGAAGTAAAAATAGAGGGTATGGTTTTGGTTGTATCTCTAGAAAAAACTGCTTAAAAAGAAAATCCCGGCCGGGACCCCGATACCGAAGTATCCAGAGTCCCGAACCGGGTCGACTGACTAGTGCTTCACCTTCGTACGCTGCTCGCGCCGCTCCATCTCGAGCTCGAGAAGGTCGGAGCGCTCGCGGCGGATCCGATCGGTGAGGTAGTCGGCCACCAGGATGCGGGCGAGTTGCTTCGGCAGGTCGGCGATGGCGCCGCCCCACACGAAGAAGACAACTCCCTCCCACGGTCCCGGGTTGTAGGCCTTGCGACCTGTGCTGGCCAGCTCGGCCAGCCACTGCTGCGGGTCGAATGGGGGAGCGCCGATGACAGGCAGGTTGCCCGTGACCTCGGGGTGATGACTGTAAGCCTTCACCGTCCACTCGATTCCGCTGTGGGTGCACCCGTGGAAGTTGATCCCACGGAGTGTCACCTCACGATTCTCCTCGACAAACGCGCAGGCGCGCGCGAATATCTCATCGAGAAGGGGGGTGTTTCCATTCATGGCACTCTCCTTTTCAGGACTCATTCCGGGTTGGAGTGAGAGTCGGGAGTGGTGCTGCCCGAGCTAAATGCCATAGTTTGCAAAACTACCAATGAGTGCTTATTTGCCAGATTATATATGTGTTCCAAACGTGATTTACAAGTAATACTTCACATATACAAAAGGCAGCACCAAGCATTATTATAACATTTTTATAGCATATAGCAATAAAAATTACACCTGAAAGCCAGGTATAATTGATTTTGTTTCAAAGATCTCGGTGTTTAATACCGATTTCCACCATAAAGGCGAAGAGCTCAAGCGCTGTTTCCTTGCTAGTAGCATAAGCTTCACAAGGCACTCGAACAGAAATATTGACTTTTTACCAATTTTATGCTAATCTAAAAGTAAATTATAAACAAAACAAAAAACATGAAATTTCACTTATTTCACTCACCAGTATCATTTAGTAGGGTTGACCCGCTCGGTAACGGTCTTAGCGAAGAGATAGAGGCAGAGCAACTTGAGGCTGAAGCTATTACACTTGAAGAGGGTCTCAACGAGGGAGAGATAGAGGCGTATTGGCAGTCGGTTCAGCAAGATATTCAAAAAGACCCCGAATGGTTTGATTTTACAAAAGAATAAACTATACTTTTTATAGTAATGCAATTATCTGACGAACAATTTGACCAGCTGATCACGCGTGCCATGGATGAGCTTCCTCAAGAATATATTCGTGGCCTTGAAAATGTGGCGATCGTATATGAAGATGAGCCAACCGAAGAGCAAAAAGTAAAAATGAAAATTGACCAGAACCATCTTTTGCTTGGTTTGTACGAAGGTATTCCGCTGACACAGCGTGGAAGTGGATATACTTTTGTATTACCGGATAAAATTACTCTGTTTAAGCATTCCATTCTTGCGGTCGTGCGAGATGAGGTTCAATTATTTGAGCAAGTAAAGCGAACGCTTTGGCACGAAATCGCCCACTACTATGGTCTAAGCCATAAGCGTATGGACGAGCTTCAGCAGCGCCAATAGTCTGACCCCTTGGGCCTATGGTATACTAGAATTAGTATGCTCTATATATAGAGTGTGAGGGAGTAAAAACGTGTGGCTAGCGAAAAGGCGTAAGATACGTCGGATAGGGATCATCGCAATGGGGTGGCTGTGTATGCTACAACCCTTCTTTTCGCTGCCTGCCTATGCGAGTACTATCCAACCTGGAGAGGTCGTTATTAATGAGCTAAGCACGCAGCCTGGGTGGGTGGAGCTTTATAATATGACAGAAACTCCCATCACACTGACTGGTTGGCGGCTTCAGTCAAAAACACAGACAGAAACAATAAATACGGTTCTTGCTTCGCATGGATTTGTAGTAGTAAACATCACACTCGAAACTTCTGGTGATATGATCCGGCTCTTTGACGAAGGAGAGATGCTTATAAATGAGGTAGCCTACAGCGAGGGAAGCACGCTTGAAGCGCCGGGAGCGCTTCAGAGCCTGGCTCGTCGGGTGGACGGAGGTGCGGTATGGGCGGTGGGCACTTCAACCAAAGGCTTCTCTAATAAGACTGATTTTCTTTCCCCTAGTGTTCCGGGCGGTGGGGCACCCAATGATACAGCAGAAACGACGCTGGATTTTGCCTTCTCATGGCAGCCGGCAAGTGATAATAGTGGGCCGGTAACATACGAGTTTCGTATGGCTACTAGCCCGGAGCTTTTGGGATCAGGCTTCTCATCTGGAGTAGACGGGACAAGTATTGCGTTTCGCAATAATATTGATGCTGGAGACGGCGAATGGTATTGGCAAGTGCGGGCAGTTGATCAATCGCAGAATTATAGCGATTGGAGCACCGTATGGCGTGTGCGAGTTGACACTAACGGACCCGGAATAACAATTGAACGACCTGGTATGACGGAGCTCTTTGGCGGCCCTATGGGTCAGACTATTCCTTTTCAGGCCTCGATCATTGGAGCTCGCGAAGAAACGCCATTTACTCTTGAGCTGGACGGGACTGATGTTACTCAGCAAGTTTCAAGCGCTTGGGATAATGAAGGGCGCTTGCATATAACAGGCTCATTTACGGCAGGGAACCTGAACGAGGGCATACATATATTAAAATTGCGGGCGATTGACGACGTGGGTAACCCCGGTGAGCAGGTGCTGTCGTTTGTGGTTGATAGATCGGCTCCGGAATTGTCAACCAACATAGGTGAAGGTGCGATAGTGGAGGGAAAGGTGCAGGTGACTTTAATGGCTCAAGAGGAGCACCCTGGGGAATATGACATAGCCATTGAGCATAGCGGAAAATCCGTAACCATGGACGCAAAGGACCAAAGTGATACGGCTGAAACAGAGAGCGGTTCGACCGTCCTTTCGTATCTATGGGATACAAAAACGGAAGAAGATGGAGTGTATGAGATACGTTTTCGTGGAGTGGATGCGGCAGGAAACGAAGCTTTTTTAACGCGGACAGTGACAGTGGATAATACACCTGGAGGAGGTTCGCTAGTCCTTTCGTCCCAAGCAATAGACCCATTGCTTGACCAATTAAGTAAACAACTTGCTCAACCTTTTGTGGTGCCTAAGCCGCTCGATCTTCCCTCTGTTGAAGTGGTAAATACGAGCGATCAATTGAGCAGTACAGCTCGAACAACCCCCGTATCGCTTCCCGCAACTGATCAGAACACAAAACTTACTGCCGTTGCTCCAACAGAGAGTGGCTGGCGTATCTTTGGAGTTTTGTGGTACTGGTGGTTTTTATTAATAGTGACCATTATCGTGACATTTTATAGAGCCCGTCGGGCAGTTCGTACTCCATTACCGGATAGCGTGTAGTACACTACGTATATGAATGTAACCAAAGCAATTATACCTGTGGCTGGCTGGGGGACGCGTCGGCTGCCAATTACCAAAGCTATTGAAAAATGTATGTTGCCTATAGGGAATATACCTGTGATTGATTTTGTCGTACAAGATTGTATGCGTGCGGGAATAAAAGATATCTACTTTGTAGTGAGCGGTGATGCGCCGCAACTTAAAAACTATTATGCACGCAATGAACAACTTGAGGTATATCTGCGAAAAAATGGGAAGGAGGCGATGCTGCCACAGATAACTCCACCTAGCGAGATAAACTTCCATTACATTACTCAAGATACTACTGATAAATACGGTACGACGGTGCCGGTATGGCTATGTAGAGAATTTATTGAACCAGAAGAGCAAGTGCTCGTGATAATGGGTGATCAATTCTTCTATCGTACTGACGGTGGTTCGAACGCCGCTGATTTGATAAGGCTCGTTGCCGAGAATAATCTTACCGTAGGACTTTTTGGCGTGCCTGTTCCAATTGAAGAAGTCCAGAAGTACGGGGTGATTGATAAGGATGAGAACAATTTTTATAAACGAATTGTTGAACACCCCACTCCAGAAACAGCACCAAGCAACCTCAACAATGCCAGCTTTTACCTATTTGATCGTGTAATGTTTGATTATTTGGAGCGTGACATGAACACCCTTCATACTGGTGAATATATGATCATTGATCCGATCAATGAATATGTCGCGGGTGGAAAGCAGATAATCGTGGGAGAGGCAAAGGGAGAGTATTTGGATGCCGGCAGTGTTGAGGGCTGGCTCCATGCCAATCAAGTTGTCCTTACGCAAAATAAATTCTAGGAGCTTTGCCCGGTATCATGTAGGATAACCGGGCAGCTCGTTTTTCTGCTACTGAACGTCGAGACGCGGGAGGCTAAGCCATTCACGCAGCTCGCCGAGCACCAGGATGATGTTGTTGCGATCGGCGTCGTCATCCCTCAGGAAGTACACGACCCAGCTGCGCACCCAGCAGTCGTACTCGCGGCTGTTCCTCGTGGCAGGAGGGACAAGCACGGGCCGATTGGTTTTCCACAGCTCTCGCATCTCCGAGAAGATATGGTGTCGCACTTGGGTCGGGTCAATCTTGATACCGGTTTTGAGCCAGTACTCCGCGATGTTGTTGAACCACCGGGCAGTGTCCTGGACGTGGGTGAGGTTGAGGTTGGCTGCTTCATCAAGCAGCTTTGCACGATCGGATAACTCCGACACAATAAACTCCGTCCTGTCTAGAAAAAAGAGCTTTTTTACAGTACCATCATGTTATTGAAGGATCAATACATAAGAGAAGAAATAAATTCTAAGGAACTTCGCCCGGTGTCCATGGAGGCACACCGGGCGAGCTCTGCCTACGCGGAGATCTGTTCGAGTTTGGGCAAGCCGAGATGCTCGCGGCATTCGTTCATGATGATGAAGGCGTGGCTTGACCACTTGCTGTAGTCGTCGTTCTTGGGATCGAGCAGATACATGATGCTGCTCATCACCCAGTTGACGTATTCCTCGTCGCAGTGCGCGCCGGGCGGCGTGAGGGACGGTGCGTAGAATGGGGTCGACCCCCACACCTCTTCCATGTTGCCCACGATGAACCTGCGGGCCCTTCGGTCCAGTTCCATTTCGTACCTCAGCCTCACCTGGACGGCCTTTTCGAACCAGGTCATGACGAGGCGGTAGTTCGCGACGACCAGGCTCTGCGCGGTGCGGAGAACCTCCTGCACCTCTTCTTGCTCTGCCACGATAATCACTCCGATCTCTAGTAGGAAAAAGAGCCTTACCACTATACCATAAATATACAAAGTAGTCAATAAATAAGAAATAATTTCAGGGAGCAACGCCCGACACTTCATGCATGCCGGGCGGGCTCTTGTTGTTTAACGCGGCAATTTGAGCGCTGGTAACCCCAGGAATTCCCGGCAATCGTTCATGGTCTGTTCGGCGTGAGAGATCCAGGCATCGTACTCATCGTTGTCGGGATGGATCAGGAACATGATGTGCCTCATGACCCATCTGAAGTAAGTTAGAAGATTGCGCAGATCATCCTCAGATGCATCGATGGAAGGAGCTCTGGCTGGGGTGGCGCCCCAGGTCTCCTCCATGTTCATGATCAGAAATCTGCGTGCCTTTGGATCGAGCTCCTTCTCGTACTTCACCGTGACCTGGACGGCTTTTTCGAACCAGCTCATGACTTCCTGAGCGTCTGCGACATTCAACGTTTCTGCGATGGTCTGAACTTCGGCAACCTCTTCCGATTCGGCCATGCCAGGCTCCTTCCGATAGAAAACAAGAGCTTTCTATACCCTATCATCGAACCTATATTGTGTCAAAAAGCGAAAGGTTTACAGAGAGCTCTCTATCTGTTACAATAGACAAGATTGATTAACAATTAAAGGAATCATAATGAAGAAAGCAGTCATTAAGGTTGGTGGCAAACAATATGTTGCGGCCGAAAAAGAGACCCTCCTGGTGGACCTCCTCCCGGAAGGAACAAAAGAGCTCACGCTTGATGCACTGTTGGTTATTGATGGTGAAAAAACCACTGTCGGCACGCCAACGGTTAAAGACGTGAAGGTAATTGCCAAGGTGGTGGAAGATCTCGTAAAGGGCGATAAGATCCGCGTGATCCGCTACAAATCAAAAAAGCGTGTTCACAAGGAAAATGGTCATCGCCAGAAATACTCAAAGCTCGAAATCACTTCGATCAAGTAACCGTGAAATCTCTAAAATCTCCGTTTGTCGGTTTGACACGCGGAGATTTTGTTTATAATAGGTGCAAATGACGCAGCGACATATAAACCGCCCATCATCACATCCGCTTATAGATCGTGTATGGCATACGAAAAACATCGAAGATGGCGTGTATGTTGCGACACCAGATTGTGCGTGGGATCTGTTGGCACTAGAACTAGAAGACGGGTCCCGCCACATGATGCTTGCAGGCCAGCAGACCACGTTCTTGCGCGTGCCGTATAGGGCGGGGACGAGCGCGGTTGTTATTTCGTTTGATGCGAGTGCTTACTTAGCTGGTATGAAAGGTGACGAGTTGCTTGATGCAACGGTAATGCTGCCAAATATGGATAGGGATCATTTTGTACTGCTTGGTCGTGTGTTCCGTTTTCCAAATTATGACGAAGCAGAAGAGCTTGCACAGGCGATGGTGGAAGCAGGAATTTTAAAACAGGATGACGTTGTTGCTTCGATTTTAAGCGGTGAACCTAGGGCGATGTCGAGTCGGACAATGCAACGTCACTTTCATGATGTAACAGGGATTAGCCGCAAGGGTTTAGAAAAAATCAGCCGTGCCCAAGAAGCAGTAAAATTACTCCAGACAGGCACAGCCTCGGCTGAAGTGGCTGCGGAGGTCGGCTATACGGATCAGGCGCATCTGACAAAAGATTTGAAGAATATTATGGGGTCGGGCACCATAAACACCGATTACATCCATAAGCTTTAATTATTGTCGTTTTTTTACAAAACTTATTTTTTATGAGGTGATTAAATAGACCTATAAAACACTAAAGGAGAAGAATGATGAAAATGAAGTTAGAGCTCGTACCTGTGCCAGTAAGCGATGTTGATGTGGCTATCGATTTTTATGTAAATAAAGTCGGTTTTACCCTTGATCACGATCACCGCGTTAATGAATCGCTGAGGTTCGTGCAGTTAACGCCGGAGGGCTCGGCATGTTCTATTGTTATTGGAGAAGGTATAACTGAGATGAAGCCGGGAAGCCAACAGGGATTGCAAATGGTGGTCGAAGATACTCGTGCGATTTATGAAATGCTACGGCAAAACGGAGTTGACGCAACCGAAGTCGAAGAGATGCCATGGGGTATCTTCACGCGCTTTAATGATCCAGACGGTAACACTTGGGCAGTACAACAGATTGTCGGAAAGTCTTGAGAATTAGGTATTTTTCTTCCTAGCCTTACGTAGGGCGGCTAGGATCTTTCTTAGCTCGCACCCTGGGCATCATGATGTATTTCGTGATCTCGGGGTGCGATTTTCTCAGCACAAGAAGCATGGCTCGTGCTATACTAGGGAGTAAAGAAGAGGGAAGAAAACCAGTGACAACCGTCATCTCAGTGACCAACCAAAAAGGTGGGGTAGGTAAAACGACCAGCGCCGTCAACATCGCTTACTTTTTAGCTAAACAGGGCAAAAAAACGCTACTGGTCGACTTTGATCCTCAGGGAAACGCGACAAGTGGCCTTGGCTTTGATAAACAAGAGCTTGAAGGAACGATGAGCGATGTTATCTTAGAGACAAAGCAGCTCGTGGATGTTATTCTGCCGACCAAGCACAAGAATTTATTTTTAGCCCCAACGACACCACACTTAGCAAATACGGAGGTAGAGTTGGCGCAAGCGAATCGTCGGTTTACTCGCCTTAAAAACGCTATAGGCACAGTACAAGGGTATGATTTTGTACTGATTGATAACCCGCCGAGTCTCAGTTTGCTCACGGTGAATGGGCTGATTGCCGCTAGGTTTGTGTTGCTTCCGGTACAGGCGGAATTTTATGCGCTTGAAGGCTTGGGGCAACTTCTTGAAACGATGAAGCTTATCCGCAAAAGTATGAATCCGACACTTGATCTTATTGGGGTGCTTCCAACGATGGTAGACGGTCGGACGACACTGAGTGGCCAGGTGCATGAAGAAATTAAGAAGCATTTTCCGGGAAAGGTGTTTAAAACAGTTATTCCACGCAATATACGACTCGCCGAAGCGCCGAGCCATGGCCTTCCCGTAGGGGCATACGATCGGTTTTCTAAGGGTGCTCGCGCGTATAAATCTGTAACGAAGGAGGTGCTTGATCGTGTCGGCTAAAAAAGGGCTTGGGAGAGGGTTTGATTCGCTTATTCCGACGGAACTATTTGATGAGTCATTTGATCCGACAGCCGAGCAAGATGAGAAGGTCAGTGAGCTGCGCCAAATCCGACTTGATCAAATTGAGGCCGACCCGGATCAGCCACGCCGAGTTTTTGATGAGATCGCTCTTGATGAACTGGCGATTTCTATCGCCGAGCATGGCGTTGTGCAGCCCATTGTTGTGACGCCTTACGGCGGCCACTATCGGATTGTTGCGGGTGAGC
Source organism: Candidatus Saccharimonadales bacterium (assembly GCA_035697325.1). Taxonomy (NCBI): domain Bacteria; phylum Candidatus Saccharimonadota; class Candidatus Saccharimonadia; order Saccharimonadales (SeqCode); species Saccharimonadales bacterium (SeqCode). The sequence continues at coordinate 42,055 of DASSDB010000001.1, forward strand.
GGCGATGGCGCGCGGCTACCAAGGCGGGCCTTGAGAAGATTCCAGCACTTGTACGTACACTAAGTGATCAGCATAGACTTGAACTTTCGTTGATTGAAAATTTACAGCGCCAAGATCTCAATATTCTTGAGACGGCAACGGCATATCTAAAGCTACGCGACCAGTTTAATATGACCCTTGATGAAATCGGGCAGCGCGTGGGAGGTAAATCGCCGAGCAGTATCAGTAATACGTTGCGATTACTTCGTTTACCTGAGTCCGTGCGTGAGGCATTGGCTGACGGTAAGCTGCGCGAAGGTCAGGCGCGCCCATTAGTGAGTGTCGACCCTGGCGCGGCAGAAGAGATTCTCCCTAGGATTTTAAGCGAAGAATGGAGTGCTCGTAAGATTGAGCAATATGCAAACGAAGCCAAGAATGCGAAAGGGAATGCGCTTAAAGATAGCCAGCCTCGAGCGGCCTCGCTCTACGAAAAGGACACGGATCAGTTTAAAAAACGCTTTAGTACCGATGTAAGTATCAAAACGACCGCAAAAGGCGCGGGCCAGATCGTCATTCGATTTAAAGACGATAAGGAATTTCAGCGGCTCAAGAAGTTACTTGATGCTTAAAATCCGCGTATACCATTAAGTGGGTAAATGCGGAAGGCGACAGGCCCGACGACATCATAGAGAGGGATGAGGCCGAGACCGTTTCGTGAGTCATACGAGAAGTCGCCTTGGCGGTGGTCTCCGGATACGAAAATTGTTCCAGCCGTAACGGTAGTGTCTACTTCACCGCTGGTTGGTGACCCTGGCTCGCCGTGATTATTATCGTCGGGATGGAAACCTTCGGGATGCTCGGTATTGTAAACGGTCAAAATCCCGTTCTTTACGGTGACTCGTTCGCCCTCGAAGGCGATAACGCGTTTGACGATGTATTCGTCGCCCGTACCGGGATTGTACATAGGGTTTCTAAAGACGATGATTTGCCCGCGCGAGGGAATATATGGTTTATTTTGAAGCTGGGACCACGTGACTGGGAGGCGATCAATAATAAGACGATCCCCGGTAAAGAGCGTCTTTTCCATGCTTGGCCCGACGACATTGAAACTACGAAAAACGTATGTATTTATAACTAGTGTACCGATGAGAACACAGGCGATAAAGATTGCTATATTGAGAACATCCTTAACAAAAGGATGACGTTGCATAAACGATGCTTCCATTGCTCTTACTATACACACTTTAGCGGTGACTGTAAAAGCAAAAAGTTTATGATTTTTCGTTTTAAAAAACGCATGAGTCGTATATAGTAGGAGAAGTATTTATGACACAGCAGCGAAACTCCATGGATGGCTTTGTGCCTCGTCGTTCGAACACTCCCAAGGTGGATGAGCCTATGGCCCAGGCGGCAAATAGGTTTAACCAAACCCGTCCGGTTATTAATAACCCGGAGACTTCATCTAGGCGTCGAGTTGGGGTAGTGACACCAATTGCCAAGCGGGATCTCGACGAGTCGCTTAAAGGTATCGATGAGCCTGAGCAAGGTAAAAAAGGAAAGAAACGTCGGGGTGATAAAAAACCCAAGAGCAAACTTCGTCGCATTATCAAGTGGGTACTTATTGTACTCGCTGTCGCTATCATAGGTATTGCGGGATATTTTGTATACAAAAGTATGAATGCGGGAAGCCAAATATTCAAAGGTAGTATCCTCGATATTATTCAGAACAAGCCGCTCAAGCAGGACGAAAATGGGCGTAGTAACATATTGGTTCTCGGGACATCTCAAGACGACCCGGGACACGAAGCGGGATACCTTACGGATTCAATCATGATCATTAGCGTTGACCAAAAAAATAAGAATGCGTACATGGTCAGTATTCCTCGTGATATGGAAGTACAATATGGTCAAGGCTGTATGTCTGGCTACTCGGGAAAGATAAATGCGTACTATAACTGTGTCGGTGGTGGGACTGACAATATTGATTCTGAGCGGGCGGCTCTTGCTAAAGAACAAGCCTTTATTGGTGGTATCACTGGGCTTGATATCCAGTATGGCGTCAATGTTAACTACACGGTGATGCGTGAATTGGTGAACGCTGTTGGTGGTATTACGGTAACAATTGAAAGTCGTGACCCGAGAGGTCAGATGGATAGTAACTTTGACTGGAAGTGTGGCGTTGGTGATCGTAAGGTAAGTCGCGCCGAAGTGTTGCGTCGCTGTCCCCCAAGTGGTCATTTTATCGATTATCCTAATGGTCCTGTGACGCTTGATGCCGAGCACGCTCTGTATCTGGCTCAGGCGCGTGGAGACAGGGCGCCAACGTATGGCTTTGAGCAATCAAACTTTGACCGTGAGAAAAACCAACAAAAGATCGTTAAGGCGATTCGTGAAAAAGCTCTTAGTGCCGGTGTGTTGACCGACTTTGGCAAAGTGAGCGGTATTATCGATGCTCTTGGAAATAACTTAAGGACGACCTTTGAGTCGAGCGAGGTACGCACGCTGGTTTCACTTGCTAAGGACATAAAAGACAGCGATATACAATCGATAGTTCTTAATGATCCGGCGAATCCGATATTGAACGGAAATGCACAGCCCGTAGCTGGTAAGTTCCAATTTGGTCCACTTAAGGAGTTTCTAAAGAAGAAGCTCAGCTCCAATCCGGTTGTAAGCGAAGAAGCAAACGTTGTCGTATTAAATGGCTCGGGGGTTGCCGGGGTTGCGCAAAAAGAGGCGGATAAACTAGAGGCGCAAGGCTTCACCATTAGTAATGTTTCGACTGCTCCTGAGGCGACCTATGCAGACGTTGAAGTGTATCAGATCGGTGATGGTATGCCTGCTACGAAAGGCAAGCTCGAGTTGCTCTTTGGTATAAAAGTGAAGACGACAGCACCTCCCGTAACACCGGCTGCCGGAACGAATTTCGTCGTGATATTTGGCAAAGATCGTTCGGCGAGCGAATAAATGGTATAATGGCCTCTAGTATGGAGTTCCTGAAACTATCAAAAAAACGATCGCTCTTCAGCGAGATCATCTATGTCGTTTTAAATATTGCACTTGCTGTTGCCGTACTTGCTATTGTATGGGCGGTTGAATCACCGTGGGCGGCCTTGGCCCTGGTATTACTGAGCAAGTGGCGTGTATTGGCGGTGCGACCGCGCTATTGGTTTGCGAATATACAAGCCAACTCAGTTGATATTATCGTGAGTGTCAGTGTGGTTATTTTGCTGTACGCAGCAAGTGGTGCGATTATCGCGCAATGTGTTATCGCGGCACTTTACATCGTATGGTTACTTTTTATAAAACCACGCTCAAAACGAGCATTCATCACTTTGCAGGCGGGTACGGCACTTTTCTTGGGTATTACGGCCCTGGCCCTTATTTCGTATAGCTGGAATGTTGTATTTGTGGTTGCGGCTATGTGGTTTATTGGCTTCAGTGTAGCGCGCCATGTCTTAGCTAGTTACGAAGAAGCGCATCTCTCTTTCTATAGTCTCATATGGGGACTAGTAATGGCTGAGTTTGGGTGGGTGATGTACCACTGGACGTTCGCATACAATCTACCCGGAGTAGGGCATATCAAATTTGTACAAGAAGCGCTGGTGGCCTTGGCCTTTAGCTTCCTCGCAGAGCGTGTGTACGCAAGTTATGAGAAGCATGGTGAAGTCCGTGGCAATGATGTGCTATTGCCTGCGCTTTTTTCGGTGAGCGTCATCCTTGTGTTGATTATTTTCTTCAATCGCATCAATACAGGCGGCATTTAAGCCCTCCCTCAGATTGAGTGGGTAGAATCGAATCATCATGAGTGAGAAAAAAGAAGAAGTAGTAGAAACACCCGTAGAAACACCGGTACGACCGCGCCGCAATCATAAAATTATCTGGATTATCACAGGAAGCATAGTTGTCCTTATTGCCCTGGGTGCGGTAGCTGGATTTGAGCTAGGCAAATTATTTAATCAGCAAAGCAATAATGGATTAACCTCTCATCAGGCTCCTGCGAATGATGGGAATAAGATTGTCACGCAACAAGAGGGGGATATCGCGAGTGTTGTAGAGAAGGTGGGACCAAGTGTGGTTTCCATCATTACTACCGAATCGGCCGGGCCGGAATATGGCAACGGCGAAGCTGCTCAGCAAGAGGGTGCGGGAACAGGCATTATCGTCAGCGGTGATGGCTATATTCTCACTAATAAACACGTTATTAGTGACGCGAAAACAATCAAAGTAGTTCTTTCTGATGGCACGACACACGAGAATGTAAAACTTGTTGGTACCGATCCGCTTAATGATGTGGCCTTTTTAAAAGTAGATGGCGTGACTAACTTACCGGCGGCGCAACTTGGAGATTCTTCTTCGACACGTATCGGTCAGCAGGTTGTGGCTATCGGAAATTCGTTGGGGCAGTATCAAAATACGGTAACGAGCGGTATTATATCTGGTATCGGACGCCCTATTTCAGCGCAAGCTGGTAATACGGTTGAAAATCTTACCGATCTTTTGCAAACAGACGCGGCAATTAATCTCGGTAATTCAGGTGGTCCGCTTTTAAATCTGAGTGGTCAAGTCATTGGTATTAATACGGCGATCGTGCAAGATGCTCAGGGAATCGGGTTTGCAATCCCTATCAATACGACCAAAGGTATCATGAAAGGTGTGCTAGCAGGCAAAGGAGTTACGAGAGCATACCTAGGCGTTAACTTTGTGACGATTACGGCTGATGTGGCGAAATATTATAACCTTGGAGTGAAGCAGGGTGCGTACGTTCATTCTGAACGAGGTGCGGCAGTCCTTGCGGGAAGTCCCGCTGATAAAGCCGGAATAAAAGACGGCGATATTATCACTAAGATCGGCGGAGTGGATGTTGGCGTGGGTGGCAGCGTCTCGAGCTTGGTTGCTGAGTATGTTCCTGGAGATACAATAGAAGTGTCAGTATTACGAGATGGCAAAACGGTGACACTTCAAGTCACGCTGGCAGCTTACAAGGCTTAGGTTTTTTGTAGAACGATAATGAAGCCGTCGGTGGCATGTACGCTGAAGTGATGGTCTTTGGCTGACATAACGATAGCCTGGTGTTGTCTGGGGTCGGCTTCGAGAAAAAGATAGCCATTTGAGGCGAGTCTGGTGCTCGCCTCTTCAACGAGTTTGTTGATGAGTTGGAGGCCATTATCGCTGGCAAAAAGGGCAAGCTCCGGCTCGTACTGCGTTTCGGGCGAAAGCTCCCAGGAATGGTCGACATAAGGGAGGTTTGCAATAATGTAGTGTGGAGAGAACGGATAAGATTCAAGAAGATCGCTGTGAAGTATATCGACATCGCCGCCGAGTGCTTGGGCGTTACTCTCGGCAACCTTGAGGGCATGATTACTGATATCCGCTAGAGTGACGCGGAGGGTAGGAAGTTCGAGTTTGGCGGTAATACCCAGACAGCCACTTCCCGTGCCGATATCAATCAGCCGTTGAGGCGTAGCAAGCAGGCTGGGCGGTTGGTTTTCAACGATTTCTTTTAAGAGAGTAATTATCGTTTCGGATTCGGGTCGGGGAATAAGTGTTGCAGGAGTTACTTTAAAGGATCGCCCATAAAACTCTTTATGTCCGATGATGTAGGCAATAGGCGTCCGTTCAAGGCGGAGCGTTAGCCTGGCATCGGCAATTTCAAGTTGTCGTATGTCAAGCCTTTCGTCGTTGTGGGCATGAACATACGTACGATTTTTGCGAATAGTGTGAGCTAAGATTATTTCAGCGTCAAGCCGGGCCGATGAAATACCCTCAGCTGATAGTTTTTTAGCAGCCTCTTGCACCCAGGCTCTATATGTTGGCGTTTTTTGCGGCAAGCTCACGTTCATATCCTTGCAAATGTTCAATGATGTCTTCGATACTGCCATTTAGCGCGGCGGGAATATTGCTGCGTGAATAGCCGATACGATGATCGGTGATGCGATCCTGAGGGAAGTTGTATGTACGAATTTTTTCGCTGCGATCGCCGCTTCCGATCAAGCTGCGGCGTTCGGCCGCAAGCTTGGATTGCTCCTCGTCGATCTTTTGTTGGAGAAGCCGGCTACGCAGAACGCTCATAGCCTTCTCCTTGTTTTTTAACTGAGACTTCTCATCTTGGTTGGTAACCACCATGCCGCTTGGAAGGTGAGTGATACGCACGGCGCTGTCGGTGGTATTGACACTCTGACCGCCATGGCCACTTGCCCGGTAAATATCAATACGAAGATCACTCGGATTAATTTCGATATCAGTTTCTTCGGCTTCAGGAAGGACCGCCACAGTAACCGTACTTGTATGAATTCGTCCCTGAGATTCGGTCGCTGGCACACGCTGGACGCGGTGAACGCCGGATTCAAACTTTAACTGGGCATAGGGAGAATCGCCCTTAATACTAAATACGACTTCTTTGTAGCCGCCGGTATCGTTGGCACTTTCGCTAATGAGCTCGGTTTTGAGGTTGTGAGTTTCGCAGTAGCGCAAATACATTCGGTAGAGCTCGGCAGCAAACAAGCTAGCTTCGTCGCCGCCGGCACCGGCTCGAATTTCGACGATAACATTCTTCTCATCATTTGGGTCCTTGGGAGCGAGCATGATAAACAATTCGTCCTCAAGCTTTTCAAGTTTAGCTTCGGTTTCGGCTACTTCAAGCTTGGCTAATTCGGCCAGTTCATCGCTCCCGGTAGCGAGGTGCCTTGCTTCTTCAAGCTGACTTTCGAGCGTTTGGCGCAGAGTGGCTTTTTCGATAATAGTATCGAGTTCTGAAAGCCGACGGTTTTTACTACCGAACTGCGGATCGCTATATGCGTTCGGCGACGCCAAAAAATCCGTCAATTCGGTTTTTTCTTGGTTGAGGAGGGTGAGGTCGAGGTTAATTTTAGGCATATTACTTCTTTTTTAGAAAAATGATTCCGATGATAAGGCCGGGTATCCAGGTGACGATGCTCATTGCGGCCATTATAAAGGTGACAACGCTTGCAACTGTTGAAAAAGGCGTCGGTTGCGGGAATAGTTGGTCTGTACCGGAAGGCTGCGAGGAGCCAACGACGAAATTGACAATAGCATTGAGGAGAACCGCAAGCAAAAATAGCGTAGACGGACCGACGAGCAGTAACATACCAAGTTTTTTATAAGACTTTTTCGCCGGAACTTGTTGTGGATCCATAGCCTTCTTTGCTCCTTCCTCCTCAGTATAGCAAAAAGAGGCCGCTTACAGGTGCGCTGGCCTCTTGATGATGCTTTATTTGTCTGAAGCGGCTTTCTTAGCCTTAAGGGCGTTGAGCTTTTTTGCCTTTGATGCCAGCTGCTCTTTGCGAGCTTCGGCGGCAGCAAACTTAGCCTTGAAGCGGTCAACGCGACCTTCGGTGTCGATGATCTTCTCTTCACCGGTAAAGAATGGGTGAGACGCTGATGAAATGTGGATTTTCACCAGTGGATACTCATTGCCATCTTCCCATTTGATTGTTTCGCTTGTTTGCGCGGTACTTTGAGTTAAGAACTTAAAACCCGCAGCCTCGTCGCTAAATACGACAGGGCGATAGTTGG
>DASSDB010000002.1:300000-583425 GCA_035697325.1 Candidatus Saccharimonadales bacterium
GCATTCATTGATGCCGAGCATGCGCTTGATCCAAGCTACGCGAAGCGGCTCGGCGTTGATACCGACAATCTGCTTGTAAGCCAGCCGGACAATGGTGAGCAGGCACTTGAGATTGCTGAAACGCTAGTACGCTCCAATGCGGTTGATCTCATTGTCGTCGACTCTGTTGCGGCGCTTGTGCCACAAGCTGAAATTGATGGTGATATGGGCGACAGCCATATGGGTCTTCAGGCTCGCCTTATGAGCCAGGCGCTTCGTAAGCTGACGGGTATCATCAATAAATCGAAAGCAACGGTTATCTTCATTAACCAAATTCGTATGAAGATCGGCGTTATGTTTGGTAACCCAGAAACGACGACTGGTGGTAATGCGTTGAAATTCTATGCCTCGGTTCGTATTGACATTCGTCGTACTGGTCAGATCAAGGATGGTGAAAATATTATTGGTAACCGTACCAAAGTGAAGATTGTTAAAAACAAGATTGCGCCGCCGTTTCGTATTGCTGAATTCGATATCATGTACAACGAAGGAATTTCTAAGACCGGTGATGTGCTTGATCTTGCCGTTAACCATGGCGTCGTAGGTAAATCTGGCGCATGGTTTGACTACAACGATGGTAAGATTGGTCAAGGCCGCGAAGCTACCAAGAAGTACCTGAAGGAAAACCCTGAGGTATTGGCGGAAATTGACACCAAGGTCCGCGAAAAAGTCTCTACAGAAGAGGATGACTAACACTGAGAACATCGTCTTGAAGCAGCTGAGCCGCGAATACGCAGAAGAAAATGCCGAGCGTTTGGCTGTAATAGCGAGTGAAATTCCCGGCACGAGCTGGACATCCGAAATGGTGATGGCCGAGGAAGTACCGGGCGAATCAAAACAGGTGCCGCTACTGGGTAAGTGGCGACACTCTCTTGTAATGGAGGAATCGGAAGTTCCTATCGCGCTCGCAATTGGGTATGAAGTTCGAAATAAAGACGAAATAAGCCAAGCGCTTCACTTAGGCGCATTAGCTTGTGACAGGGCATATAAAGGAAGGAAATTGGGCGAACACTTGCTGGCGCGTTTTTTAAAAAATGCGATCGAACGAGGCTATGTTGCGCTAAGCGACACGACAATGACCTTTAGTTTACAGACGGGTGCTGATCCTGAGAATGTTTCTGTGCGGCACCTTTATGAGAAGTATGGGTTTGTTGCTGACCATGAAATAGTGAAGCCTGACGGTGTTAAGAACGTTGTTATGATTGCGCGCCAAGATGATGTCGAACGAGCCGTGACGAGCAATAAAGATCTTGTCTAACGCGTTTCCTAAGGTTTTTAGGCAATACACTAGATATAATAGAAAATATGAAGATAACGGCTATATCGGCCCAGGTGAAAGATAAGAACAGGGTAAACATCATGGTTGATGGTGTGTATCGTTTTAGTCTCGATATTTTTCAGGTTGGTGAGCTTGGTATCCGGGTAGGAAAAGAATACACCGATGAGGAGCTTAGCGCGCTTGAAACAGAAAGTATTTTTGGCAAACTGTATTCCAGGACGCTGCAATTTTGTATGATGCGGCTTCATTCGGCAAAAGAAATACAAGATTACCTTTGGAAAAAAACGCGAGATACACGGACGAAAACTGGTGAAGTCCGAAAAGGAGTCTCGGCAGAAGTAACCTCACGGGTATTTGCAAGGCTTACCGAGAAAGGGTATGTCAATGACGAGTTATTTGCGCGGCATTGGGTAGAAAATCGGCATATGTCAAAAGGTGCGAGTGCCAGAAAACTCATCGCGGAATTACGATCAAAAGGTATCGAGCAGTCGATTATTGAAAAAGTGATGCGGGAGACAACGCGCGACGACAGTGATGAGCTTATGAAGATGATAGCTAAAAAACGTCAAAAATATACCGATGAGCAGAAGCTTATCCAGTATCTTGCTCGTCAAGGATTTGCATTTGATGATATTAAAGCAGCACTTGCCGATATCTAATTTTTATCGGTGTGCTCCGCTTGCGGGTTTTTGCGAAAAGGGTTAACATACGTTCGCTGAAGGTTTTCTAAAACAGGTTCTGGGATCTCAGCATGGGACTTAACAATGATTTCTTTGTCATTGATTTCAGTGATTTGAGAGCGGTGGATAAGCAAATGTGTATCACCAAGACTTTTGAGAAGCGGCCGTTTAACATTAAGCTGCTGGATAATGAAATTGCCTGTTTCAATAGTATAACCATCTACTTTACCAAGCTTGTGATGTTTCTCGTCTCGTACGGGCATGCCGCTAAGGAAGAAGTGGAGATTGTAGATCTCGTTTAATTTCAGAATATCTTCCGGAGAAACAAATTCGTCGCTTGAATCAACGATGACACCGATATCACTGAATTCACGGACATCTGCAATTCGAAGTAAAGAAGGTTTGCGGTCTAAAAGGGGGCCCTCGAGCTCGTACGCAATAATGGCAAGGTTGTTCGGGTTAATAACAGGAGCGCCGATTCGTGCGAGTTCTGTGCCGGTCTGAAGCCCCATGACGGGAGCGTTGTTGAGTCGGGAGCCAGAGATTAGCATAACCTTAGTATAGCTGCTTTTGAGATGCTACTCAACAAACGGATTCGTCCTTCCTTTGGAGAGATCGAGCCCACCACCCGCTTGATCTCGGGTTTTTAGTTCCTCGATACGCTTAATAGTAGCTTGATCGAATTCACCACTGGTTTGTCCAGAGGTAGAGTCACTCGTATCGCTTGAGCGAATCACAATTGTATTAAGAACGAAGACGCTTACGGCAAGCCCGCCTAGTACCACTACAACAAACAAGATGACATGGTAGCGGTGCATGAACACGAAGAATGATTTTTTTATTGCTTCTGGTGAAATTGAAAGGTCAATGTTTTTCATAAGCTACCGTACAAATACCTCTATTGTTAATGCGTCACTGGTAATTGCCCCTGATGCATCTTTTGACAAGCCAACTTTAGAGATCTGCATCTTAGTAAGGTTTTGCTCAATAGAATTGATAAATTTCAGGATGGCTATGTAATCAACGGGATTTTTGAGTGTGACCGATACGGAGGTCGAATTAACGCCGCTGGGAATAGCTGCCTGAGGAGCAGCCGGAGTGGTAGCGCCCGCACTCGCCTTGGTCGTTGAAAAATCAAGATTCGTGATCGTTATGCCTGACCGGTTGGCGTAATCGGTAAGATCTTTGATGATCTGATCTTGATATTGATAACTTTTGCTTTCTGCCACGATACTGCTGGCGCGCTCAACAACATCGTGCTTAGCTTTGAGCTCAGTTTGAAGATGCTGAAGATTTTGGACATTATTTTGGCTGTTGTTGGCTTCGGCGAGTGTTTTGCTTGTGTCGACTGCCGTGTTACGAAGTCCATCGACTACCAGTGAAAATCCTACCGCAGACAACACGGCGATACCGAAGAGGGAGCCGACAAGGACCACCCGGAGCGTCGTTGCTGAGAATGGCTTTCCTTTTATCATTTTGCGGCATCCTTTTTAATTGTTACGTCAAGATTAACGGTATAGGGATAGGCGCCCGACTGGGTACCGACATTTGAAGTAATGCTTTGGAAGTGAACATCAGAAAAGAGTGAAGACTTTTGAAAGGCATCCTTCAGGGCGAGGGCATTTTCATAGCTCTTTGCCTGAGCTGAAAGAGTAGTTGGCGTACCAAAAGTAGATGAATCTAGCGAGAGTTTGTCGAGAGTAGTGCCCGGAGGAAGGAGGTTTGCAATAGCTAAAATTACCTTGCTGTACGTCACCTCATTTTCAAGGATTTGCTTAGCGATGGCGAGGTTGCTACGAAAAATATTTGCCTCAGACTCGACCGCCGCATAGCCGCTAGCTTTTGCTTTATTATCACTAATGATTTGCTCGGAGTTCGCTTTTGCTGTTCCAAGGTACACATAGACGACCCCAAGGGCAATACTAAGAAATACTCCCGCGCACAGTAAGGCGATATTATAGCGGATCAAGAGAGTATTGGTGCGTGCTGCGCGCAACTGTCTTTTTTCTTCAGCAGGAAGAAGATTGATCATCGCCAGATCTCCTTCTGGTTGATACTTGCAAGTCCGGCAACGGTGATATAGCGGGGGCGAAATTGCTTGTTAGGCTGAGGAAGTTTGCCAAAATCAAGTTTTTGCCATGGGCTGGCTACACGGGCGGGCATGACGAGTTCGTTCGTGAAATAATCACCGATGCCCGGAACGCTACTTCCTCCGCCGACAATCAGAACTTGTTCGATCTTGTAGTTTTCGTTGAGCCGCTCGGTATAATAACGAAGCACTTTACGGATTTCGCTGGCGATCCGTTGCAAACTAGGTTCAAGTGCGCTGACGATCTTTGCTTGACGAGGACCGGCGCTAAGGCCGTTAAGAACCTTCAGTTGATGGGCATTTTCAAGGGCAACATTAAGTTTTTTGGCTATCTCAAGCGTAAACGTATTGCCTCCGACACCAACACCACCGCTGACACGGATAACACCTCCGTCGAATACTGCAATGTCGGTGCTTGCCGGACCGATATCGACGATGAGGGTAGGCAGATGCCCTTCTTCGGCGGTTTCGATAATCCTTGCTACGGCATTAATGCCTGGCTCGACGACGATAGGGAGTAATCCCGCACTTTTAGCAGCGCTCATGCAACTATCGACGAGTACCTTTGGTACCGCCGACATAATCACTGTAAGCTGATCCTTACCTCGTTCGATAATCTCGTAGTCGACATAAAGGGAGCTCATAGGCACGGGGATATATTGGTCGACTTCAATTTCAACGGCGTCAGCTAGTGTTTTTTCGGCATTGAGCGGTATGGTGAACGTGCGTGAAAAGCTCTTGGCAGTAGGAACGCCTACGATAGCATGATGACTTGGCAGCTCGCCGACTATCTTTCCTCGTAGTAATGAAGCAATGTTCTCGCTTAAGTAGTGATCATTAGATTCAAGAGATTTCTGCACCTTGGCGGGATCGAGGTCTATTGATCCATAGCCAAGAACCAGCCATTTTTTAGGGTCGATTGCCATTACCTTCACCCCTGTTTGACTGATATCAAGACCGATTACTGGCTTGTCTTTATAAAATAATGTCGCCATGCCCACTCTTCTTTAGTCCTAGTATAGCATGAGCGAAATGGTTTGTCGTCTGCTACCTAGCCTTTAATGCTTTGCGCAAGTCCGGCGATAGGACCCATGACACTCGCTGCAATCAAGCCGACCATACTTCCCATAATAACGATCATAACCGGCTCAATGATCGAGCTGAGGCCATCGATGGCGACATCGACCTCTTCTTCGTAGAAGTCAGCCACCTTTACGAGTACCGTATCCGTTTGCCCTGTTTCCTCACCTACTGCGAGCATTTGGGGAACGATAGCAGGAAAAAGTGTACTTTTTTCAATGACAGAAGAAAGAGTGGCTCCGTTTTTTACTTTTTCGGCGGCATCTTTCAGTTCTTTTTCGTACACGACATTGCCGACAGCTCGGGAGGTGACGTCGAGTGCCTCAAGCACAGCAACTCCCGCACCCATTAACGCCGAGAATGTCCTTGCAAACCGGGCGACACACACCTTGGTCACAATTCCTTTGATGCCTGGAACTTTAAGCACGAGGTGGTGAAGCTGTGACTTACCTTTGGGTGTTTTTAAGTAGCGAAGCAAAAAGATAACTCCACCAATAGCCGCAGGAAGCAGGATAAACCAATAGTTTGTCATGAACGCGCTGATGCCAAGCATGACCTGGGTAAGGGCGGGCAATTCCGCATCTGGTCCGCCGAGGTCTTTAAGGAGTTTGCCAATTTGTGGAATAACAAAGAGCATGAGTCCGAAGAACGCAATAATGGTAATAACTATTAACACCATCGGGTACGTCATAGCACTTTTTACCTTTTTACGAATAGTAGAAGATTTTTCTTGTTGGAGGGCAAGACGTTTAAGAATTTCATCGAGAATGCCGGCCGCTTCACCAGCGCGGACCATGTTGACGTAGACGTCGCTGAAAGTATTGGGGTATTTTGCTAGGGCATCGCCAAGTTGTGCTCCGCCCTGAACATCTACGATGATTGTTGCGAGCACTTTTTTCAGCGCGGCGCTTTCTGTGTGCTGCTCCAGCGAATTAAGTGCCCGAAGCAGAGGAACACCTGCGCCGACCATAGCGCTCAACTGACGGGTAAACATGACGAGATCATCATTTTTTACTTTGTTTTGGCCGAGAAAATCTCCGAAGCTGAAGCCGCCGATAGTTTTCTTTATTTCTTTGACGCTAACCGGCTTAAGCCCGTCTTTAGTAAGGCCATTAATAACCGCCGCCCTGTCAGTAGCTTCAAACGTACCGGTGACGGTTTTGTTCTGCTTGTTTGTAGCGATATAAGAAAAATCAGGCATGGCTATTCTTTTGTTACTCTTAAGACTTCTTCGATCGCTGTTTCACCTCGGATGGCTTTTATGAGGCCATCAGTTTGCATCGTTGACATCCCTTCGCTTATGGCCTGAACTTGAATATCGGCGCTTGTCGCGTTGCTCATGATTAATTTCTGAACAGGGTTGCTGACGCCCAGTACCTCGTAAATACCGATACGGCCGCGATAGCCCGTATGGTTACATTCTTCGCAGCCATCAGGCGACGCTCTCCAAAGAGTTGTAATTGTAGTTGTGCTGGTGCCTGCCGGTAAACCTTCACCAATACGCTGCTTGATAGCTTCGGCTTCAAGATTGTGGATATAGCTAAAGTCTTGGTCTTTTCGCAGGTTAAAGAGGTGAATAATAGCCGCGGCTTCCTCGGTATTGGGGTTATATGATTTTCGACAATTTGTGCAAAGTTTGCGCACAAGGCGCTGACCAACCACAGCTTTCACGGTGCTCGCAATTAAGAATGGCTCGATGCCCATATCGAGAAGGCGAGGGAGCGAGGTGGCGGCGTTATTTGTGTGCAATGTACTGAACACCAAGTGTCCGGTGAGGGCTGCCTGAATACCAAGATCGGCGGTTTCTCGGTCTCGAATCTCACCTACCATGATGATGTTGGGGTCTTGACGGAGCAAGGCGCGAAGCCCGCCGGCAAATGTCATGCCAGCCTTTACATTAGTTTGCGTTTGGTTGACGCCCGGAATTCGATACTCCACAGGATCCTCAATGGTGGAAATGTTAACGTTTGGCGTGTTAAGCATGGTAAGGATGCTGAAAAGGCTGGTTGATTTACCTGAACCAGTCGGTCCGGTAATAAGGATCATGCCATTGGGTTCGGTAATAGCCGACATAATCACCTCAAGCGAATGGCCCCAATAGCCAAGATCTTGTAAGCTGACAGCTTGGTTGGACTCGTCTAAAATACGCATGACCACTTTTTCTCCGTCGACTACCGGAAGCGTGCTGACACGAAGCGCATATTGTTTACCGGCTACACGTATCTTAAAACGACCATCTTGAGGAACGCGGCGTTCGTCAATCTTTAGATTCGAGAGAATCTTTACACGGCTGATGAGTGCGTTCATCACATTGCGTGGCAAGCGGTTGACTTCTTTTAAAACACCGTCGATACGGTAACGGACTTGCACATAATCTTCGCGTGGTTCGATGTGAACGTCGCTGGCATTGGAGCGGATGGCGTATTCAAGGAGTAGATTGACAGTCTGAGCGATTGGCGAATCTTCAGAGACGTCGCTTTCGGAAACAACTTGAGCCTCACCATTATCTTCGCGCTGCACATCGATAACCTGGTTGAGTTCTTTTGTGACGTCGCCGCGATAATTTTCAAGGCAAGCAAGGATGTTGCTACGCGTGGCAATGTAGAGTTTTATACTTTCGCCGATTTGCTTTTGGATAAAGTTGAAGGCCTGAACGTCGTCTGGGTCGTCCATGGCGAGGTGCATAAGGCCCTCTGGGTCGACTTTGAAGAGAACGGCATTGTATTGACGGGCGATACGCTCAGGGATTTTATTGAGGGCCTCGGGGTCAATGCTTGAAGGATCGATCTCGATGAATGGGATGCCGGCATAATTGGCATATGTTTTAGTGAGAGTTACCTCGTCCATCAACTTGTTTTGAACGACAAGCGATTGTAACGAGCGTCTTGAACGGATACCCTCTTCTCTCAGAGAATTAATCTGATCTATGGCAACGCCATAATCGGCAAGCAGTTTTTCTACTATAGCATCAGAAATACGCATATCGCTTATGTCTATTGTAAGTCAAAATGTCCAAGAATTACAGCCGTCTGGCAGACGATAAGAAAACAAGAGGGATATATTGTAAACTAGTACATTTTATGGTATAATTTAGTTAACTTCGATTTTGGTATTGTTGTCGATCTTACTAGAGACAAAGGATAAATCACATGCGTATGATGCGAGTTTTGTGCGGCCTACTAGTGCTGGTGGCTGCGGTTGCTTGTGGGATCCCGGACATGACCTCGGCCAAGTCGGTTGTACCATCAACCCCCTCTATTTCGGCACCGGCCGAATCGGGGGGTCCGGTGACCTACTTCTATGGGCTGGGGTTGCACCTTGGCTCATCGTGGATTCAGGTCAAGGAAGAGATGGACCTGTCGCGTGCCGTGGTGGTAGATGCGAAATGCACCCAGCAGCCGCAACCTTCCTGCCTCGGTTTCGTGGTCGCTCCCATCGAGAGTGACCCGTCGGTTCGCTCGGACCTCCGCCTGGAAAATGGATGTTGGTCCAACGCCGTCATCGACGATCGCTACTACGGATTTCCCGAGCGTGTCGGGACCCTGATGGTGGGTGGCCAGCCGGTAGAATACTACAAGTACCACCTGTGCAGCCGCGAAACGGGCCAGCAGGGCAGCGAAATCATGCACATGTGGAAAGCCGTTGCCAAAGGAGTGGTTGTGTACGACCTCAACCTGGACGGTAAGCAGCCCACCCCTGGCCTGGAGTCGCTTCTGGCCGGAGTGACATGGCGGTCCTAACAATGTCAACCGAAGTACGCTCCGGACACCTCCTCTTATAGGGATGGTGGCCGGAGCTTACTTTTTGTATAATGTATCGTAATGACCATAGAGGTAGTGAACGAAGTAGCTATGAAAGCACTCGGCAAAAAGCTTGGCGCCCTTTTAAAGGGCGGCGAAATTATTGAGCTTGTTGGTGACGTAGGGGCGGGAAAGACGACGCTTGTAAAGGGTGTTGCCACAGGACTTCTGATTGATGAAGATATTCAAAGCCCTAGCTTCACAATTAGTCGGGTATACAATGCACGTGATGGCCTTACTCTGGCCCATTACGATTTCTATCGCTTGCATGATGCCGGTATTATGGCGGATGAACTTCACGAAACGGTGCACGATGTAAAAACTATCACCATTATTGAGTGGGCGGATGTTGTGGATGGTGTGCTGCCAGAAAATCGTATTACTATTCATATCACCTCACCATCAGAAGAATTACGTTCACTTGAAATGCATGCAAAAGATAAAGAGAATCAAGCGCTTCTGGAGAAACTTGCATGATTCTTTTACTTGATACATCAACGCCTGTATGTAAACTGACATTGGTCGATGGAACATGGCGTTATTACGACGAATGGCAGGCGGATAGGGAACTTGCAAGAAAGCTACTCGCGTATCTTCGAGATCAGCTTGAAAAAAATGGCAAGTCTTGGGGAGACATTTCGGGTATCGGTGCTTCTAGGGGTCCAGGTAGTTTTACGGGTCTGCGCATAGGACTCACTGTTCTAAATACGATTGCCGATGCAGAGAAAATTCCGATCGTTGGAGCCGAAGGTGAGGATTGGAAGGTAGCCGCTTTAGAAAAATTAAAATCCGGAAAAGGTGATACGATCGTACTCCCACTCTACGGCAGCGAAGCTCATATCACAAAACCGCGCAAATAATCTTGCGAATATATAGTAAAAAGAGCTACAATGAACGTAGTCTACTATTTGATAGACCCTGATGAAACTTTTTTGAAACTTCCGGTTTGCCCTACAACCTAGTTATTGATTACTTAAACAAAAATACATAGCGAGACTTAAAGGGTTACCCGTGAGAAAGGAATAACCATGATAGAGGGAATAATTGCCGCAGTACTTGGGGTGGTTTTTGGCGTTGGAGGAACGGTCGTATACGAGAGGCGCCGTGTTGCCAACGGCAAGGCTACTATTGAGAAGGAATTGGCTAAGGCTAAAGCAAAGGCAGGCGACATCGTCTTAAAAGCAAAAGACGAGGCTGTGACGCTTGAAAATGAGCGCCGAAAAGAATGGAAAAAAACTGAAAATCGTTTAGCCGAGCGCGAAACGAACTTAGACAAGAAGCTCGATGAACTCGACAAGCGTGCTGAAAAGCTTCGTAAAGGTGAAGATGAAGTTGAAGAATTAAAGTCTGAAATTCGTCAGATCCGCGCCAAACAGCAAGAAAAACTTGAAAAAATTGCTGGTTTAAAAAAGTCAGAAGCAGCCGATAAATTGATGCATATGACCGAACGCGATATCAAACACGACCTCGTGGGTTTGGTAAGCAAATTACAGCACGATGCCATGGAAGATGCCGAAGAACGTGCACAGACTATCTTAGTAAGTGCCATGGAGCGTATGTCGAGTGAGGTGACGGCTGAGCGCACCGTAACAGCGATCAAGCTCACCGATGATGAGATGAAAGGCCGCATTATTGGTAAAGAAGGCCGCAATATTCAGGCCCTACAACGTGCAACGGGTGTTGATATTCTTGTTGATGATACTCCAGGTATGATCGTGCTTTCGAGCTTTGACCCAGTGCGTCGTCAGGTTGCACGCTTAGCTGTTGAGATGCTCATGAAGGATGGTCGCATTCACCCCGGCCGTATTGAAGAAGTCGTTGAAAAAGCTGAGAAGCAGATTGAAAAAGAGATTGTTCGCGCCGGAGAAGATGCTGCGCGTGAAGTCGGTGTGGCAGGTATTCCAAAAGAAATGCTTCGTTTGCTCGGTGAACTGAAATTCCGTACGAGTTATGGACAAAACGTCTTGCTCCATAGTACTGAAATGGCGCATATGGCAGGTATGATCGCCGAAGAAATCGGCGCCGACGTTCGTATTACTAAGATTGCTACCTTGCTTCACGATGTCGGTAAAGCGATAACGCACAAGATTGAAGGCAAGCACCACCATATTGGTGCCGAGCTGGCACGCAAAGCTGGTATGGATGAGCGAATTGTTCATGCTATTGAAGCTCATCACGACGATATTGAGGCGACGACGCCAGAGGCACTTGTCGTGCGGGTGTGTGATGCGCTTTCAGCTGCTCGCCCAGGTGCACGTAATATTAGCGCTGAAAACTTCGTCGAGCGTATGCGTGATCTTGAAAACGTAGCAACCAGTTTCTCTGGTATCGACAAGGCGTATGCAATTAGTGCTGGCCGTGAAATTCGTGTTATTGTGAGTCCTAAGGATGTTGATGATCTTTCCGCAATCAAGCTGGCTCGCGACATCGCCACGAAGATTGAAAGCACTATGCAATATCCAGGCACAATAAAAGTAAATGTCATACGGGAGACACGCGCTATCGAGTTCGCTAAGTAGGTGGGATGCGGCTATTCAAAAAGAAAAAGACATACGAATCATTTATAGCATGGTCTAAAACCCTTGACCGGCGCGTTTCGAGTGCGGCGATGATCTTGGAAAATAGTGCGGGGCAGGTGCTGATTGTAAAAGCGGGCTATAAATCGTACTGGACATTCCCGGGAGGCATTATCGACGCCGGCGAAACACCCAAAGAAGCGGCGATCCGTGAAGTATTTGAAGAAGTAGGGATTACGGTGGATCCCTCAACTGTCGACTTTGTTGCGGTTGTAAATCGCAAAAGTAATCTTGCTCAAACCTACCAATTTATATTCAAGACAACTCTGACAAAAACTATGCTTGAGCATCTTGTGTTGCAAGCCTCCGAGCTCGAAGACTATGCGCTCATAACTAAAGCGGATGTAACGCGAGAGAACCGGCCATACGGTAAAGTGATCCACACCTGGGCGACAGGAGCTATTGGGTATGTTGAGCAGTTGTTTGATCGTCGGACGGACGGCTAGCAACGAGGGAGTTTTTGATTCCAAAGAAAGAGATGATACCGCCAGTAAAAAGAAGTGCAGCGGTAAAAATAAGCCCGGCATGAAACCCTTGTACATTCAGTGATGTGCCGACGATAACACCAATAGTAGCAATTGCAACTAGCCCGGCAATCCTCGAAACAGCATTGTTAATCGCCGAGCCAATCCCCGACTGACGACTGCTAATCGAGCCCAAAATTGCAGAAGTAAGTGGGGCAACGGTAATCGAGAGCCCTAGCCCGAAGCCAAGAATACCGGGAAGAAGATCGGTCCAGTAATTAACGGTGTTATCTGCCATCAACATGAGGAGGAAGCCGATACCGGCGACTATTGGCCCCACCGACATAAAAAATCGCGGCCCATACTTCCCTGCCAGGCCGCCAAAGTACGATGAAAGCGTAAACATAAGAACCGTCACAGGGAGAAATGTCAGCCCTGCGGCCAGCGCAGAGTATCCTGCTATCTGCTGGATAAATATCGTCACAATAAAAGTGGATAATGACAGTCCGCCATAAATAAATACTGTTGCAATGTTGCCGGCGGCAAAGTTGCGATTATTAAATAGTGATAAGGGAAGCATAGGATGGGGAGTTCGTTTTTCATACCAGAGGAAGCTCACGAAAGAAATGATGCCGATGATCAATGAGCTATCAATGAGTGGATGAAACCAGCCTAGGTTTGGCTGCTCGATAAGCGCATAGGTAATTCCGCCCAGTCCTATCGCACAAAGTAAGGCGCCGATTCCATCAACCCTCGTATTTTCATTTGCCTCACCCACAGGCTTTAGCGACCGTATGAGCCAGAGTGTTACAAGGATAGGAAGAATATTTATAGCAAAAATAAGCCGCCAAGAGGCAATATCAATTAAGAAGCCGCCAAGGAGTGGGCCCATTACTGAGGCAACAACCGTCCAGGAAGTCCAGATACCGATTGCTTTTCCTTGCTTTGATCCGCTAAACGACGACACAATAAGGGCAAGCGAACTCGGAACAAGTAATGCGCCAGCCGCTCCTTGGATGCCGCGACCGATGATAAGAAATAGCTCGTTAGGTGCGACTGCACACAATACGGAAGCCGCGCCAAAGCCAATAAGGCCAAAAACCAGGATCCGTACGCGGCCAAAGATATCTGAAAGTGATCCCGCTATCAACATTAACGATCCGAGGGTAAGTAGGTAAGCATTTACGATCCACTGCTGAGCCACCAGTCCCCCACCTAATTCGCGGACGATGGCCGGCAAGGCAACATTCACGACGAACCCATCTAGGAATGAAATAAAAGACGCAAGAATACTCACAATAAGGACGAGCCGTTGCTGCGGAGAGAAGCTTTTCATATACGTAGTATAGCATTATGAGAATATGAAAAGGCCCTAGGTGTCTCTGTGGATAGACGCCTAGGGCTGCCGTTATTCGTCCAGCTTGGCGATCTCACCGATGGCCAGCAGTTCCTTCGTCTGTCCCTGACCGTCACGAGTGGCTGCCAAAACGATGCTCCGAACTTCATCGGAGATCACGGCTTGCCATTTGTGGTTGAATCCCATCTCGAAGCCGCACTCGACGATGTGAGCGGCCGCCCGCTTTGTGAAGCGGTATTCGGGATCACGGCAGGCGTCGACGATCGCATAGAAGGCGAGAGTGTACTCGTTGTTGTCACGGTCGAGCAGAGCGTGTAACGCTTCCAGGACATCGATGAAAACTGCGCCTGACACCTCGGTGTTGCCCTCATCGAGCAACTGAATCCGCTTGCGAAACCTCGTGCGCATGAAGTCCCAGTCCACCAAGTCACTCATGGCTTTACTCCATTTCAGCTTGGACAATAGCAAAAAATATTATACCATATGTTTTGTTTTTTTAGTTTCTGACCGGAATCGTCTTATTGGTATATCAGAAAGTTAATATATTTTTTTGCGTTTTAAAATACAAGCACCCCGCCTCATGCTCGGCGCACCAGGTGAGGTGCTTGTATCTGCCGAGTAGGCAGGGTGAGTTAGTGTCCACCGCTGACGGTTAAGCCGGAAATTCTCTGTATGTCCGCAGCAACAGACCGGAGACTGAACGTCGCATGCCAGTTTCCGTTGCTTCCCACAAACAGGAAGCCGTGAGGCGCATCGTACTGGGCACCGTCTTGCCAGTCACTAGTTTTTTCCGGGAGTTTGGAGGGTAGCGTACTGCCAAGCACTTCGAAATACGCTTGAAGCGCTCGCATGCCTTTTCCTCGTGTGACGAGATTATCCATATTCTCCACTGGACCTCATTTACTAGAGAGCGGTAACGTTAAGATTTTACCATGGTCAAGCTATGGGTGGATAGTTTTATTGTTTGCTAATCTACTAGAGAAGTAGCTATAGTAGAGATATGAATAAAAAGCTTTTATTTGCGATAATCGGCATCCTCCTTGTTATCGGGGCAGCTGTCATGTATGTTATATCTCAAAAAGAAACAAAGACCGAGTCTCATACAACTACTAAAAATACCGAGGTACAGACCGATACTCAGCCTAGTTCTCCCAATGCCGTAAGAGGCAAGTATATTGATTACACAGAAGCTGACTTTGCATCTACTCGTGGTGTAAAGATGCTATTTTTTCATGCTCCCTGGTGTCCACAGTGTCGTGCTTTGGACGAAAGTATAAAAGCAAGCGAGCTGCCAGAAGGTCTTACTATTTTTAAGGTAGACTATGATTCAAACCAAGCACTCCGGACTAAGTATGGCGTGACTCTCCAAACCACGGTCGTTAAGACTGATGAAAAAGGGGATAAGATCAGCAGCTACGTGGCCTATGATGAGCCGACGTTCCAGAGTGTAAAACAGGCACTTTTGCCATGATTGAACTCACCATTGTTGCATTTGTCGCTGGAGTATTGACCGTTGCCGCACCCTGTATATTACCGCTTTTGCCGGTAATTGTTGGTGGAAGCGTATTGCACGGTGCGACGCAGAATGAGCGCGCCTCGTTCAAGCACCCTCTCGTTATTGTGTTGAGTCTAGGAATTTCTGTCTTTGTTTTCTCCCTACTTCTTAAAGCTACGACTATTTTTCTTGGCGTGCCAACAAGTATCTGGAGCTTTGTTTCCGGCAGTATAGTGATTCTTTTCGGCATTACACTCTTATTTCCAACACTATGGGAGAAGCTGATGATTGCAACGGGGTGGCAGGCTGGGGCAAACCGACTAATGGCAAGGTCTCAGAAAAGCAACGGTATTGCAAAAGATATTCTTCTGGGCGCGGCCTTGGGTCCAGTATTCAACAGTTGCAGTCCAACATATGCATTGATTGTTGCTGCCGTACTTCCAGCGTCGTTTGCCGCGGGAGCCATATATCTCCTTGCTTATTCTTTTGGCCTTGCATCCGTGCTCCTTCTCATTGGTCTGTTCGGACGAGTATTTGTTAATAAACTAAAGTGGCTTAGCAACCCTGATGGATTGTTTAAAAAGATAGTAGGCGCAGTTTTTATTATCGTTGGATTGACCGTACTGCTTGGGGTAGATAAAAAGGTACAAACATACGTTTTAGAAAACGGCTGGTACGACCCCATAATGAAAATCGAAGAATCATTTAAAAAATAGAAAATAGTATGCGGGAAAGCATACTATTACATAATGAATTCATGGTCGGGGTGAAAGGACTCGAACCTTCGACCTCACGGTCCCAAACCGCGCGCGCTAGCCAACTGCGCCACACCCCGATAGGTGTTTTCTTTAAGTGATTATACTGTACTTCGTTGGTTTTTTCCAGAGGTATTTTAGCGTGGTATGATGGAGATATGATAAAGCGTCTTTTAGGGTTATTTCACAAAACGCCACCGTGGTACGAACAATATTTTATGTGGCTTGTTATAGGAGCTGCTGTTATAGCGATGGTGATAAGTCTCGGTATCGGCTTGATGCAGAGCGTATGGTTTGATGAAGCATATTCGATTCTGCTTGCCAAGCAGTCCGTGGCGGATTTGATCCATCTTACAAGTATTGATACTCATCCACCTTTATACTATCTTCTGCTGAAGGTATGGGGTAGTGTTTTTGGCTGGGGTGAGTTTGCGCTCCGCTCGCTGAGTGTTCTTTTTATGGGCGGTGCATTGATCATAGGGGCGTTATTGGTGAAGCGCTTGTTTGGCGTAAAAGCCGCACTCATGACGGTGCTGTTTCTTGTTTTAGCACCCTTCCTTTTGCGATACGGATTTGAAATCCGCATGTATTCACTAGCGTCATTTATTGGCATTTTGGCCACATATGTTTTGGTTGTAGCGGTTGATAAAAACACGAAGAAGTCATGGCTGTTGTATCTTACCTATGCTGTTCTTGTTGCGCTCGGGATGCTGACACTTTACTACACCGTGCTCTTGTGGATCACTCACCTCGTATGGCTTATTTGGCTTTCGGTGAACAGAAGGGAATCTATTTTTAAACAGAGGTGGTGGTTTGCGTATGTGGGCGCGGTAGTGTTTTTCCTGCCTTGGCTCCCGACATTTTTAAAGCAGATGACCAACGGGGCACTCGCGCCTATATCGCAGCAATTGACCGCTGATAACATGGTAGGAATCGTTTCGTTTTGGTTTTTATATCAACCATCGTGGCAGTTAAATGGCCTATTGTCTCTTCTGCTTCTGGCCGTCTTTGTTGTGATTACGTATATTCTAGTAAAAGCATGGAAAGTAACTAGCAACAAACAAAAACCTGGCTTTATGTTGCTGATTTTTTATGCAGCTGTACCTGTCATGATGATTGCTTTAATCTCGCTTGCCCGGCCTATGTATGTTGAGCGATACCTTGCTCACGTGCTCATAGGATTCGGCCTTTTATTAGGAGTGGCGATCTGGCTATTTGCTTTAAAACAAGCAAGTAAAGCACGCCTACTTGGATTTGGCTTACTTGCCGTGTTGTTTTTAGGACTTTCACAGCTCGTTGGCTCTGGTAATTATAATTTTCAACGATTGCAACACCCTCAGGTAAAACAAGCAGCAGGTATTATTGATTGCTCCAAGGGTTCTTTGCTTGCTGCTGATCCGTACGTTGCAACAGAGCTGAGCTACTATATGCCAAACTGCGATATTCATTTTTATAGTGATACTGCCGATCTTCGTGGAGGATACGCACCGTTTGCAAATAGTAATTTGAGAACATCAGATCCTGAGAAAGATTTTGCTTCTGCGAAGCGCCTTACTTACGTGTATTACGATAAGGCAGAACTGACTCTTCCACACTCACTGTATTTGAAGGAGGATATTTCGTTTGGTCCACTTCATGTAAGTGAATTCAGCGTGGAATAATTTTCATTAAGAAACGCTTTTTTACGGCCAGCCATACCATCATGACTCCTGCGATAGCAAGGAAAAAATTAAGCCAAACCGACGATGTCGCGCCCGGAACAATGAGGTGAAGGAAGAAGACGAGAAACGCTTGGATGGTATAGACGTATAATGAATTTGTGCCAAAAGACATAAAAAGCCAGCCTGCCCAGCGTACGATATATTTTTCAAAGCGCCAGAAAAACCAAAAGGCCGCACCGAACCACAAAACAAATAGTAGCAGACGAGGAAGATAGAGCGGCTCTTTTGCGAATGTAGGGTAGAGATCATCAAAAATTTGCTTGAAAAGCGGGCTCAGCCCGAATAAATCGGTGCCATACGCCAGCAAAAAGCAAACTATCATAGTTGTTGCCGCAAGAGAGACGGTGGCTGTGACGATAATTTTTCGAAAAGGTAGGCTGATTCTTGTCCACCATTGCCGGATTTGTGGCCAATAATAGCCCACAGTGAGGCCACCGAAGAATACCAGCTGCCAACTATATATTTGAGATAATTCCATGGTTTCAAGGTGACTATTTGGAAATTGCATCCATATAAGTACATTAATACCGAGAAGGACATACCAAAGATTCTTCCGAAGTAACCATAAAGCGATGGGGCTGGCAAGGATATATACCGCATAGAGCCGCAAATAGTCTGCCCAGCCATAAATATATTGGAAGGTGAGGCCGCCCCATATTATTTCAAATATATTTTCACTCGGCAGACGAATCCCGGGCTTAAGGCCTGGATTAGTGAGAAAGAGCCAGCCGACGAATGTAAAGAACAGCATGAGGACAACCGCAGTGATGTATAGCTGAAGTCCGCGTTTTAGAAGGAGCTTTGCGGGGACGCTAAAGGGTTCATGAATAAGCTTGCCGCCGCGGACAATGCCCAAAACAATGCCCGAAATAAAAAAGAACCCCTCTGCTGAAGAAACAAAAAGGTTACCACGGCCACTCCACCAATCAAGTAAGTTCGGGTAGTATGCAAGATGGTCAAGAATAATCGCGACTAAAAAATAGCCACGAAGTAAGTCGAAAGTAAGAATACGGGATGATTTAATTTCAGACACTTGCTGTATATAGTATAGCGCGATTCTTAGGGTATACTGAAATAATGAAGCAACCACCATATGAAGCTCCCAACTTTATCTTGCCAAGCGATGACGGCCCTCGTAGCCTTGGTGATTACAAAGGTAAATGGCTCGTCCTTTACTTTTATCCCAAAGACGATACACCAGGTTGTACGATTGAGGCCTGTAGTCTGCGGGATGCGCGTGATGAAATTGTGGCATTAGGAGCAGAAATTGTCGGCATTTCACGCGATGACGCACCGAGTCATGAAAAGTTCAAGGCAAAGCATTTGCTTAACTTTACGCTCCTCACGGACGCTGACCACACGGTGATGGATGCGTACGGAGCCTGGGGCAAAAAAATGTTCGGCAAAGAAGGGGTTTTAAGAAAGACCTTCATTATTAATCCGGATGGAATCGTTGTGAAGGTGTACGGAAGGGTCACTCCCCAAGGTCATGGTGAGCAAGTAGCTGCCGAGTTGAAGTCGCTCCAGGCGAAGTAGCTGTTGCATTTAAGTCTACAATCGTGAGACAATGAATTTCGTCACTCAATCTGAGTGAGTTGGTGTTTTCGATAGCTCCACAAGAAGGGACTATGAATTTTCTCAGTGTGGAACGAGCAGGGGAGATCGCTTCCATCTGTCACAGAAAGATGGTGGAAGTGAAGTCTGATGCGGAATGGTCTGTCGCAACGACCGGAGTTGACAAACGGATCGTCGATTTCTCAACGACCTGGGCGTTACTCATGCAGGTAAACGGGAAGTCTCCGCATGAGGGAGCGGCCGACGAAACGGTCGGTGAGTCGTTGCAGTACTGGGCCATCCGATACAAGAATCCTGCGGATACCCTGGAGTTCCTGAATAAATCTGTCGCTCTTCTCGCAAAAGGGTGGGGCCATGGCATTCTGTTGAAAAAGTGGTGGAATGCGAGCCCGCCGACTAAGCGACGTCTGATGAGCAAGTGACCAAAGGCGATGCTAGCAAGGAGGCGCGTTTTTCTTGCGCTCCTTGTTAGCATCGCCTTACAAATTACCTTGGACGTTTGAGGGCGACGATACGAGCTTGCTCGGCAAAATGATCATCGATAACGGTGGGTGTGAATTCTCCAAATTTACGAACAACTGCTTTTTCAACCAGGAAATCTGCGATACGAGGATTTTTTGGCAAAAGTGACCCATGAAGGTAGCTTCCAATGACATTTTTATACCGTGCGCCTTCCGTTCCATCTTGGCCATTATTGCCTGCCCCTTTTATGATATGCCCAAGCGGAGCAACGTCCTTAGCGAGATATGTTTGTCCGCTGTGATTTTCGTAGCCGATAATCTCACCAAATTCGCCGCTTTTTACAATGGTATTTCCGATGAGCCGTTCGCTCCCTGCGTGCGTTTCAATGTTAAATAAACCGATTCCCTCAATAATGTGGCCATCCTGTGTTTTAAAGAATTTTCCAAAAAGCTGATAAAGACCACAAATAACAAGCATAGGAACGCCTCTATCGGCGAGCTGTCGTACTACCGGGCCAATTTTGAGCAGATCATCCTGTACGATATCTTGCCCAGAATCTTGGCCACCACCGCCTAAGATAATGTCGGCTTCTTTCGGAAAGGTATCACCCTGGTTGTACTCAATAAGTTCTGGCTCATAGCCATGCCACTCAAGCCGCCTTTTAATGGTGAGAACATTGCCCCAGTCTCCGTAGATGTTCATGTCCTTGGGATAAATCTGAACTATAGTAATTTTTTTATCGCTCATGAAATGCGCTCCACATCGGTGATTTTGCTTAATTCGCGCCGCAAAGCGAGCATGGCAGTATATGTACAGAAAATTCGTTTAGGCGAGTCGCTCGTGAGAAACTCGCGGAGGCCTTCATTGATGTCCGGTTCAACCTTGGTAATAGGAACTTCTTCATATTGAAGTCGAAGAGCCATCTCGTATGCCCTGATTCCTGAAACGACGGCGACGCCCGATTCGCGGAGGGAATCAAAGTCGACATCCCAAAGCCACGACATATCACGGCCATCGGCGTATCGGTCGTTTACGGCGATCATCGTGCTGTAACCATTCGGTTTGAAAGATTGCAAACTGAGCCGGAAGCCGCTCGGATTTTTTACAAGGACTAGCTCAAGAGGCTGGCCGCCGATATGGAGTGTTTCGCCTCTTCCGAACGCGGGTTCTATGGTCTCGAGCCGCGTAGTAATTGTTGTCGTATCAAGGTCTTTGCCTACGATTGCACCAACAAGTGCAAGCGCAGCCGCGGCATTGTAGATATTATAAATGCCATGAAGCTTAAGCGACGCTTCAATCGTTTTTTCGCCAACAGTAAAGGTGGCTGTATGATCGCCTATGGTCTTTAGTGTGACGCTTGCCTCTGGGAGAGCGTTTAATTTGTTGCTTTTTTGAGCACGCATATCATCGTCGCTAGGAAAAAGGGAAGTAAGTGAAGAAGCTAGGCCAAAGTAGCGCACATTTTGTGTGTTGAGGAGTTTTGCGATATTGCTTATTCGCGGATCTTCTCGGTTTAGAACGACAGTACCGGTTGTTTTTTTGGCGATTTGCGCAAGTAATTTGGCGGTGGCGTCAATTTCGCCGAAACGGTCGAGTTGGTCGCGCATAACATTAAGGAGCAAACTGTATTTGGGTGAAATCGTGCTGACAAAATGGACAGCATGGGCCTCGTCGAGCTCAAGTACGGCAATATCAGCATCGAGCCTGCCGTAATTATCTACTTCGCCCAATAACGCTGCGGCGACACCTCTGGTAAAGTTACTCCCCGTTCGATTGGTAAAAACTTTCAGACCCTGGCTTTCAAGCAGCTCAACCACGATCTTGGTTGTGGTGGTTTTGCCGTTGGTACCACTGATAACGACAACACCTCTAGGGAGTTGACTTAATGTGCGCTTAATGAAATTGGGATCTATTTTTTCAACAAACAGACCAGGTAGAGCGGATCCACCGCCTCGCAAGCGGGCAACATAACGGACAGCTTTTCCTAAAAGCGTAACATATGGCTTTGACATATATCTTATTATAGCGTAAGCAGGCGGCGTACGTTACAATAAGGATATGTTTATCGTGGGTATCTTGAGCTGGTGGTATGGAGCCGGCTGGAAACAGCGCTTCACGGTGCTAAGCGAACGAATCTCTAGTACGGCCGACTATTTCTCGATCGATCTTTTGCTTAAGACGCTTTTCTCTCCTTATAGGCAGATCTCTGCGGGCAAAGTGCAAGGGTCGATCAATGTGCAGATGCGCGCCTTTTTTGATCAGCTTCTCTCACGAATTATCGGTGCGATCGTACGAACCATGATGATTATTATTGGGATTGTGGGGATACTTTTTTATAGCATGGTTGGTTTGTTTTTGGTTGTCCTTTGGGGAATCGTGCCACTAATACCCATACTAGGAATCGTGTTGTTTATCATGGGGTGGATGCCGTGGAAAGTGTAGTTTTTCGGTACGATAGCCAGCGTGCAAAGTATGCGCGGCTGGCAAAAACGCTCGGTGGGCCATGGCAGGTGCTGCTTATTCTCTTTGCCGTATTGTTTTTGCTTGGTGGCGGTGCGCTTCTTTCTATTGACATGCCAATAGGGTGGCTGATCATAGGTGTCGCAGCCCTTCCGTATATGACATATGAATGGTATGCGCACTACCTGAAAAAAATACCCGTAGCATCATCTCCTAAGACGATTGACGATCAATTATCGTCGGATGTGCTTGGTCTTTTGCCAAAAAATCCCACACCCCGAGATATCGCGACTGCCGTTGGCAGTGTGACGGGGGGTCAGTTTTTTGGTGCACGATTTGGAGTAACTTCACGATTGCTACAAGAATTGGCGAGCGATGATCCTTCGCTTACATCTTCCATATGGGAAGAAGCCCTGCGCGTGAAGGAGATGACGAACTCAGGCGAAGTGACTGCGAGCATGTTGCTCCTTGCAGTCGTTAAGGCGTTTCCTCAACACGAAGGTATACTTGCACACCTTAAAATAGATTACGATGACCTTTTGAATGGTGTCCGTTGGCAGGAGCATATATATACCTTAATCTCGGAGCATAGCAAGCCTAAAAGAACAGGGGGTATTGCAAGGGACTGGTCGTTTGGATATATTCCGCTACTAATGCGTTTTGGTATTAATATAAGTGAGCAGATTTCGCGCAGCGGGTTGCTTTCCACTAAACTTGAAGCGCACTCTCAGGCGCTCGATCAACTTATCACTACTTTTTCCGCAGCTGGTCGACAAAACGCTGTATTAGTGGGAGGTCAAGGTGTAGGAAAGACGACCATTGTATATGCATTTGCGGAAAAGCTGCTTGATGCATCGTCGAAGTTGCCGGCCAGTCTGAAATTTCGTCAAGTATTTATCCTTGATTCGGCCGCGCTAATTGCCGCTGCTCCTGGTCGCGGTGAGGTTGAAAATCTCATTATGAAGGTTCTAGGCGAAGCGTATAATGCTAAAAATATCATCATATGTCTTGATAACGCTCAACTTTTCTTTGAAGAAGGTGTCGGTTCGGTTGATCTGACGAACGTGCTTTTACCAATTCTTGAAGCGGGTAATTTGCGTATGATTCTCACGATGGACGAGCAGCGCTTTTTACAAATCGGCCAGCGTAATGCAGCACTTATTAACGCACTGAATCGTATCACGATTGGACCTGCCACAAAGGATGAAACGATTGCCGCAATGCAAGACCAGCTTATAACCACCGAGTTTCAGCGTAAAGTGACTTACATGTATCAAGCTCTTGAAGAATCGTATCGTTTGAGTGAACGGTATGTGCACGATTTAGCAATGCCCGGAAGAGCCATCAAGCTCATGGAAACAGCAGCTAATTATTCTGAAGATGGTCTCGTGACAATGAATTCCGTTCAGCAAGCAATTGAGAAAACACTGGACATAAAGGTGGGTGTGGCGAGCGGTGAAGATGAACGCGAAAAATTGCTCAACCTCGAGCAACATATCCATGAGCGGATGATCAATCAAGTGCGTGCGGTCAATGTGGTAAGTGATGCCTTGCGGCGCGCTCGAGCAGGTGTGCGTAATCAAAACAGACCGATCGGAACGTTCTTATTTCTAGGCCCTACCGGTGTTGGTAAAACTGAACTTGCTAAGGCGCTGGCCGACGTATATTTTGGTGGTGAAGGACGCATGATTCGCCTCGATCTCAACGAATATGTTCGAAGCGAGGACGTCTCTCGCCTTATTGCAGACGGTGCGGATGATCCTGCTAGCCTGACAGCCCAGGCTATGAAGCAGCCTTTTAGCGTCGTGCTGCTTGATGAGATTGAAAAAGCACATCCGAATGTCCTCACGACATTGCTTCAATTGCTTGATGAGGGTATTCTGCGCGATATTAAAAACCGCGAAGTAAGTTTTCGTGACACTATTGTTATTGCCACGAGCAATGCTGGAGCAGATAGGATCCGCGAGTACATTGAGCGTGGCTATCAGCTCGAGCAATTTGAGCAACGATTCATTGATGAGCTCATAAACACCAATCAATTCAGGCCAGAGTTTCTTAACCGCTTTGATGAAATCGTCGTTTTCCGGCCACTCAATAAACAAGAGCTAGTACAGGTTGTTGATCTCATCCTGGCGGGAATCAACAAAACCTTGGCGCTTCAAAAGATAAGCGTTCATGTAGCTGATGATGCGAAGCTCTTTCTTGTCGATAAAGGGTATGACCCTCGTTTAGGCGCGCGTCCGATGCGACGCGTGGTCCAGCGCGCTGTTGAAAATACCGTGGCAAAGCAAATGCTTGCCGGTACCGTTGCACCAGGTAGTACAATAGAGATCACTTTGGCGCAAGTTCAGCAGATCCTCATGACCGAGCAAGAAGCAAACCAGATTGCGAGGGGTGTGCCGCCATCTGGTCAAGGAATGGCGTAATGCTCGCCATAAAACAAAAATTTGATACATTTCTTGCAGGTCTTTCAATGTATCTTTTGGTTACCTTGGCGCTGTTTTTGCTTTTTGGCGTTGCGCTCACGTATTCCTTTCTAGGTGTTACCACATTCCATCCCATTGATATCATCCCTAGCCTGACTCTTTTCATGGGAATAAGTTTTGGGGCAAGCTATGTGTTTGCCTATTTGTTCAGTGTCTCGGCACACCATAAATCAGCTCTCATCACCGGGGGTATTTTATTTTGTATCTTCTCCCCTACTTTATCTGTATCTAATCTATTGATATATGCGCTGGTCGCCGTGTTTGCGGTCGCTTCAAAGTATCTGCTTGTATGGCGGAGCAGGCATATTTTTAACCCGGCAGCGGTTGCGGCAGTTATTATTTCACTAACTGGATTGCAAGGAGCGAGCTGGTGGATGGCAGATGCATCATTTGCAGTTCCGGTGACTATCCTGGCGCTCATTATCTTATACAAAACCGAAAGATTGGAAATGGGTGGCATTTTTTTCGCCTCTTACATAGTGACGCTAAGTATTGCCGCCATCTTCCATCATCAGTCGGTGGGGGATCTTCTGGTGGTATCGCTTGCCGTATGGTGGCCGCTCTTCTTTGTTGGGTTCATGGTAAGTGAACCGCTGACATTACCGTCACGTCGCTATCAGGTAGCCATAGTTGCGATAGTCGTAGCTGTTTTAGCTGGCTTACATCCATCATTCGGCCCTATATATGTGACGCCCGAAATCGCACTCATAGTGGGGAATATAGTGAGCTTTGGTATGACACGACGGGTTGGCGTGAAGCTAAAGCTTGTTCGCAGAGAGCGCTTTGCGGGCGGCCAAGAGTTATTTGAATTTGAGCCGATGAGAAAGTTCGTATTTAAAGCTGGTCAGCATCTGGAACTTAGCCTCCCTCATGCTAAGGCGGATTTGCGTGGTGAGCGTCGTCAATTTACAATCGCTTCGGCGCCGGAGTCGAAAACAATTAAACTCACCACTCGCTACGCTCAAAAAACAAGTACGTTTAAAGCACATCTGAAAACTTTGAAGATCGGGCAAACGATAACAGCTGCTGGAGTAAAGGGAGATTTCTTGCTTCCCAAAGATTCAAATAAGAAACTACTTTTTGTTGCGGGAGGTATAGGTATTACACCTTTTCGTGCATTCGTTGAATCACTGCGATTAAGGGAGCAATCGCGTGATATCGTGTTGATATATGCAGTGCGTGCAGAAAAGGAAGTGCTATTTAAGGATATTTTCAATGTGAAGTCAGGCGTAAAACAGATCGTCGTGGCGCCGGATGCCGGTCAAAATCATATCCGGGCCACAGGCATTACCAAAGAGCTATTGAAGGACGCCGTGACAGACATAGATTCACGCCATGTATATATTTCAGGACCGCCACCAATGGTTGCGGCAGTCGCTTCAGAGGTGACGGCACTCGGTGCCGCGAGCGTGACAAAGGATTCATTTACAGGCTATTAGAGAAGTTCGATCTTGCTGACATTGATCAGCTCATCGATATCGTAAATAGTATCAGTCGACTTCTCGACTTTTCCTGTGACACGTACTTTTTTGTCGGTACCTGTCATACCGGAAAGCTTACTCTCCGTGTCGCCCGAGATACCATAAAAGATACCGTCGGTTGTTTTAATACCTACTGCGCACTCCATTGTTTGAGGGCCATTCGAATCTTTATGTGGCAAACACACAGCAGTTCCTTCAAATGTGGCAATGGAGTCAGGATTTGTAAAACGCTTGCCTTCAGGCGTTGTACATTGTTCAGGCGACGTCGTCATGATCTGGTTGCCCATTGCGACGCATTCGGCGTAGCTGCTCACGGACTTGTTTCGCTGGGTGTACCAGTAGTATCCACCGGCGCCCAGGGCAAGAACAATGACGATAATAAGTAACGTGATAAAAAATGTTCGTTTGGAGTGAGACTTCTCGCTAATAACCATGGGTCCAGTATAGCATAAGGACTTTGGCGTGGTTTATCATCTTATGCGTTGCTTGAAATCGCGTATGCACGCTCCGTGGCTTCTGGTAAAAATGCCCGTAATGCTTATTGGTGGAGGTTCACTTTTGTAAGCACTCTACGCTGATACGGATCATCGTTCGGAAACATATCGATGAGGCAGAGTGAGCTGATTGTTACTCGCTCATCCTTATTCAGCCGAGCATGAGCCTGGACGGTTGAATGAGGGCGGAAGCCACCTTCGTTATATTCAGGGTTGTTAAATGTCGCGCCCTCCTGCTTTAACAAATGGACTATAGTATAATGAAGTGCTCTCAACTCTTCATTGGGAATAAGCAATGCGACGCGTGTTTGTTTTTCCGGCCCAAAGAATTCGTCATCTCCTACGGTGACGGTGACTACTTTCTGATTAGCAAGCAGTGTTTGAAGCTTACTATCAAAATCAGTTTCTTGCCGCTTGATCGCGAACGTGTCAGCAAGCGTAATATGAAGCGGCCAGCCGGACGATGGAAACTCGGTCCCTACTTCAAGAGCTTCTAAGGGGGCGATGATGGCGTACTTTTGACTAAACATCAGTCTTGCTTACGCTATTGATTGCGTCCACGACTTTTTGATAAGTTCCGTCGATATCTCCTTTCGCGGAAGTAATTCGAAAAAGATTAACACGTGTATCTGCGGCTAAGTAAACGTTATCATATAGCTCTTCAAACTCGTCTCGATCATCAGGTGTTAATGGCGGTGCTCCAGGTTCACCTCGGGTACCTCGTTCAAATACACGATCAAGCGCATCATTTTTGTCTGTAGAAAGAAGGATCTCTATAAATGGTGCATTCATATCCTGGGCAACTTTTTCTAGCGCTTCAGCCTCATCAAGGTCGGTGAGAAGATGGGGTACGATGACATCGTGGCCATTTTTGAGATGTGTGGCAATCATACTTAAGGCTATATCAAATGCAAGGTGACGGGCAGGATCGTAATTTTTAGTAGAGGACCAATCTCCTATGGTCGTAATAATTTCGTCTGTTCGGATACATAACGCAAGGGGATGGGTATCGGTATACCTCTTAGCGATCGTATCTTTGCCGATACCTGCCGGTCCATTGAGGTGAATGAGTTTGGGGTTGAAGGATGCCATATCTTTACAATACCACTGGTCCTTTGTTAGTGGCAATGCCATGTAGGCTATAATGCGAATATGCCACTTACTAAAAAGAATCTTTCTATCGATAATGAAACTATTGCGTGTGAGTATGAACTTAAGACAAAGAATGTCGTCATTTTGCATGGTGCGGGCATGGCTAGCCGTGTACGCTACTACGCAATGGCCAAGCAATTGTTGAACAAAGGAATAGGAGTCGTCTTACTGGACTTTTCAGGTCATGGTGATAGCACCGGAAATATAAAAGAACTCTCACTCAAACGTCGACAAATTCAAGCAAGCGCCGCTATTGATCAAATTCTTCCAAAGAAGAGTGAGCTCTACTTAGCAGGCTTTAGTATGAGTGGTCAGACAGTGTGTGATCTTTTGCCCGTATATAGAGATCGTATCAAAGCAATTCTGCTGGGCTGTCCTGGGGTTTACACGACAAATGTATATGATTTGCCATTT
Organism: Candidatus Saccharimonadales bacterium; assembly: GCA_035697325.1. Taxonomy (NCBI): domain Bacteria; phylum Candidatus Saccharimonadota; class Candidatus Saccharimonadia; order Saccharimonadales (SeqCode); species Saccharimonadales bacterium (SeqCode). The sequence continues at coordinate 327,860 of DASSDB010000002.1, forward strand.
GGAACGGAAGCTTTTACCGAATCCATTCGTCAGTTTGAAAGTTGGCGCCAAAGTGACGCATTTGTAAAGTTACGAAACTTTGAAGGAAAGACATTATTGGCAATAGGGAGCGAAGATACTGTAATTCTCGCCGGTGTGATAGCCAAACTTAAAGAAAGTGCACGCCATGTGAGCTATCATGAGTATGCTGGGGTTGATCATGGCCTTGCCGTTTGGTTGAGCGATCACCCCGAAGAGATGAAGCAACTCATAAATGAGCTCACTCAAGAAGGCTAGTAGAGTAAAACAATGAATACCTTCTTAATACTTCTCCGTGGTGTCAATGTCGGTGGCAAAAACAAAGTGCCAATGGCGAAATTGCGAGCATGCCTGGAAGATGCGGGGTTTTCGAATGTATCTACATATATTGCAAGTGGTAATGTTATTGTAGATTCCAATAAGCCTGCTGGTGAAGTAAAAACACAGATTGAGGAGTTGCTGCCGCGCTGCTTTAAGCTTGATAATAAATTAGTAAAAGCTCTCGTACTTACTCACGGTCAATTGCGCACTATAATTAATGCAAAACCTGAAAGTTTTGGTGAATATCCACATAAATACTATAGTGATGTGATCTTTTTGATAGATATCAATGCCGTCCAAGCGATGGCTATCTTTGATCCGCGCGAAGGTGTCGATAAGATTTGGCCAGGAGAAGGCGTAATATATTCACAGCGCCTTGGTGTCGAGCGCACAAAAAGTCGGCTAAACAGAATCGTAGGTACGCCACTGTACGCTTCGATGACAATTCGTAGTTGGAGCACGACGACCAAGCTATTAGATATTTTAAATGCTCGGAAATCTGTATAGTAAGACAAATGGCGGATGTAGAATTCTTGAGATTAGGCGAATTCGAGTCGGAAGGAAGAGAGTTCGATGCCGTAAGTTTCGGTAGGTTCCTATGGCAGGGCTTATTAAAGTTCGAAGAGTGGCCGGGAGAACCCCGAATCGCGGTCTATTCGGACAGGCGAAACGTACTGGATAGTGAATATGCGACTAGACCGGGTAAGAGAGAAGAGGTACTGCGCGCCGAGTTAGCAAGAGCGGCAATTATGAAAGCCATACTCTCCTGTTTCGACCATACTATTACGACAGAAGCACTTTCTGATGGTCGCGGCGGCTGGATACCGTTCGAAACGGATACCTAAAGTTCTAAGCATGCCTTATGTCAAAGATTATACATACTGCGGGCATTAATGTTACTGCGATGGGATTATCTCAGTAACACAGTAAGGATCCTTTATTCGCGGATAATTCTGCGCCGACCACTCGACAGTGCCACCCTTCATGTTGTAGGCATTGATATCCATTTGTTTTGCAAGGTATGTTGCTTTGGCGCTTCGATTTCCACTTCGACAAATGAAGATTACTCGGCTAGGGTCGTGGTCGTTTCTTGTTTTAATCCAGCTTGGGAGTTCCGAAAGAGGAATGTTTATTGAACCGGGAAGATGGTGGTCGGCAAATTCGTTCGGCTCTCGTACATCAATCAAGACAGTATCCTTAGCGGTTGATGTATCAGAATCGTATAATCCTCGCACAGCCTTCACGTCAAGTTCGGGCACAAGAGTGATAGAAGTTTGTTCGCTTATGGCGGCTTTATCCCGGAGCTGACTATTTTCGATGACGGGAAAATGCGCTGATCCTAGAACCTTCTTATATTCGGCCACGTAGGGAAAAGGCGTGTCAGGACAGACAAAAACAACGTGCTTACCTCTTAAGGATTCAATCTCATTGTTTTTTTCTAAGCGTTTTAAGTGGCGCATAACCCCAGCAAAAACAAAGCCCGAACTTGGGCCAACAAGCAGGCCCGTACGGATGAGAGATAAGCTGGTTTTATAGGCTTCCTTTTCATCAATTTCCATGAGAGGTTCGGTGAGAACTTTACTCCATGGGAATGCCACCTCATTCAAGCCGCGTGTTGTCCGCACACCCGGCACAGGATTGTTCGGCATGCGGACGACGCCCGCTACTTTTAAGTTTGGGATTTTTTTGTGAAGATAACGCGAGGTGCCCAGGAGGGTGCCTGTCGTTCCTAGACCCGCGCAAAACATGCCAATATCTTTACCTAATTGGCTAAATAGCTGTGGGCCAGTAATCTTTTCGTGTGCAGCCGGGTTTGAATCATTGTCGTACTGGCCAAGATTAACAAACCCTGGTTTTGACCCTTCTTGATATGCGGTTGCGATCGCGCCTTCTGGATCATCCGGATTGGGGCAAATGGGGCCTTCAACAAGTTTTACATTTACACCTGCGAGTTGGAGCAAATCTAGTTTTCCGTCACTTACTTCCGGTGAAGCAATGGCTCGCACTGATTTGACTCCAAAATATTGCGCGAGTAAACCTAGGCTGAATACAGTATTTCCCGACGATGCTTCGACCAAAGAAAGCCCAGATAGCTCACCTCCATCTTGGAGCATTTGCCACGCAGGAAGTGACTTGACGTTGCCTAGGGGAAGGGTATTCATGAGCTTAGCATCGATGTGGATATTGTACTTTTTAAGATATGGATTTAGTGATTCGGGTAGCTCGACAAGCGGTATATATTTATCTGGATCAGGGCGCAAATAATGGGTGACCGCCTCAGGGCCACTATAGTATTCGTTGTTCATATTCTATTCTTTCGGGTATTTAAAGTCGGAATCGATTTGCAGGGTGAGATCGCCGAAACGGTCTTTTACGAAGGCTTGGCTTACATACATTTTATGAAGCTCCCAGAGCTTTGGCAGACGCTGTTGCATGGGAGTGGCCTTCTTTTTGAGTAGTGTTTGCAGCGTGGCAAATATCTCCTGGTCTTTTTTATCCAGGGCACGAACATTTAACGTTTCTTGCCCCTTGTCGACACGAAGCAAATGGGATGAGCGCGCAATATGGCCAATGAGATTCTTTCTGTCTAATTTAGATTCAAGAAAATCATAATCCTCTTTATTTTCAACTTTGTTCGCAACAATAAAAAGTTTATCATCGACTCCACTATGCTTTGCCAAGCGTTGGTATTGCTCTAACACCGCCACACTACGCGCAGTTGGCTCAACGACAAAGACAAGCATATCGAATTGTGAAAATAGAGTGCTGGCAAATGCATCGGTGCCAGCGACCATATCCGCGACGACAATACCGCGATCTGTCGTATGAGATAAAATATTTTCGAGAACCGACAAGTTATTATGGTAACAACTTGAAGCAATACCTTCTTCCGAGTATGATCCTACGGTTATAAGCCCAAGATTCGTTGTTATTTGGTGACTATACGTTTTCATAAGCCAGTCGTCTTTATTGGTAATATCAACAAGGTTTGATCCAGACCCTGGAGGGGTAGACTTTTTGAAATGAGCATTTGTTTCGATGCGATTATTACTACCACGCAGGTAGTCGCGAATTTTATTACTTGGTTCTTTCTCGGATATAAGATGATCCTTTGTTGGTGATTCATTTGTGAGTAGCTCGGCCATATGCATATTTATGTCTGCGTCTATGGCGAGCGTTGATTCTTTCTCAGACTGATATTGGGCAAATAGAGATGATACAGTTGTTTTGCCACTACCACCTTTTCCTACGAATGCAATTTTCATATTTGTCACTATAACGCTTGCATGATAGTTATTGCAAATAAGTTTCAATAACATGATATACTGAAACTATGGACACCGATATAAAAGCATTATTTGCACGCAATCACCTACGCACAACGACATCGCGCATGGCCATCTTGCAAATATTTAAAGAAGCAAAAGCACCACTTTCTCCAGTTGAAATTACCAAGATAAATCCCGCTATTGATAAAGTGAGTGTGTATAGGACAATTGAAGTATTTACAAAAATTGGCCTTACGACAAGAGTGGCTCATGGCTGGAAAGAGCGCTACGAACTTGCCTCTCCTTTTCGTCCGCATCACCACCACCTTTTATGCAATAACTGTGGCGCTATTGAAGAAATCCAGTCTGATAATCTAGAAAAAATGATCGACATCATTGCGCATGGGCAAGGGTTTGAAGTAACAGGACACACCTTTGAAATAAATGGACTCTGTCGCAAATGTAAGACGCAAGCCTAGGCGATAGATAAGCTAATTTAACAAAGCAATCGCTGTTGTTAAGTAGGTCGCAAAACAAACCCAGGCGAGGTAAGGTGATAGGAGCCATGCCGCGGCTTTTTTAATCTTGTTAAACTCAAGGATTGTCATTACTATGCTAATAATAAGCGCGATAATTACCGCTATACCCAGCCAAGGCGAGTGAAGACCAAAAAATACCAGCGACCATACGGTGTTAAGTACAAGCTGAAGCCCAAACCAAAAATAAGCTGTTTGCTTTGGTCGCTTGACTGCTTGGAGAATTATCAATGCTAGTGCAATTCCCATTAGCACGTACAATACCGACCAAACAGGTCCAAAGATCCAATTTGGAGGATTAAACGCGGGCTTTTCGAGGTTGGCATACCACGAAGGAATATTCGGAATGGTGGCAAGTGAGCCGATGGCACCAGCCGCAAAGGACAGGCCAATAGATAGGATAAATACCGTAACCTTTTTAAGCATATATCTAGTATACCTAGAAAAAGCTTACATAAAAATATGAATCCCAAGAACATCACTATTTGCTCTCTCCTGACTATCGCCCTCATCACATTGAGCGCCTCTTTCGAACCATCGGGAGCAGAAGTATTTCAAATTATTGATATCATACAATCACTTGCTTATTTTATAAAAGTTAACGCAAAAAATGGCAGTTGAATAGCATTATCTTCCATCTTATGGTCAAAATAGATACTTCCAAGCTTATAGGACTTATTTTCTTCGCATGTATCCAACACTCCTTGTAGTAAAGAGGCGTAGTCGTATGCTCCTCCGTCATTCGATAGTTGTATGTGGACTAACTGTAGCCTATCACCTTGAACAACAGCCTTTTTTATGGTTGCCTTTTCAATCTTCTTATCAACAAGATCATCGTGTCTAAACGTAAAAAAGACACTTTCCTGTAAGTGCAAATTGCCAGTCCATGTAAACAGACCCTGAATCGTAAAATCAAAGATTGTAATAGGCCCAAGTGCCTTAATTTCTTCTATTGTGAGTTCAAGAAGTTTCTTAAGGCCTTGGTCTCGTTTATTCCGAGGCAAAATAATTTGTCTGTAGTCTATAAGTCCGGCTTCCATGATTACATCATACCAAATAATGTAGATTCTACATTAGATTAGCGCGAATGACATCGTGGCATAAAAGTCATAGAAATGATAAAGGCCTGACTGTAAAATTATAAATAATCTTGTTATCATCTAATGTAGATAATAGAAAGGAAAGCGATCTCTCATGAAATTTACTTCTATATTTTGCTAAGCATAAAGGCATTTTATTAGTAAGTTGAACTGCGAATGGAGTTCAGTATAGAGGTGAATATACATGGTTACAGGCAATTCTATTTCAAAGTCTTTTGGTTCCCGGGTGTTACTGGAGGACGTATCTTTTACGCTTGCGGATAACGATAAAGTTGTCCTTATGGGCAAGAATGGTAGTGGCAAAACTACACTTCTTAAGCTGCTCCAGGGCAGCATTAAACCCGATAACGGTCTTATTCGTCGAGATAGTGAGGTTATCGGATATGTTTTGCAAGATATTGACGAACATAATAGACCTAGCTTAGATCTGTTCGATGAATGGCGACTATTCTACGCTATGGAGCGAGTAAATCTCGAGCATGATATACTAACCAAACCACTTCGAGATCTCAGTGGTGGTCAGCGTACACGCTTAGCAATTGCCTATGTCCTGGCACAAAACCCCCAGCCCACCGTACTGTTGCTTGATGAGCCAACGAATAATCTTGATAAAGAAGGTGTCGATTGGCTTAAGTCCTTCATACGTTCTTTTCAAGGGAAGATTGTGGTTGTCACTCATGATCGAGCATTTATTAATGCTATTGCCGAGAAGCTATGGATACTCGACGACGGCAAGCTCCAAGAATTCAAAGGTAACTATGACGACTATAGCTTATTTCAAGAAGAGGAGCGGAAGCGGGCGACTAGAGAATACGAAAATCATCAGCAAGAACAGCAGAAGGTTAAAAAGCTTATTCGCGATGCCGCTGATCGCTCCAAAGGCGGTTCACGCGACCGAAAAGCTCGAGACAACGATAAATTTGTAAAGCACTTTAAAAACGAGTATGTCCAGAACTCTCTCGGAAGGAGAACGAAGGCGTTACGTGCCCGTCTGGAAAGATTAGATCCAGTCGAAATTCCGGATAGAGAAAAGAAATATAAAGTTGCATTGTCGGGAGAAGCAAACGCAACAAAGATACTTCTTAAGCTCGATCATGTTACAAAGAGATATCATGGTTTTGCCGTGCTTGAAGACCTGAATATGACTATTTTTGGCTCGGATCGTATATGGGTGAAGGGCCGAAATGGGAGCGGGAAATCAACATTACTAAAAATTTGTGCAAAAAAAATAAAGCCGGAGAGCGGCATAATAAAATATGGGGATGGGGTGCGTGCTGGCTATTTTTCTCAGGATGTATATGATTTAGACATATTTAAATCCGGTTATGAGGCGCTTTCCCGCCTTTATGCGGAAGATGAAAAGATTTATAAAGCCGCGAAAAATATAGGATTATTACCTGACTTACTTCATCAAAAGATTAGTAATTTATCACGGGGACAACAGGCAAAAATTGGCTTTCTGAAACTTCTTCTTGCGGAGTACGACTTATTGATTTTGGATGAGCCAACAAATCACCTGGATATCGCAACAAAAGAGTCCATCGAACAAGCTCTCAGCGATTATAACGGCGCCTTAATAATTGCGTCACACGATGAATATTTTATTGATCAACTTAGTATCAACAGAGAAATTGTTTTGAACAAGTAGTGTTTATGCTACTATCTTACCTTCAGATCGGTCATTGGATGGGCGGAATTGAGATCATATAATTTCTTCGCCTCTCCTAGCGAGCTGAAAGCGACTGGCCCGATGTCGCCTAGCTTATGTAAATACATTGCCTTATTTCGAGTGTGCGCGGGATATGCTGAATGCTCGTAACCATTTCCTCGGGTGAGGTTAAGGGGCATAAGATTAGGCATATCGTCATCTTGTATCTCATTTGTTAATGTTGTGTCTTCAAAATGGAACTTTCCGTGTAGACCGGGCTTTGGTAGTTCCATGCTACACATAAGTGCGACAAACGCCAAACAATCTATTACAGCGCCATTGCTTTCCAGTCTTTTTGTCTCGACTAACGCTCGATGAAGCCTATCTATAAGTTCGGTATCCCCAAAAAGCACAGGTTCACCTTTATCAATACGTAGACCCCTTACGTTTAAAAAGCGTGTTGGCAGTTCTTCATCATGAACAGGTATTCCTTGAGAAAAAGAAAAGTGCCGATTTTCAGGAGAGCTTGTAAACTCAATATATCTCGACATGTTGAGATATATTAAACCTCATTCTTGAAAACAATGAAAGTGCAACACCTTAGTGTGGTGTGTAAAGCTAGAACTAGGGTGTTGCACGGACAGATATTGCATCGGGCGGCAAATCTTTTACGATCATTACTTCAGGGCGTGCAATAGTGCCAGGTTGAAAGACAGCGAGATTTGTAATTGAACGCCAATATATCTGAGCATAGGTAAAAGCACGTTCCTTATTGTTATTTAGAAGACTCGATTTCACAGCATCATATTTATCCAAGTCTGAAACATAGCAGTATTTGCTATCGATAGTAAGTTCCAAAAGTACAGAGTCACGATCTGTCATATATTCCCGTAGTGCCATAGTGGCTCCATCCGTAATATCGATTATCGTGTCCTTGCTTCCGATGAAAGCGTATATATATATTATTACTCCTGGAAAGGTCGAGTTTCTTAAGGGCAGTGGGTCTAACGCTGTCCAAGTATCTGTCTGTCTTAATAATAGATTCATCATCACCCTTCTCACCTCGACTAGTGCGTTTTAGACCCTTGCGTAGAGTACCCTTAAGGGAATCGCTGCTTATCTCATGATAAAGTCTCATACCTTAAGTATAAGGAATAATTATGGGATAATGATAGGAATGGCTTATATGAGTTTATTATCTTCAAAAGCACGGGTGAAAGTAGGCAGTTATTTTATAGATGTACGACGTTCTTCGCCAGGAGAAGGTCGCCTGGTCATAGTTTTGCTGCATGGAATTGGTGTATAGGGCACTTATTTTCTGCCTTTTGCCGAAGTACTGGCCCGACATTTCGATGTTCGGGTTTTGGATATGCCCGGTTATGGAAGAACTCCTCGACCCGATCATGCACTTTCGCCCGCCGAATTGGCAGATGTAGTGGCAGAATATTTTGCTGAAACCCATGTACCACAGGCAGTGATTGTAGGTCAATCTATGGGATGTCAAGTAGCAGCTCAGCTCGTCGTGCGACACCCCTTGCTTTGTAAAAGGCTTGTACTAATAGGCCCGACGGTAAATAAATGGGAGCGAAATTTGTGGATGCAAGGGTTGCGTCTTTTACAAGACACCTTTCGTGAGCCCGCAAAAGCAAATTTTATTATCTTCAGTGATTATTTACTCATGGGCCTTTCTAGATACCTTAAAACTGCGAAATATATGATAGAAGACCGTTTAGATGAGCGTGTGCGGCATATTGCAACACCAACCCTTATTGTTCGTGGATCTAAAGATAAAAATCGCTCCGCATGGTTGGGTTATGCACGTTAAGAATAGCATGAAAAGTGCGAAAGTTGCAGAAGTGGCCAATGCACCACATGTTGTACAGTTTACTAATCCTCGGGAGCTCTTTGCCGTATGCAAAGATTTTCTAGCCGAATAAAACGTTTTTTAATCCGGTGGTATTATTGGATACTCGATTATATTTACGTGGGTTTTTGGCAAGCATTGGGGTTTATACGGCATGGTGATGCAAAGATATATTTAAAGCCTGCGAAAGTTCTACACAAAACGCCGGTTATTCTTATACCTGGTATATACGAGCGGTGGGAGTTTATGAAACCTATTGCCAACATACTTTTTAACGCGGGATATGTTGTTCACGTCGTTGAAGGCATAGGATATAATCGCGGAACAGTGGAGGAGGCGGCGCAAAAGGTACGTCATTATATTGCAGAAAATCACCTGACTAATTGTATAATCGTGGCTCATAGCAAAGGGGGACTAATAGGGAAATATTTGCTGCTCCATCATAACAAAAGAAATGTTTTTAACGGTATGGTGGCCATTAACACTCCGTTTTCCGGCTCTAAATACGCCTACTTGTTGCCTCTGCCATCGCTTCGTATTTTTACGCCAAATTCTTCCTTGCTTCAACAGCTGGCAGTAAACGAAGTGATAAATAATAGAATCGTGTCTATTTTTGGGCTGTTTGATCCGCATATTCCAAAAGGAAGCTTTTTAAAAGGGGCTACCAACGTTCGTCTTCACACCTATGGTCACTTTAGAACTATCAATGACAAAAGAGTTCATAAAGCAATACTCGATGGGCTTAAAGAGTTAAGTAAAAGCAAAATTTAGTTTATTCTTCTTATGCATAGGTATACAATAGAAGAGTAGCAAATTTAAATGAGGAGAATTCTATGCGATTTCTTTCATCAAAGGCTCACACAATTATTGGTTTACTGGTTGGAGTAGTGCTATTGCTAGCTCCATATATTTTTGGATTTAGCGATAATCCGGCGGCATCGGCTGTGCCCCTGTATGTAGGTATTTTCATTATTTTAAGTGAACTGGTAACTACCAGTAGCGCAAGCCCCTTAAAACTTATTCCTATGCGGATTCATCTGGTGCTCGATTACCTGACAGGTATTTTCCTTGCTTTGTCGCCATGGTTGTTTGGCTTTGCCAGTGCGCCTGCGAATGCTTGGGTGCCTCATGTTATTGTAGGTATTTTGGTAGTAGGATATGCCTTGGTTACAAATCCTGCGGTTGATTCAACTGAACCTGCCTTAAAGTAGCATGGCTCAAAAAGCACGAAGCACAACCGAAGTATTCTAGGATCATCTTACAAAGCGTTTAGAGGGTGATTTGCAAGGTGACTTGGAAGCAAATTACGCCAAAGACGTTATCTTCCTTACGGGAACCGGCGGTTTCAAGGGTTGGGAGGATGTGAAGGCTTCTGCCTCAGAGTTGGAAAAGTTTGTCGGGCCTGATGCTGTGTTTGAATATAGACATACCCTTATAGAAGAAGATTATGCTTTTTTGGAATGGACGGCAAACCTAAGCAAGGGCGAGGTTTGCGACGGGGCTGATAGCTTTGTAATAAAAGGAGGAAAGATCGTTTTCCAGTCGATTCATTATACGGTTAGTAGAAACTAGTGAGCTTAATCTAAAAAGCGCCTTCGAACGGCGCTTTTTAGATTAAGCCTCGATTGCTATTTGCTTTGGTTTTGGTAATTGCTTAAACTTTATTGCAATCTTTAAAACTCCATCCTTCATTGTAGCCTTAATAGAGTTTTCGTCGGCGGCTTCGGGTAAGTGAACATTGCGGTAAAAACTTGTGCTGCTTTCACGGACAATGTATTTTTTATCTTTATCTTTTTCTTGCTCGTGACGTTCGGCTCGAATCACCAAGGAGCCTTTATCGATATGAATATCGATGTCTTTCTGGTCGAAGTTGGGTAGGTGTGCTTCTATGTGGAGTTCCTTGTCGTCCTTTGAGGTATAAACGTCCATTGTGGGCATTTGCATGGATTTAATGGGTGAAAACCAGTCGTCCGTGAAAAGTTGTTTTTGTAAGGCCTGGATCTCCGCAAACGGATCAAATCTAACTAAGTTACTCACAATAACCTCCTTTATTTGATTAATTCGCGAAAAGGATTACCTTTTCTCTATTAATTTTAAAAAAATTGGCACTCATAAGTCAAGAGTGCCAGCAACAGATTAATTAGCTATTTTAAGCTTCCAACGCTCTCGAATGTTTGATAGAGAGTATAGCGGGTCCGTTTGAAGCTAAGCTCGCCACTTCGGCCTTCGGCATTGAAGTAAGTACCAGTTAGCTTTTTATCTGGAAGTTGCGTAAGGCGTATTACGCCTTTATGCGCTGATGCCCCACCTTCATATTCGATTCGAGGTGCCGTCTCAAACATTATAAATAAGATGCATTCGTCTTCAATAGAGATGAAGGAGCTCAGTGAGTGTGTGGTATGCCAGTTTTTGTAGTAGGTATTTACCCTTATTGTTGAGAAAGTTTGCTCTATTTCCATGATTACTCTGGATTTGCGAAACTTTCCATTCGCATCTTTAAAGGATGAAGTTTGTTCTCCCAGCCACCGCCCTCGCACATCTGGTATTGAGACAATTCCTAAGAGGCGGAAAATAGGCCAGTGCCATATTTTTCTCTCAAATAAAGCTATATAGCAGGCCGTATGCGCCTAGCGGAGAAAGTGTTTCTACCCAAAAAGGAACATTCGGGAATAGTTGCGAAAAACCATATCCTGCGCCAAAACTTATTGCCGGTAATGCAACAATAAAAAAGAGTATATGACTTGTTTTGTTGAGATTCACTCCCATACTTTACTTACCAAACCTTCTTGTCTTCGAGTAGAGGAAATACCTCATCGAGTGCGATAGGGGTTAGCAGTTCTTTGTTTTGCAAGGCTTCATCTCGACTCATCCACCATAATTTTTCTATTTCATTTTTTGCAGTCGGTTCTTGAGATTGCGTAGCGGCGAATAAATGCATTTCTAAAGGCACACCACTTGGAGTAGCACCTGTACTCACGCCTATTTTCTGAATATTTTCAATTTCGATATCGAGATTATCTTTTGCCTCGCGATGCAGGATAGACTCAAGGTTTTCATTCAATTCCTGAACGCCACCTGGAAAAATATAAAAATCTCTGTTATGGGTTTTAACAAAAAGGAGTTGTTTTTTTCCATTGAATTCACGAAAAAGAAGGAGGGCTGCTTTTGTAATCATAAAATAATGATAACAATTATACCTAGCAGCTTCAAATAGCTCTTCGATAAATCAGAGCGTGATTTCTATAGTTTATATCATCACTCTAAAATAGATGTATCAGTATAACTTTTATTGACGCTACTTAAAGTAAGTGTGATAATTAAAAAGTCGAGCAAAATGCGCGACAATGGTTGTGGCGGCTCAATCGTCACATTACCCTCGAAAGAGGTGCTACCCATGGCCTACAAGGGCTCTGGTAAGAAGGCGAAGATCCAGGGGAGCGGCCAGAAGCGCAGCTCCTTCGTCAGTCGCGTCGAGAATCTCGGTGCTCCGAAACCCAAGCGCAAGTCGAAGGGTCAGGACTCGCGGAAGGTCCACGACGCCAAGGGCAAGAACAACCACGGCCGCACGAAGTGGTAATGATTGCCCCTCTGGGCTGACATCAGCGCTAAGGCCTCATCCGAGTGAGCATTCCGCTCCTCGGGTGGGGCTGCTCTACTTTTTAGGTTAAATCAATTATACTAAGACTGTATTATGAAACGACTTATCCTCATCAAGCAGTCATCCGCGATTCAGCTCGGTCATCTCTACGAGCATATTTTTTGTGCGCATATCGATACTTTTCTCTATGAGCATCATCTATTTTCTCATTTAGATTATTCGCTCACTGGTAAAACATATTACGGTGGTATCGTTGCTATAGATATTGAACTCTATACTGATGCTGCGATTAAGCTATCAAATAGGCTTTCGAGTTTAGCGATTGAGTTAAATGAAGAAATAATCTCTATCGCAGCAACCCAGATACTTGCGGAGAAAGAGGAGCCTGTAGGCGGTACAGGTTACGATAATGTCAAGCAAGCGCTCGAAGAACTTCATAAGCAGCCGTGGCAGAATATAGATGAAGTGGAATGTATCGATACTAAAAGTATTCGTAAAAAAACAGGGCCATTCTATATTGCTGAAGGTAAGCCACTTCCTGCACGTAAGCTTACTGCCAGTATTCTCCTTGATGATAAACTTGCTGCATCGCATCGCGAACTACTCCCATTATTTCGACAGTTTGCATGGCTCATGACTTCGTCGTTTCAAGGAGTATTAGCCGATACCTACGGGTATTTCAGTCATGAGGATGTATATAAAGATCGGAGCCCTGTAGGGGTGATAAATACTTTTAAGGTTGCAAATGACAACGCCTCAGAAGTAGATTTGTCCGATATATTAGCGACTTGCCTTGAAGTTGTCCGTGATCTGCAACAATATGGTGCTTTTACCCGCTATATGGACGAGCTATGTAAAGCATCTTACTATAATCACTCTGGCTTAGCACCTAACCTTGAGAAAAACTACGAAGATACCTTCATTTTTATCGGACCTAAGGGGTGGCGGAAAATTGCCACTGATGAAAACTACAGGCTCCTGCTAAAACACATGTCCATTGAAGTAAAATTTGGCCGCGATAAAATATCGCAACCTTTGTGAAATTCAGTTTGTATAGTTTGAATATTTCTATGCACCACAGAAATGGTACGGCGTATTGTATGAAATTAGAACTGAGTTGGCAACTAACTAGGTGGGTGTTGCGATCTTTATAATGTCTTCCACGACTTGGTCGATCGGTTGAGTAGCGTTAACAAGGTATGCGCCAAGTTTTTCGTATTCGACCTTGGCTGTTTTTTGTCGCTCAATTAAGATTTCTAGTTCGTGTTTGGATTTACCAACATCGTTGTTTGTGCGAGTTGCTAGACGATGTTTCAGGGTATCTTCATCAATTGTCAGCGCGATGACTTTATCGAATAGATCCCATAACTCGTCCTTATCATTACGTGTAACAGCACACAGAAAGACGGGTTTATCTTCGCTATTTTGCTTTATTTCTTCAATTGTTTTGCGTGGGATCTTCCATGTATGATGTTCGTTCCATTCAGCCGTGCGATTGCTTGACTCAACCCAGTTGATTCTTTCGCCAGTCTCATTATTAAAAAATGCGGCTAATCCATCCTCGGCTCCGCCATATGCAGTAAAGCCCTTGCGTTGAAGTTCGTGTCTGACGGTAGACTTTCCAGAACTAGGCATGCCTGTGATGTAGATTAATGACATGTGGCTATCATAACAAATAAAATATAACCTTCGAAATAGTTTCCAATTCCAACTTGGCCTATGTAATACTCGAATCAGAATTACAGATCAGAATAATAAATTCTCGAAATGGTACAGCGTGTTGTATGAAATTAGAACTGAGCTAACGGTTTAATAGCTACAAAGAGATAATTTTAATCTGTGGATTCGGCACAACGATAGTAGAAGGGTTTTTTACCCTTATGCCTAAACCGTTCGACTTATTTCCAGATTTCTTCATATATTCATTATACACTGCCTGGTGTTTTTCGAATAGTATAGTAATTTATATTTTGCTTATACTTGCATATACTATCTCGTAAAGTCACAATAAACAATATGTTTCAATCCTTAGAGAATTTTATTAACTCACAGTTCTTTAATGCATTCGTTACTTTGGTTGTGGGATCTTTTGCGTACGGTGTATACAGGAAGGGAAAAAGAGACGAGAAGCGTCGTGCTGCCAGCGTAGTATTATTAGAAATTGAAGAAGCAGAACAACATCTTTCTAAGGTAAGCGTGAGCACTCCATTTCCATCTGCTGAGGCAGATCAAGTGAAGCTCATGCCGGTATCGAGTTGGGGCATTTATAAGCATTTATTTATAAACGATTTTGATCGAAACGAAACCGATAAGATATCGGATTTTTATATGCGCTGTGAAGATTATGATCATGCGGCTACCCTAAAAACGAATATTACGTTTGAACAAACACAGCAAGAACTTCGAACAAATATGCAACGTGTATTAGCAGATTATGCAAAAGACTATAATGATAATCTTGAGGCGGCTCAATCAGACGAACGAAAAAGTGAGCTTGAAAAAGCATATATTGAACGTAGAAAAAGGTTTGTAGATATTTATGGAAACACCTCCGAAACCCACATGTATACATATATACCAATCAAACCATACAATGATGCACAGAATGCGCTACAAGGCTTAGAACCCAGCCTCTCTCTTACAAGCGTAGGCACAAAGTTGAAATCTATCTCTCGCTCAAGAAGTCTGATAGGGATTATTATAGATAAGCTACGAGGACGGAATACCTAAGGATTTCTTGGTCTATTTGAATTAAATTCTAAATCAACTCTTAAAAAACATAAGCGCTATGGTACAGCGTGTTGTACGAAATTAGAACTGAATTGTTGGTATAAGCAGGGGTGTGCGGATGATTTGTTACAATGAGTACATGAGCAATATAAAAAGAATTCATTCAAACCTGTACTTCGTTAAAGACTTAGGTGCAACAGCAAATTTCTACAAAAATCTCGATTTTGAGGTGGCTGCGACGGATGATGCCGTGCGTGTTAAATTAAATGATTTTACTCTCGCATTTATGGACGAGAAACAAGTAGAGATCGCGGATGAAGCAGGAGTTACACCCAAAGGCATTGGTGTATTTACATATATAGAGACAGAAAATGTTGATGAACAATTTAACTTAGTAATAAATAACGGTATTAAAGTATCGAGTGAACCCAAGGATTGGCCTTGGGGTAAGCGTGAATTTGCGGTTAAAGATCCCGATGACTATAAGCTCGTCTTCTACTCGTCAATTAAAGGTTAGAACTAAATAACAGATAAGCCTACAAAATAGTCTATAAGTTCGAACTGAATCGTATCTATTAACGAGATTTGGTACAGCGTGTTGTACGCTATTAGAACTGAGCTGGCACTTGGCCGTTAACGATTCGATGCGTACCGTTTTCAAATATAACTGCTTGCGAATCTTTTAGCTCGATAATTTCTTCTTGCTGGTGCAGCTTCTTGAATAATGGCACAACTTCAGAGAATTCTGGATTATCGAGATGGGGAAGAATGCTAAAAGGAACGATACCTATACCGCTATTAATTACTTCTTCGGAAAAGCCGGGTTCGTCGGCGGATTCTATGCCGTTTATAGACAATCCAGCCACAAGTGCTCCTGCACTGTCGCCACCATATATAATTCCTTGATTCAGCAGATCTTGGATGATCTTATCAAAGCCGCTGCGTTTCATTTCATAGCGAAGCATGAAGGTATTACCGCCCATTGCCCAAATAAAGTCGTAATTTGACAGCTTATTTTTAAGTGCTGATTCTTCCATGTAATTCTTGAGGTCGACGACTTCAATATTCAATCCAAGACTTTTCATGTATTCAATACGGCTATTGATTGTAAATTCCCATGCTCGTTTACTATAGTAATCTTTGGCATTTGGAATGAGCGCAACTGTTGTGGTATCTAGAGGTTTTCCTAAAAGTGTTACAAGTTCTTCAGGAGCTGGAATGCCTATTGAGGAGAGATATAACTTCATGTATCTATAATATCAAATAAAAAAGACTTCCGGAGAAGTCCCCTTTAAAACATAAGCACTATGGTACCCCGGGTTGGAATCGAACCAACGGCCAAAAGCTTAGAAGTCTCTTGCTCTATCCACTGAGCTACCGGGGCATGTTTGGTATTATAGCGAGAAAACTTTGCCGCGTCCAACAGGGGTTCTCGTATATAATGAGATCATGCAACAAGAAGAAGGGAGTCGATGGTTTGTGGAGATGATTGGTGAGATCTGCCGCGAGCAGTCAATTGCGCTGCGTCTGCTTTCTGGAAACTGGCTTTTGGAGCTACGCAAAAACGACCGAACAGCTCGTATTTTGGGCTATACTTTTGATCTTAATAGCTCGGTGGCGAGTAGCATTAGCAAGGACAAGGTTGCAACCTCTGAACTTTTGGCAGCGTATGCAATTCCTGCAATCTCGCACACTCTTATTCGGCTTCATGATGCCAAGAAGGAGTGGCAGGCGCTAGATTGGAAAGATGGGGTTGTGGTAAAGCCGCTGACCGGCCTAGGTGGCCAGCACGTGAGGCTCTTTTATGATGACAAAAAAGCGGAAGAGTTTATGCGCAACCAACGTATTGAAGCTTGGGCCGTCTCTCCCTTGAGGAGTATTATTGAGGAAACGCGGCTTATTATGCTTGATGGGGAATTGCTTTTTGCCTACGGTAAGCAGCCAGTCGATATCGGCAACCTTAAGGTTTTCAATCTCAGTAAAGGGGCCCAGCCTATTGCAAGCTCGCCAGGAAAAGAATACATGGAGCTTGCCAAGCGAACCCAGGAAATAATTGGGCTTCGGGTGTGTGCGATTGATATAGTTCGGCTTGCCTCCGGTGAATTAACTATACTTGAAGTAAATAGTGGGGTTACGGCACAGAAATATCTTCAGCATAATCTGGACGATAAGGAAGAGGTGCGAAGGATGTATGCGCGCGTTGTGGAGGCAATGTTCGACAAAAAGTAAAAACACCCGAAAAGGTGCTTTTACTGATCACATCTTGGTGCGGGCGGCGAGAATCGAACTCGCATCACATGCTTGGAAGGCACGTATATTAGCCATTATACGACGCCCGCAGGCTAAAGATCTTTTCCATTATACCAGGAGGTCGGCTATAATAAAAAGCATAAGGATATTATGAATATACAACGCTTTGTTCACCCTACGGATCCCAATGAAAAAATATTCCACTCGAATGCGTATGCGCGAGTTGCTCACGGTGATTCAATCGGCTCAACCGACACGCAGAATTTTCAGGATCGCATGCACGTTCACCGCAACCGTAAGGCTGTGCGCCATTACGGAGACTCCCTTATTGGTCGGGGCGATATGCGTGAAACTGCCCGCACTGATATGGATAGTCCGCTGCGTCAGGCCGAAGATGCATCAAGTAGGCAACGTTTTAATACAAGAGGTGTGGGTGTTCCAAGGCGCACTTCACCACTTCCCCCGCGCCAGAGTTTTCGTGAGCCGCCATCTCGCGGCTATAATCCATTCGCGTAATTAAAATACCGCTCTATTTGCACGTGTGTACAAGTAGAGCGGTACCGACAGAGCGTACAAGCCGTCTCTAGAGGCAGTTCTTCAGCGCTTCGTACGCCTTCACGAGCCATGGTTCGCCGGAAGGATCACTGATGAGCCGGCCTTCGGTAAAAGATAGCCGCGCTGTCGTGGTGGAGCGAGCTGCTGCCAGAAGCACCCAGTATGGTGCGCTTCATGAAGGTGTCGGCTAAGTCTTTCGGCCGAACGATCATGTATCCCTCATCACTCGTCGGAGTGAGACGGTTGAGGCCGAAGCAGGAGCGTCCTGCTGGAGCAGTTCCAGACGTTGGGCCTCTTGGTCTTCGTTTTGCTGAAAACCCGAGACAAAAACGTCCATGTAGTTACTGAGTCGAGCGGTCTCTCCTTCCACCCCTATGCGGAAGTAATGCGCATCGTAGTAGTAGGTGCCGGATGATTCGAGGAGTATGCGTCGGCATACCTCATAGAGTTCTTCGGATGTGAATACTCGCAACTCCCTCCTGATCGATTCTTCTCGTGTGAATATTATAACATAAATTCTTATAAAAATAAAGCATAGGAGTGAGACAAACAGGAGAACGCTGCCTCACCCCGAAGAGCTAAAGGTTATACCGATCCTTCCAGGCCTGATTGACTTGCAATAGCTCATACCTTTCGTCTTCGGTGAGTTCCGCGCCTTCCTGCGAAGTCACCACAAGATCTGCACCGAACCGTGCGTGCAGTTCGCGAAGCCACGGGAGGTAGTGATTGGGATCAGTCTCCTCGTGAGGATAGGTAACTTTCGCCAATTCAGGGAACTGCCTGGCAAGAAAACATCCGGTAGTGGACGCAGAGACCACAAGCACGCGGCGGGTTGTGAGCATTTCGAGCTGTTCTTCGCTTGTGATTTCTCTGTCCATGAATGCGATGAGGTTCACGAGAGTCGGTTCGTTGGCCATGATCGGAATGTTGCTGTCGATCTTGTAGAATCCGATACAGGTTAGAACGACTTCGAGTGAAAACCTTTGCTGCGTCACGTTTGCTCCTGTTTGTCTGGTGATGAGGGCCTCATCACTTATTCACCCTAGCCGTAAGTATTTAATCTGTCAATTCTCCAAGTAAAAAGACCCTGCGTGCAGAGTCTATTTACTTGGGGCGAATGATGGGGATCGAACCCACTACCTTCGGAACCACAACCCGACGCTCTAACCAGATGAGCTACATTCGCCATACGTGTTTCGTAGGTTATTGTAGCACATTTAACAGAGTAAGACTACTATATTTCGCGGATTGTTTCTATTTCAGCACCTAGGGAATTAAGGCGATTTGCAAAGTCCTCGTATCCACGATTGATTGAGTAAACGTCGCGCAAAACCGAAGTGCCCGGTGCGGCCAGCATTGCAAGTAATACAACTACGGAAGGACGAAGCGCAGGTGGTGCAATGACATCTGCTGCCTTCCATTTTGTTGGACCTGTAATGTAGACGCGATGTGGATCTACCATTTCAATCTTGGCATTGAGTTTTGAAAGCTCGGTGAAGTAAATGGCGCGGTTTTCGTAGCTCCAGTCGTGAAGCAAAGTGCGGCCATAGGCTTTGGTGGCGATAAGGCCAAGGAAGGGGAGATTATCCATATTAACACCCGGGAAGGGCATGCTGTGAAGCTTGTCTTTTGGCGCATGAAGCTCGGAGTGGCGCACAGTAATATCAACCAGGCGAGTGTGGCCGTTGCGTGCTTTGTATTCTTCGCTTCGTGAGTAATCGAGCCCCATGCCTTCTAGCACGGCAAGCTCGATCTCGGTAAATTCAATCGGCACGCGAGTGATGGTAATCTCGGAATTGGTAACGATGCCGGCGGCAATAAGGCTCATAGCTTCAATGGGGTCTTCACTTGGGAAGTACTCGACATCTTTATTGATGGTTTTAAGTCCCGTAATCTTCAGCGTGGTCGTACCGATGCCTTCAATTTTAACGCCTAGTTTTTCAAGGAAGAAGCAAACATCTTGTACCATGTAGTTGAAGCTGACATTACGAATGATGGTTGTTCCTTCGTATAGTGCGGCTGCCATGATAACGTTTTCCGATACCGTCTCGCCGCGCTCTGTGAGGAGAATAGCTCGCTCAAGCCTCGTTTCTTTAACTGTAGCGTGGTAGTAGTCGGTGTTGGGTTTAGCTTCAACATCCATGCCGAATGGAGCCAGTCCTACCAGGTGCGGCTCAACCGTGCGTGTGCCGAGGTTGCATCCGCCGGCAAATGGTAGCTTAAAATCGTTGTACTGATGAAGAAGCGGGCCAAGAAACATAATGATTGATCGTGTGCGCTTGGCTGCTTCGACATCGATTTTATCGAGGGCAAGGTGTTTTGGGGGGATAATTTCAAGGTCGTTACTGTCGCCGATCCAGCGAACTTTTACACCGATACTTTGCAGCACTTCAATGATACGGTTAACTTCTTCAATACGGGCAACGCGGCGAAAAACAGTTTTACCACGATTAAGCAGCGAGGCGCAAAGCAGGCCGACGGCTGCGTTTTTGCTCGTCTTTACCTCAATTGTGCCGGATAGTTTTTTGCCGCCATGGACACGAAAGTTAATCTTGCCAGTCTTATTGAGGGTGACGATATCGCTTGAAAGAACGTCGCTGATACGGGCGACCATCTCAAGGCTAATGTTTTGGCCACCTTTTTCAATACGATTTACAGCACTTTGGCTCGTGCCAAGTTCTTTAGCTAGCTCTGCTTGGGTGAGGCCACGATAAAGTCTCGCCTCTTGAATAAGATTTCCGATTTTTACCTTATAATCATCTGTCATATAAAAATTATATCATACATGATATAAAAACAATAGGTGATATAATAGGGGTAAAGAGGAGAAAATGCTATGAATGACACGCAGGTTGCCGATTTAATTGCTGGGGAAGAAAAAAGGGAAAGAGAAGGTCTTGAGCTTATTCCGAGCGAAAATTATGTCTCTCGGGATGTCCTTACTGCGCTTGGAAGCATTTTCACTAATAAGTATTCTGAAGGGTATCCGGGCAAGCGATACTATGGCGGCCAAGAATTTACCGACCAAATTGAGCAGCTGGCGATAGATAGGGCCAAGCAATTGTTTAAAGCCGATCATGCAAACGTACAGCCTCACTCCGGTGCACCGGCAAATGAAGCAGTATATAGTGCATGGCTTGAGCCGGGCGATACGGTGCTGGCGATGGATTTATCTCACGGTGGGCATCTTACTCATGGAGCTCCCGTGACTCGTAGCGCCCATTTATACAACTTTATTCGCTATAAAATGAAAGATCCTGCGACTGGTGAGATAGACTATGAGGAGCTGCGAGCACTTGCGCTAGAGCACAAGCCAAAGATTATCTTGGCTGGTTTCAGCGCATATCCCCGTGAATTAGATTATGCGAAATTTGCAAGCATTGGTAACGAAGTTGGGGCTCTATTGATGGCCGACATGGCACACATTGCCGGCCTTATCGTTGGAGGTGTGGCGAAAAATCCGTTCGATTACGGTTTCCATGTTATTACAACAACAACTCACAAAACCCTTCGTGGTCCTCGCGGTGGTCTTATTCTTTCTAGAGGAACAGTCGGCAACCCTCTCAAGAAGCCGGAAAAAACGCTGGAAAATATCCCAACGCTCATTGATCGTTCTATCTTTCCTGGCATGCAAGGTGGCCCGCATATGCACGTTATTGCGGCCAAGGCTGTCGCATTTGGCGAGGCGCTGGAGCCCGAGTTTAAAAGCTACGCCGAGCAAATCGTAAAAAATGCAGCCGTGCTCGCGGATGAACTACAAAAACGTGATTTTCAGCTGATAACAGGTGGAACGAGTAATCATTTAATACTGGCCGATGTTTACAAAAGCTTTGGGATCGATGGCAAAGTGGCTGAGCGAGCGCTTGATAAAATCGGTCTTACGCTAAACGCAAACTCAGTTGCCGACGATCCATTGCCACCATTCAAGCCAAGCGGCATTCGCCTGGGTACACCAGCCATTACAACTCGTGGGCTTAAAGAAGAGCATATGCCTCAAATTGCCGAATGGATGAAACAAGCTATCGACGTTCGCGATGACGAAGCTGCGCTCGCAAGTCTACGCGAAGAAGTGAAACAATTCGTCCTCGACTTCCCCTTGCCAAGCGACAGATAGCATTAGCTTAATCAGTAGTTAATATTTTT
The DNA here is from genome assembly GCA_035697325.1 of Candidatus Saccharimonadales bacterium. NCBI lineage: Bacteria > Candidatus Saccharimonadota > Candidatus Saccharimonadia > Saccharimonadales (SeqCode) > Saccharimonadales bacterium (SeqCode). Next base: position 349,892 of record DASSDB010000002.1, read on the forward strand.
AATTGACGCGCATGATATAGTGTAATCGCTCTTCAGCAAAGCATAAGCTAGTAGCTCGTTCATTGACAACTCAGAATAGGGAAGGTCATGAAACGGATTAAATATAGCATTCGAGCGCTATTGCTCGTAGCGACACTATTTGTATCACTTGTGGTATCTCCGGGTGTTGCAAGTGCGGCGAGTGATTATGATGATGTCATCAGCCATGTGGATAGTGTTCACTTGTCGAGGTCTGGAGTTCAAGGTACGCCAACTTGTGCTTCGTTGGATATAACCTCTTCATGGACAAGTATCTTGGTCAATTCATCGTCGTGGACTTCGAGAACACAAGTAATTGGAGGAGCAACCAGGGATGCAACGCTTGCAGATTGGGCTGCTGCTCGCACGGGTGGAGGCGGTTGGGCTGTTGTTCAGCAGCATAATAATAACGTTTCTTATCCGGATAGCGGGAGTCCTATCGGGGACGCTGTGTATGTGGTATTTACACCTTCAGCGTCTGCGCAAATTGCCTTCTCCTCTAATTCAATTTATTGGGGCCCTCAAAAGCAAGCATATTTGACGAATACGGATGATGGGTATGTATACTCCCTGCGTATTCAGTTTGATGATTTGGGTGCGGGTGGGGGTGACGATAAGTGTACTCCGGTAGTTTCCATGGCACTGAGGGAAGTAAGTTCGACACCATCCTACTGGGAAAATGAATCTGTCGCAGCAACTTCGACTGAAAGTATGGGTGGCTATAGCTTGAGGCCACTGTTCGTAAACGCTGCGATTAGCTACCCGGGATACGGAGGTGAAATTCCAGCGACTTCCGCGCCTCCTGCAAAATATGCGGCTTTGGGTGACTCATTTTCAAGCGGTGAAGGAAACCCGCTATTTGAGGCAGGGACGGACGAGAATGGAGTGGATAAGTGCCACCGAAGTTCTCGCGCGTATCCTCGGCTGATACAGAACGAGTTGGATCTTGGGCAAATTGCCTTTGTTGCATGTTCGGGCGCAACCACAAATGACGTACTGGGTATACCAGAAGGTGATGATCCGATAGGAAAGGGGATAGAGCCTACTCAAGTTGACTCTTTGTCGGAGGCTACAAGCACAGTAACGATCACAATAGGAGGAAACGACGTAGGATTTGGAGACTTTGCATATGAATGCCTATTCCCTATTAATTTGACGCACGGGACTTGTGACGAGTTCACGGATATCTACACGACTACGGTTGGGAAGATCAATAACGAGCTTCCGGACAAACTCAAGAATCTCTACACTGTCCTTCTGAATAAAGCGGAAAACGCTAACATTTACGTATTGGGATATCCTCAGATTGCCCCCTATAAAACCGTCGATGACCCGTTTGACCAAGATTGCGGTGGTCTTTATGACGAATTTCCAAACAATTGGGGGGATGCTCGTGCGGCTCATGAAGTTACGGGCTTGTTGAATGATACGATTGAGGGTGTAGTCGATGCGGTAAAGGTTCAGCATCAGACTAATCGACTGGTGTTTGTTCCTGTAAGCAATGGTGCCTTCGTGGGTCATGACGCGTGTTCGAGCAATTCGTTTTTCAACGGGATAGTCATCTCAAATCCTGAATATTCCGTCCATCCTAACGCAGATGGTCAGATCGCTTACAAGGATGATCTGAAGAGTGTGATGAATTAGGAGAGAATGCTGAAGAGTACGAGCCTCCGGAACTTATTCCCGGAGGCTCTCTTCATGTGGCATGAAAAGCCACCGAGTAATACCGGTGGCTTTTTAGAGATCAAACTGAATATTAAGTGGTTGCTAATGTGCAAGTACCGCCGACATCACCAGATGTAAAGGTAGTACCTGTGCTGACCGCGGCATTAGCCACGTAATCCCAGTAACCGATCTTAACACCGGCACCTGATCCACAAGTATAGAAGAGGATCGAGTTAGGCGATGCGGGTGCTGAACTTGGAACTGAAGTTAGTAGAGTGACAGTACCGGTTGGTACATTGTAGGTCGTACTACTTGCAGCACTCGTTAGAGCTCCAAATGTAGTTGGATATAACCCTGCGGTTGTATCTGAGGCATACGCGGCTGATTTTTTGACTATGGTCTGAGCTGCCGCTTGTGCAGAAGATAGGCGTGCTCGATTCTGAATACCATTATAGGCAACAATAACAATCGCAGCCAGGATTGCGATAATCACAATCACGATCAAAAGCTCAACGATGGTAAAGCCGCGTTCTTCCTTTAAAGTTTTTATCTTGTTAAGAGTCATTTTCTCTTGCCCCCTAATTATTTTTTGAAGTGTATGTTTGTAATATACTACTACGTCCGCATAAGCGCAAGCACTATTTAATAATTTATATGGGGTAGCTACTGATCCCCCATAAAGGATATGCCGTCAAGACCGGTGTACGTGGTGTTGGCAATAACTGGATATATCTTTCCGTCTGTGTCGATGTCGAGTCGTGAATAACCGGCTGCGCTAATAGTGTGCACGAGGACTTTTTCTTTTGGTCGGTAGCCGGCTGGGAGTTGTGCAACTGGCAGCGTTCCGGAAGAGGTTCCACCCTTAATAATACCTTTGATAGTCACGAGACCGTCAGACGCTTTTGTGTATTGTGCTGTTGTGAATCCACTGCCAAAGTTTGACCAGCTGTTTTGGAAGGTAAGACTGCTCCATCCCGCAAAGCTGCTTGGGTAATATATAGCTTGTGGAGAATACCAACCGTTAGGGTTTATGCCACCTTTGGATTCTATACCTCTTCCGGCCGCATAGTTTATGCCCAGGGCATTAAATCCGCTCCCTCCGCGCGCCGGAAAGATAAGATACTGAGAGGGCTGTTTTGACGCAGGCAGGGCCGCGATAAGAGTCTGGTCCGCAAAAGTACCCTGAACGATCATACCGCGTACGATGACCCGTCCTACCGTGTCCGTGGTGTACTGAAGGGCTGGTGGGTAAGGGCTGCCAAAGTTTGTCCATCCATTGCTCAGGGTAAGGTTAGTCCATGTGTATGAGGCTGTACTTGCGACAAAACGTATATTTTCAAGACTTACCCAGCCGGCGTTGGCGTTGCTAATAGTAACGTTGCCATCAGGCCATACGTCGATACGAGAGGCAGAATCTGGGCTGGAATTTTGGAATATTTGTGGGTAGGCGGGTCGTAGCCCTGGGGGCAGGGTACATACAGTGGTGCCGTCAGTTACAGTACCGCTCTTGATCATTCCTTTGAGCACTACAATGTCATTATTTGTCTTGGTATAGGCAGCTCCTGAATACCCAGGAGTGGGGCTGTAGTTAACCCATCCGTTTTTCAGATCGCAGTCCGTCCACAGTGGGAGAGTGGCCGCCTCTTGGTCGGCTGCTGAAGTGCCGGTTGAGTTGCGTGCGCTCACTTGAATAGTCACAGTGTCATTACGGTAAGCATTCACGCTGAAGCTGGTCGTGGTGCTGTCGTTAGTGGCGTTTACCCAGCTACCGCCATTGATGTTGTATGAGACATTGTAAGAAGTTGCCGCGGGTACTGCTGGCCATGAGAAGGTGATCGTATTAGGTCCGGAGACAGTCGAGGAGACAGTTGGTGTAGTGGGCGCGGCCAGGTCGGCATCGATATTGTTTATCTTTGCCGCGCGAACGGTTCCAGCATTTGTGACAGATCTTCCGGCAATAGTTTTTTGGCCATTGATCGTGACTTCAATTGAGGTTGCGGAAAGGGCATTGATGGCGCCGATATCCGTCGTACTTTGTGGCGTGGCATAATATTTGACACTGAAGCTGCTGACGTTTTGCATCATTTCGACGTCGTTTGTCTGGCAGCGTGAAGCGGTATATCCAGGGCTACATGAGTTTTGTTGCCATGGGGCCGAGCAAAGGGTTTCGTCATTTGGTGTGGCATTCTGATTCCAATTAAAGAGGTAGCTTCGGCGCCAGAGAGAGCCATTTTTTATAAAATACATCGTTTTGCTAATGAAAGGCCTATTATAGCTTTGCTGTGGGCCACAGTCATTAGGTTGCTTCGCGTAAAATACCAGCTGACGGGTTGTGTCTGTGGGATTTTTATCTGTTGTAAGTGTACCGAGAATCAGGGAATTAGTGTTGCTAAAGGCGGCTGTTCCGGTAAAGTTATTGTCGCTTCCTTGGGGTGACAAAAGAGTATTGGAAGTGGTAAGAAATTGGGTACTAAGGCGTGTGTCTTGTTCGATGCGGTCGAGCGTATTGCGTATTTCAAACGCCATGTTGTTACGGTCACGAATGGCAAGCACATCACCGACCATGGTGATAATAAGAGCGATAAATCCACTGATAACGATAATGACGACGGGGGCGATGATAAGAATTTCGACAAGCGTGAAACCCTCTTCTGCTCGTTTTTTAATTGTTGACAAAAATCGCATGAACGACCTCCTGCTGTGGGTTGCCATATTTTACAGAAACATACACTCTCCCTACCAAAGCGCCAAGTCCATAAGGGCAATCGATAGTAACGGTAATCGATGGATTAGACAGACCACTACCAGATGGAATACTTGGGGTGGGACTAGGTGTAACATTAGAGCAAGGGTTGGTAACCTGAGGAACATAACGGCGAAGGTTTTCGTATGCGATACCGCTGGCGATTGAGCGCTGATTAGCATCCGTACCGTTTTTTAATACGACAGAGTAAAGTTGGTATCCTGTAGCAATGAAAATCGCTGCTATAAAAAGCGTAATAAGCAATTCTACGGCTGAGAATCCATCTTGGTTTTTCATTGGACCTTGCTCGTTACTTGTAAAACGGTACTCGTGTCACTTTCAAGCGTGTAAAAGATGGTGAACTTTCGACATTCCTGGGAACTATTTTGGCAAAGTGAACCGTCTGAAGCCAGAGGCATGTAGGTATAGATACTGACATTCGGACTAGGGGTGGTAGTATTGGTGGCCACGGTGAAGCTTGTTGCACCAGAGGTATCGACATCGGGGGCCCAGAGCGATTTGGTGTCAATATCACGAAGCGCGAGTTTGATATTAGCAAGGCTGTTAACGAAGCTGGTTGGAGGGTATTCTCCTGGCGGATACGTGCTTGCGGGGTCGGAGCCGGAGCTGTAGTAGGATTCCAGTTGCTGAGCGATGGCGGTGACATCACTTTTGCGTTTTTCGTCGCGAGAATTTTGCTGATTGTTACGAAGTAACACGACGGAAAGCGTGATAAGCGTCACCATAATTGTAATAGTGATCAGTAGCTCAATAAGAGTAAACCCAGCCCTGCGGTTCATACTCTATAGCATAAGGGGTTTAGGCATGGTGTGCAAGTGCTATATTTCGAGCGGCTCTTGCTCTATCTCGATGCGGAATTTATCGCGCACGGCGGTTTGAATTTCATCGCGAGCAGCTGCGAGATCAGCGTAGCTTTTGGCGGATTTGTTAATGAGAACCAGCGCATTTTTATCATGAACTTTCATGCCATGGAGCGTTTGACCTTTGAGGCCGGTCTGTTCAATAAGCCAACCGGTCGGCACTTTAAAACGCCCGTCGGGCATATCGTAGGTAGGTATATCAGGATAGGTGGTTTTGAGATCGTTTAGTTGCCAATCTTCAACGATGGCATTCTTAAAGAAAGAGCCAGCGTTTGGAAGTACTTTAGGGTCGGGAAGTTTATCGGTGCGGATAGCGATGACAGCATCACGAATAACCTGAGGGGTAAATATGGTAATCGAGTTGGCTTCAAGATAATCTTGAACAGCCTTGTAAAAGGGCGGTTGAGGCGCGGCTTTGTAAAGCTTTAGTGTAACAGCAAGAATCATATAGCGACCGCTTGCTTCGCCGCGAAAAATACTGTGTCGGTACGAAAAACCAAGATCGTTATTTTGGAGTGTAACAAGCGTATCATTCTCAATATCGTACGCATCGACCGAAACGAGCGTGTCGGCAATTTCTTGTCCGTACGCTCCAATATTTTGCACAGGAGCGGCTCCGGCAGTTCCGGGAATTGCCGAAAGTGCTTCGATACCACTTAAGTTCATGCCAACCGCGCGCTCTACAACGCTATCCCAGTTCTCGCCGGCTCCAATTTTAATGATCGTGTGGCTTGGGTCATCACTTACTACTTCAAATCCAGGAATACGATTGCGGATAACTATGCCAGGAAAGCCGTTGTCGGAGACAATAAGATTACTCCCTCCGCCCAAGATAAAAATAGGAAGATTTTGCCTGTAGGCATTGCGGCATGCCTCCATTGCTTCTTCGGGCGTGTGAGCATCTGTCATGAAACGCGCATTACCACCAAGATGCATGGTGGTGTAATTTTTCATAGGTATATTGGTGTGTATATCCATCTTGCTTAAAATTATAGCTCATAGTCTGAAGATATTGCTAATCAGGAATGTGGTATATTGTACCGGTAATCGATCTGGATTTTCATCTATGAAAGGCCGAACTCGTGGTTAAGCGGATTTCGAAAGAAGAGCTTGTCGAGCGCTTGGAAATTGCCCAGGCTCTGCTTGAGCAATTTGGGCTGACAGCGAGCTTGAATGAGCCCGGTTTCACTCCCTTGGAAGCGGTTGGTCTGGCGGCGGTGCCGGCCGACTATCGCATCAGGGTTGCTGCCGAGCTCAGCCAGTCCTACAACGGCAACAAGGGCATCCTCTACGTCAGTGAGGCCACCCAGGATTGCCTCCGTAGCGTGGGCGTGCGCAAGCTGGATGAGTATCGAGACGAGGTCAAGGCTGCCCTGGACAGGATTTTGGACGGACCTCGCGCCGGGCTACAGTCGGACCGGCCGGGGCTCTTGGAGGACACCCTCGCGGCGGTCCTGAGTTCCAGGAAGTCCTGATCGATGGGTATCTGACGTCGGCATCTACTGTCCGACGTCAGATACTCTATCATTAAAATGTATTAATTTTAGCCTACCTGTAAGAACTAAAATTTGATGAACGTCATGGTGGTGTAAACAGATTAATCTGGTATAATTATTGAAGCATTAGTACGCACCCGTAGCTCAGTGGATTAGAGCACTGGTCTTCGGAACCAGGTGTCGTAGGTTCGAATCCTACCGGGTGTACCATAGGTATCATTTATGACAAATATGTTAAATAATTTTGGCCAGCAGTTTGCGGGTGCACTTCGCGGGGCGGAGGCCCGTATCGATGCAACGGCCGCAAATGACGGTCATGCGCAAAAGGTGCATGTTACCGGCGCAGGCCGGACGCTTACCTTTGCCTACGAACAGCTTCGTAACGCCGCAGAATACACTGAAGAGCATCTCCTTTTACAGCGGGCTATCCGTCGTTTTTATAAACGACTTTTCTTAACACGTGATGATGGGCGGATCCGATCAAGTGGAGAAGAATTGATCGTTGAGTTGACGCTCGCTGGCTATCTCCAGAATGACAGTGTTCCCGTTCATGCGGTTGAAAAAATCAGCAAGATGGCGGTGGAGTATTATGCGGCTCATACTAATTATAATAAAGACGCGTGGACGATCGATATCTTAGCAGTAGAGGCCGAACGTTTGCTTAACGATGACACTAAGCGCATCACGTTTTCGCAATTTTCGTACGATCATTTCTTGGCGAGTATCGATAAGCAGAAAGTTCTTGGCGAACCGATCCATCACTATGAGGTCGCTTTGTTTGTTGCGGTTCAGCGCGCACTCTTGAAATCTGATCAGGCATCAATCCGCGCCAGCCTTTTACGACGCTACGAGCAAACGCCAAATACAGGTGCGTATCGAACAACCAACGAAATGATCGATAAGGTATTTGCGGCCACAACCACAGAGCGCCTTATCCGCGCGGTTGATCGCCGCGGTGCACCGTTTCGTATCTTATGGCGGCTTATCGATGAGCACGAGGATTTCCTGCGTATTCTTAACTCGCGAGAGCAATTCCTTTCGGCCTACGAAACGCAAATTAATAAAGAATATGCACGTATTGATAAACGTATTAATCGTGGAATCATCAAAAGTGTTATTTTTCTGATCATTACTAAAGTATTAATCGGTGTATCTATCGAAGTACCGTACGATTATCTTATTCACGGTGCTATCGTGTGGTTGCCGCTGGCTATTAATCTTTTATTCCCACCTGTCTATATGATTCTGCTTCGTTTCACACTTACCCAGCCAAGCTCGGCTAATACGCAGGCACTCATTGATACGATCGACGAGCTCTTTTACGGTAAGGACGATGCGCTTGTCTTGTCGCAGCGTACTAATCGCGGGTTTGGGACTGCTTTCAATGTCCTCTATTCGCTCTTTTTCCTGGTCATCTTTGCAACCGCCGCATGGGGGCTTTACACACTTGGTTTCTCGGCCTTACATATGCTCATTTTCTTCGTTTTTCTTTCTACCGCCAGCTTCCTCGGTTTCCGCCTTTCTCGTCAGATTCGCGAACTCGAAGTGGTGCAAGGACAGCAAGATGGCTTTACGGTCATCCGTGACTTCCTCTACATTCCATTTGTAGTTGTTGGTCGCTGGATGAGTGAAAAATACTCTCGTATCAATATCGTTGCCACGGTGCTCGATATGGTCATCGAATTACCGCTTAAAACCGTGCTCTACCTCATGCGGCAATGGGGCGCCTTCATCAATAGCAAAAAAGACGAACTCTAGACAAAATAGCGTCTTTCCGGTATAATTCTTAGGAGTAAATGCCACTAATATTTTTAGATGCATCTTACAAATACGGGCCATTAGCTCAGCTGGTTAGAGCACCTGCCTCTTAAGCAGGGTGTCCTGAGTTCAAGTCTCAGATGGCCCTCCAGGATATTATTTACAAAGGACTTCTCCGGAAGTCTTTTTGGTGCTATGATCTTTTCTCTATGCTACCGGCTAGCGTTTACTGGCCTGGCTTCAATAACTTCGCGCCCAGCTTGCTCTCCTCTTAAATCACAAGAGTATAATGTCATCTTAGCATCTGTGGAGGGGCCCTCAATGGCAATGGCGTAACGATCTACTTGGTATTTGCGGGTAATCTTGTAGTCAAAACGCTTGCCATTATAATCTACGTAAATATCGCCGCCTTCTTTTAGCTTATCGATGTGGTAGAAGGGCGATTTTTCATTTGTGTGTTGAGGGGTGATACCCATTTGAAAACGGTGAGCACTAAGCACAAAGTTGCCGCCTTTTTCGGGGTTACCATTCTCTGGCTGACGATGCCACGCGCCTTTTTCGAGCACTGCTTCAGTATCACCTTCTACAACAGCAACATCAACGCCGATGGCAGGAATGTAGAGCCGATTTTCTTTTATCTCGGGCGCTTTCTCCAGCTTCTGTTCAATTGCTTGGGGCTGGACAGTAGGGATGTAGGCCGGTGCTAAAGCAACAAGAAGTATATAAATACCACTCACAAGGGCCAGGCAGCATGGGATGAGCCAAAGTTTGCGCGGGGCGAACAGTTTCTTCAAGCTACTTCCTATCGTGGTGCTGTTGCCTTCGAGCCAAAAGAAATCCAATACCCGACAAAACGGCTAATCCCGCGGCTACGATTATAGGGAGTATAATATTGCTTCCTGTACTCGGTAGGGGAGTTGTGTTCACGGTGTGATTCGTCTGGCAGTCGGAATCACTAACCACAAGCGCTCCGTTTACGACATCGGGATGACAGCTAGTGGAATGAGCTGCAGTAACAGTATTTAAAAGCTGACTATTGCCTAGCGTGCCAAGTGCTTTAATTTTTACTGTATAGGCTACCACTACAGATTGTCCAACAGGTATGTCACCAACAAACTCAAGGATATTTCCGTTAATGGTTGCCGTGCCCGCCGAGCCGGGGGTAACGGTTGGCATACCTTCTACGGTCGCATCGTCGAGTATGTTCGATAGATCGTCATCAATCTTGAGGTTTGTGAGTGCGGTAGCGCCAGTATTTTGGATAGTTATCGTATAGGTAACATTTTGGCCGGGGCTTACCATGCTTCCTTCTGCTGGGTTGGCGGTTTTGCTCGCATCGTAACTTCCTACTTGCACGAGAACGTCTTCCACTTCACCACCAGTTACTGGCTCGGTGGGAAGGGGATTAGCTACAGTACCACTGAACACACGAAATCGCGCATAAGTATTAGTGGTAAAAGTGGTGCTTGGGAAGTTCAGCTCATAGCTCACCGTTCCCGAATTTGCCGGAATACTAGTCGTGACTCGCTCTCCTGCTTCGAAAATCTGATCGTTATCCAGATCGATCCAGCCAGCAAGCGTTGCGGCTGACGCACTGGTATTCGTGACTTTAACCGGCACCCTTAAAGCAGTGGGAGTACCAGGTGTTGCAACGATACTTGTTACGCCGCGCTCATCATCGACATATGCAGACCCTTGGTGATCGTTATCGTCACCTTTTGCCTGCACACCTGGAAAGCCATCGGCTTCGATATCAATGTGCGTACCAAGCATTAGTGGGGCGGTACTTGTATTAATATTGAAGTTGGCAATACTGTGTCGAGGGCCATCGCTGCCAATTAATGTCTGGTAGGTGTCTGGAGCATCACCGAGGTCAACTGGTACTGATGCTAAGGCGCAACGGGCACCATCATTACTATTTGCATCGCTTGCTCCTAGCTGCTGTGCTGTAAATGGTGGCGTGCCACTTAAATCAACTCGCCATACTCTGCCAGACTGATGTGACGACATATAGAAGTTACCATCTGGATCGGCATAGACTGCCCCCATGTTGCGATCGGCGGCCGCGGTAATATTTGATACAACACCTATGGTTGAGTATGTTTTAGTTGTACGATTAAAGGCAACGATAGTGATATTTGTACCGTTGTCCATACCTCTATATAGACTATCGGTGCCGGGAATATATGCCCAGTCAGTACCTTCATTACCAGTTGGATTTGCGGTGTTGCCACTTCCAATGAAAGTAGGGACTGGGGTAGTAAGATCGACTTCATACCAGGTTGTTGTGCCACCCACCGTAAAGAACCAATAGTGGCCGTTCTCATCTACATCACCGGCGAAGATATTGGTTGTTGGCCCTGAGTAGCTGCTAATGGTAAGTGATTCAGGGGCTGCAGAAAAGTCGCTCTTAAAGCGCATGAAAGTTCCGCTACCTGTTAGATCCCAGCCGTAAAAGTAGTTATCATTAGGATTGTAGCCGACTGCGTTAAAGTTGCGGGCAGTTATCGTTCCGGCGGATGAATCGGTTCCGGTTACCATATCGATGGCTCGAACGTCAGTGTCTGGATTTCCTTGGTATTTAAATATAAATCCATTTGCGCTACAGCCAAGGTATGGTGCGGCTTGTGCTTGCTTACCCGGTAAAAGCACTGAGATCATCATTCCGGCAAGGATAATAACCGAGAGCATACCGAAAATAAAGGGTAACTCCATGTATTTTTTTATTTTAGCAGCGATCTCTTTGCGGATCGTTTTTTCTCGAATCATCACATGCCCTCTTTTGTTATCACGTTATCATAACTCTACATGAAATTGCTTATTCTTACAACTTGCGAGCAGCTAGCTTCGTGCTTTTTTGTGAGAGCCAGCTTATACTAAGCAATATGAGGAAGCGCTTCGTCATCATAGGTATTGGAGCCATTATATTACTGGCGGGGGTTGGCGGTTTGTTAGCTTATCAGAACGACAAAAAAGATAACAACCCCGTCGAGACTTCATCGCAATCGCAAAAACCGCAGGAGCAACCCAGTCCTTCTCCGCCTCCGCTATCCTATCCCGATGAGGTTTTGGCAAAAATGACCCTCCGCGATAAAATTGCTAGTCTTTTTCTCTTTCACTCGCCGGGCACCAACCTAGCCCCCTATCTTGCAGCCCATAAGCCTGCCGGACTTATCTTTATGGGCGACAACATTCCCGCAACACTTGCCGAACTTCAGTTTGAGACCAAAGCACTCATCACCAATCCGAAACTCCCGCCTTTGCTGGCTGTCGATGAAGAGGGTGATACGGTAAAACGCTTGGCTGCGGATACCTTTCCAGGCGCTCTTACGTTGCCCGACATGCCGCCTGCAACCACCAGGGATGCGTTCGGCAAACGTTCCGATCTGCTAAAGAGTGTGGGGCTGAATCTTAATTTTGGTATCGTGGCGGATGTCACTGCAAATCCGCGTTCGTTTATCTTTCCGCGTGTTTTAGGTACGACGCCTCAGACTGCCAGTGAGCGTGTTGCTCAAGCCGTAGAGGGTTCAAAAGGAAAAACGCTCTCAACGCTTAAACACTTCCCGGGTCATGGGGAAACGAATGCCAACTCCCATACCTCTATTCCTACAGCTTCGACCAGCTACCCCGACTGGCAGCAACGCGTCGCTCTTCCTTTTAAGGCTGGAATCCAAGCTGGTGCCGACATGGTGATGTTCGGCCATTTACGCTACGAGGTAGTCGACGACGCGCCGGCTTCATTATCAAAAAAGTGGCACGATATTGCACGAAATGAGCTCGGCTTCAAGGGCATAATAGTGACAGACGATATGATTATGCTTCAGAATTCCGGTGATAGCAGGTATAAAGACCCAGTAGTAAATTCCATTACCGCTTTGCAGGCGGGCAATAATCTTTTACTTTTCGTAACTGATCACCAAGATGAAGCTTCTGCTATCGATCCATCCGTGCTCATAAATGGTATAGAGGCAGCGGTAAATGATGGTCGTCTCGACGAGACGGTAATAAATGAAAATGCTAAAAAACTTCTTACTCTACGTTCCCAACTTGCCAGATAATCTCAAACTTTTTTCTACTGCTCTTGATCTAGGTCTACCTTGAGTACCTGGTCTCTCGTTATTATGGTTGCGATAGCGACCACTATGGCCCTCCAGGATATTATTACAAAAGGACTTCTTCGGAAGTCTTTTTGTTAGTTACTAAGCACGAGATTTTATACTATGATAAATAAGTATCATTCCAGTTGAGGAGGGTAAATGCTTGGCAGTCACTTGCGGGTTATGCTCGACAGGTGTGTGGAATGCATGGCCGTTGGCGCCGAAGACCGACAGCTTGACTTCCTTCCGGTATGTAGTCAATTAGACGGTTGTCGACTAGAGTGTGCCGCCTACTTGGCGAAAAGGCTCGAGCAATTCACCAACAATCGCCTCACCGTACGAGCGCTATCTGGTGCTGCCATTACAGTAAGCCCAGGAGGCCTCGATAATCTGTTTTTGGCAGTTTGCGCTGCGTCGACACCTCCTGGGCCGATCACTGTCCTCGCGGATGAGATGATGCCATACATTATCTCTCCGGATAAAGGAATAGGCTGCTCAAGGATATAGCAGAGAAGTCCTCAGGCTAGCGGCCAAAAGCTGCCGGTCTGAGGGCTACTAGCTTACCTCTCAGCAATAAAAAGACGTACAAGTGTACGTAGTGATTTTTCAGGAGTGTCGACCGCACGGTGGCGGTTCGGGGCCGGGTGATGTCGGTGATCGTGGTGAGCATCTCTGCCATAATATTTTCGTAAAAAATTACCCCTGATGATTTTTGAAAAAAGTCCTCTGCTATACTAGAAAAATGAACTCATCAACTCTATTTCAGTACTGCCAAAAACTCATTGTTCTATCAAACGACAAGTCGAAAGTATTGTTAGCACGCCGTAAGGGCGAGATGGATTACGACGGGGTCTATTCATTTATTGGCGGCAAGATGGAGGTTACCGACGAAACTATTCTGGCGGGGATGAAGCGTGAAAAAGACGAAGAAATCGGCAAGAATGCCAAGATAGCAGTATTACCTAATGAAACCTACAATTTACTTTTTCGTAAAAAAGACGGTAATAGTATGATATTGCCGCATATTGCGGGCATGTTTATATCTGGTGATATTACTTTGAACGACGAGTATAGTGATTTTGAGTGGGTAAAGATAGACGAACTTGAAACATTTGGGCCAAAGATCGAGAACATTCCTGAACTCACAAAATGGGCTCACGATAAACTACAAAAGAGTGATGAGTCTCAATTAGTCCAGATTTGACTTCATGACTTACGAGGATATTAGTCATGTATTATTAATATTAATTTCTATTCTTCGATGAGGGGATGCCTGGTGGAAAATTATTTTTACCTGCGCCTGGCGGGTATCTTTTTATGCGATTGTTTTTGTGAGTTTACAGATTTTTTGTGTCCGGTTCCGCAGCGTACGCAGAACCGGACATCACTAGAAGTCGACGCAGGTCATTCCCTGGCCTTTGGGGGCGAAGATCTCGCCAATCTGAAGCGCGGGAATGGCTCGCATGGCCCATATAGCTGTTCCGTTTCCTGCTCTGCATCCCGCCAAGGCAACTAAGGAGGAAGGGAAAGCAAAAAGAATCGACGTGACAAGGGGAACGATCAACAGCCACCGAAGTTGTCTGTGTAATACTGCCATAACAATCGGAAAGATATAGCTTGCGGCCATTGTGAGGATAATGTAAATCAGGAGTGTCGCACTGTTCTCTCCGATGAGTTGGCCTATGAGAGCCAACAGCGCCAGGATTCCCAAGAAAATGGCGAACCCGGGAGCAGACACCATCCAGGCTATGAAAAGCGCGAGAATGCCAACTTCGAGTTTACTCAAAACGTAGACCACCTTGTTTGCGAGGAACAACTGCCCGTAGTGTTAGGGCATGCCTTACTATACCAGATATTTGGTATCATTAACGTATGAAGCAATTACTGACATTGAGAGACGAAGACGTATTTACTGACGCTAAAAACCTTACACCCGACGGATGGTTTACGCGTAATGCAGCAAGGGCAGTACTCTTTTCGGATACAGGAGAAGTATATCTGCTCAAAATGTCGGCCCGTCATTACCATAAGTTGCCTGGCGGAGGAGTGAACGAAGGCGAGCCACGAGAAGATGCGCTGTATAGGGAATTGCTTGAGGAGGTTGGCTGTCCCGCCACGATAGAAAGTGAACTTGGTGAGATAGTTGAGTATCGTAACGGTATGCAAATGGAGCAGCACTCGTATTGTTACATCGCAAGGCAAAGCGCACCTTTAGGTGAAACTGCTTTGGAAGAAGGTGAGCTTGAAGAGGGCGCCGAGACTGTAGTAGCCAAGAACATTGATGAAGCAATCGCACTTCTTGAAAATGATGAACCGACAAACTACGGAGGACATTTTATTAGGCAGCGTGATCTCTGTTTTTTGCGTGAAGCAAAAGCACGGGTAAATGGCTGATACACTTGGTAATTAATAATTTAGAAAACCTGTATACTTAAGAGCATGAAGAAAGAGCTTTTATATGGTGTGGGCGGACTTATTATCGGGAGTGTTATCGCCGTAGCAGTAACTTGGGCAATAACGAATAACCAAAGCACGAGCTCGCAGATGCATAATATGGACGCGACAAACGGAAAAACAGGTGATGATTTTGATAAGGCATACCTTGATACTATGATTTCGCATCTGGAGATGTCGGTCGATATAGCAAAGCAAGCAGGCACTTCCGCCAAGCACGACCAAATCAAAATTGCCGCTGCCCAGCTTATTGAAACACAGTCACGTCAGATCGACGCAATGAAAGCATGGCAGATGGATTGGGGTTATATTATTAATGGAATGAACCATAGGCAAATGCATCACTAGGATTTTGTAGAGTGAGCTTTTATTTTCTTGTATCGCCATATCAGCCACATGGCGATTAGAAGAACAAGAATGACGGTGGTAATCTGCGTGGTCGTGTCTAAGTGGCCGAGAAGTTCTGCCGTTTGTACGCCGGAATATCCAAGACCGAGGAAAAATATCGCTGCCACGGCTGAGCCAAGGGCGGATGAGGTAAAAAATATGGAAAGTGGGAGTCTGATAAACCCACTTCCTAACGATAAAAGCGTGCCGGGAAAAACAGGCAGCGCGTGCATCGTAAAAAGAATCCACCAGCTTTTTGCCGGTTTTTCCTTGCCTAATTTTATACCGTAGGATTCAATTTGTCTGTGAGTATAGCCAAAAAACTTGCGGCCATTTGCAAATAAGACATTCTCTAATTTATCGGCAAGCAGATAAAGAATATATCCACTGAGAGCCCGTGCAACCCCTGATATAAGGGCGAGTACTCCCAAGTACCACCACGGTAAGGATTGGACATGAGCGGCAATACCGGCAGGGAGAAGGACGAGGAGGGCGGGTATGGGTGAAATGATCTCATCGATGCATGTGCCGATAAAAACAAACAATTCCAGCGGAACGGTCTTCATGAGCTGCTCTAAGAAATGGGCGATATCATTCATATGCGTTTACTTTCTGCTCAGCTGCTTCGAATTGTACCACCCAACCTGTTTGACGGATACTTTTATAGACACCATTTTGCAAGAAATCACCATTTGCTGTAAATGTTTCGGGGAAACCGCGTGTTTCGGCCATTTTTTGACGATATTTTTGCACGGCTTGCGTGGCATCAGTAAGGTAGCTGAGATTATGAGTTTGTTCGTAGGTATCGGCGAGCAGCGTAATGTATTGCGCGCCCCAATAGCTCCATATGGCATCCCCTCCATAATTTGGAACGAATGTTTTTACTACCCAGGGGACATCCTTTGCACTTAGCTTAGCCTGGTATTTTATAGGGAATGGGTCGGCAATATGTTGGTCACGAATAAAGTGAATGCTTTTTTCAATATAAGGGAGGTGGGCCGGATTGGCGGCGCTAAGAAAGCCGGTGGGAAGTGCGATAAGCCAATCTGAAGAATAGTTCGTTTTTGGGTCGTGATTGCGGATATCATCTTTGAAGTGCCCTTCGCTTTCATCCCAATATCGCGCCAGGATCACTTCATGGAGGGCTGCTAGCTGGGAATCGGGTGTGCTTTGGATTCCAAGGTCGTTTGCGAGCGAAAGAGTCTTCCACAAGATGACATTATCGTAAAACGAACTTTCGCGGGTAACTCCATCGCGGGCAGCCGCAAGGTGGAGATCATTACGGATAAGCTTTGTATGAGGATCCTGAACTTGAGAAAGATAAATGCCGAGCAATTTTTGCAGGTCCGCTCGCCTTGAGGCGAGGATATCCCGCACTGTTTTTGTCGTTTGAAGCTTATAAGGACTGTTTTTGTAGGGTGAATCGTTTTGAAGTGCATTAAATGCATACAGTATGCCATAAAGTGTATCTGAGGGTACCGAACCGGGGTGAACTTCTGTTAAGGCAACCGATTTAGCTCCCGTTGGGACGATTGTAGTCGTCAACGTATCGCCATTTGTGAACGCGTCAAGCGCATACAGTGCCGACTGAAGATAGATACGCTGGCGATTCTCCCAATCTTTCTGATTATGAATTGTCTTAGGATCGAGCAAAGAATTATAAAAGACACCAAGGTTGCGCGGATATAACACACTAAATTGATCACCTGAAATGAGGTAGGGTTTTGAAGGATCGAAGCGAAGATTGTGAATATAGTCGATGATCTCATTGGGGTTGGAGGTGGGTGCCTTTGGGCTGCCCGTGTACGCATTCTGTACTATGAGAAAACCTGATTTGTAGTAGCCCACAGCTTGTGCGGCAACCCCACTGTACACATGAAGATCGAATTGTTTTTTAGCTTCGATCCTATTTTCCGCTACGGTCGTGATGTACGGTTGCTGAACAATATTCCAGCTGGCGTAAGGGTTGGTAAGAGAAAGCCATATATGAAAAATACCTATCACCACAATTGCAATAAGTGCGGTGAAGAGGTATTTCTTTTTTTGCGGAGTCTGTTTTTTAGACTGAGCCATATGTGAAAATACGATTATGGTGCCGGTGTAGGAGTGGTAGGGGGAGGTGTTGCATTAGTCGATGCTGCTGGCTTTGCGGATTCTAGCCCTTTCCAGGTTGATTTGTCGAAAGCGAGCCAGATAAGCCATACAATAGGCAAGAAGATGGCAAGGAGCACAAACCAGCCTTCTTTTTGAAGCTTGAGACCAATGTTGTATTCGGCTATGATCAGCATAACGACCGATATGATGTTAACGATCGGAATAAGCGCGATAACGGCCCAAAAACCTTTTTGGTCACCCAGCTCGAGAAGAACCCACATATTGTAAATCGGTACCCAAGCTTTCCAGGCTTCAACGCCGGCTTTTTTAAAGATGCGGCTTAGGAGAAACGCGCTAATAACGTAACCGACAAGTGCAGCAATAAGGCCGAAAATAAGCATAAATGCCAACACGCCCGCCGCAGTCGCGCTGTCCATTTGCGAACTCGCGCCATACATTGAGTTTGTATCGTACATGTATGGATCACCGTAGTACTGATCTGACGCTTGTCCTAATAATGAAAGGAACTTCATTGTTGCTATTTCTCCCCTATTGTTATCTTGAGCTCATTGTAGCACGGTGGTAAAATAAAGCATAGTGACAAAAAGCTTAAATGGAACTGAATTAGTCGGCTATATTAAAGAGCGCCAAGCACGACAAGTGCGGGGGCTTCGTCAGGCGCGCAAAATATTCCCTAAGCTCGTTATTATCAAAACACCCGGTGCCTCAAAAGTTATAAATACGTACGTTCGTTTAAAGCAGTCGTACGGTGCAGACATTCTGATTCAAACAGATATAGAAACGGTTACTGAAGCCGAAATGCCGACAGTGATCAACCGGCTGAATAACGATGAATCGGTTCATGGTGTTATTGTGCAGTTGCCTCTGGACGATCCGGCCAAAACCGATGAAATTCTGAACCTCATTGCTCCTGAAAAGGATGTTGATGGGCTGGGTAATGACGCCGCCTTTGATAGTGCGACCGCCATTGCAATTAATTGGCTACTAGCGGGGTATGGGGTGGCTCTTGAAAATAAGCGCATTGCTATTGTGGGGAATGGTCGTCTTGTAGGAGCGCCGCTTGCTCGCATGTGGACACGCAGTGGTTTTATGGTGAATGTACTCGATCGCTCGACGGTTGATATAGCTAAGGAATTGCGCTCAAGCGACGTTGTGGTAACAGCAACGGGCGTCCCTCGCTTGGTCACTGCCGCAATGCTGAGTGTAGGCGCGGTGGTTGTTGATGCGGGAACGGCAAGCGAAAAAGGCGTTATTGTAGGGGATCTTGACGAAAGCGTGAGAGAACGTGACGATCTTACGATCACTCCCGAAAAAGGTGGCGTCGGCCCGCTGACGGTAGCGGCACTTTTTGATAACGTTATTGCTGCGGCAATGCGTAGGGTAGAGAACTAGGCCAGCCCGAGAGCTTCTTTAACCCGTGCGACAACTTGGCGTGGCGTGAGATCGGCTTTAACGATGTAGCTATGGATACCCAGTGAACGAAGCGACTTAGGTGCCTCTTCTTCGCCTAGGTTAGTAAGGATAATGACAGGAATTTGTTTGCCCCAATCGGCGGCGCGGATTTGCGTAAGCGCCTCTTCGCCATTCATATTTGGCATCTGGAGATCGAGAAGAATGATGTCTGGCAAAAAACTTTTTACCATGGCTACACCTTGTTTGCCGTTGTCCGCTAGTTGCACCTCAAAACCGTCGGCCTCGAATTTCATACGGTACATTTGACTAATAACTTGGTCGTCTTCAATAATGGCAATTTTTGTCATACGTAGTTCTTATAGTAGCACCATATGGCATATTCATACAGATGCTGGCATTTATACCGGTTATGTGTATATTTTCAAATCTTACTAGATAATTTATAGTGAATGGCTGAAGGATGTAACTATATCTATGAAAAAGCCTCTTTTAGCTTTTGCGGCAAAATCCCCAGCTTCGTTAGAAATGGCCGGAGAAAAGAGAGCGCTTGCGCTTTTTCACGAAACCGCTCAAAAAGTTCCTGCGTATAAGGACTTTTTAGCCAAGGAAAAGGTAGACCACAAAAAAATTAAAACCATTGCTGATTTTAAGGCGTACGTTCCTATTGTCGATAAAAAAAATTACTTAAGTCAATACCCGCTAAAAGATCTCTGTTTTGAGGGAGATCTTTTTTCAAATCATATTGTGTCAGTGAGCTCGGGGTCCTCGGGTGTGCCTACTTTTTGGCCAAGGGGAACTTACCAGGACATAGAGGGTAGCGAGATGTTTGGTGAGATTTATGATAATAGTTTCGCAATGCAAACCAAGAAAACGCTTGCTGTAGTGTGCTTTTCTATGGGAACCTGGATTGCCGGAACATTTACCACGACCGCTACCCTTTTGTATGCCGACAAAGGGCGTCCGGTAAATGTCGTCACCCCTGGTCTTGAGAGGGAAGAGACGGTAAAAGCGATTAAAAACCTGGCCGGAAACTATGAGCAGATTGTATTAATAGGTTACCCACCGTTCATAAAAGATATGCTAGACGAGGGAAGACGAGTTGGGATTAACTGGCGGCATTTGAAAGTGCGTCTTTTGCTTGCAAGCGAGTCATTTAGTGAAGAATGGCGTGATTATGTTTTGCGGGAACTAGGATCGAAAGATCCGTTTTATGACACAAGTAGCATTTATGGGAGTGCTGATGCTGGCATTTTTGGTGTCGAGACGCCGCTATCAATTTTGATTCGCAGAATATATAATCAGCGCTCGCGGGTACGGCAAAAGCTATTTGGTACACCAATTTTGCCCTCCTTTGTGCAATACGATCCTCGGCGGCGGTATTTTGAAAAAGTACAAGATAACTTAGTATTTACGGCGCGTTCGGGCGTTCCACTTATCCGGTATGATATTCAAGATGCGGGTGGAATAGTATCGTTTCAAGAGGCGATCGAGCCCATTCATGATCGACTGTATGAATTAGCTCAAAAATATAACGTGAATATTCCAAAGCTTCACCAACCGTTTTTGTATGTACATGGCAGGAAGCTGTTTTCGACAACAATTTATGGCGTCAATATCTATCCAGAAAATATAAAGGCCGCATTGATTGACCGCCGTGTAAGAAAGTGGACAACAGGCTTGTTTACCATGAGCACGAAAAATTATTCGGATATGGATCAGTACTTTGAAATTAACGTAGAACTACGCCCCGGGTTTATAGCCAAATCGCAGCATCAGCTTACACTTGAAGCAGTTATTTTAGAGAAGCTAGTAAAGTTGAACGCCGAATTCCACAAGCTTCATGAAGTGATTGGGGTGAAGGTTCGACCCCAAGTTCACTTGGTGTCGTTTGGTGATTCGACCCATTTTCCTCACGGCGCAAAACATAAGTGGGTCGAAAAGGAGACTTGATGGGCCAGGGAAGACTTGCGCAGAGTGATCATACAACCGAGTGGCCCGCCGTACTAAAGCGGGCGTATAAAGAAGCTCACCATGATAATTTGAGTTGGAATCCTATTATTGTTGAAATGGATAAGCCTAATGCCCACAAGACCTTTGAGGCACTGATAGAACGTGAGACTATTCTTAGGGTAATTGATAATTACGATGAACAGTTTGCTGAGCTTACTGTAAGTCGCCATCCGCAGTTATATCGAGCTTCGCTTGATGTAAAACGCGAATCGCTAAAAGAGTACTTACTAAAGCACTATGCGGGTCAACAGTCGTGGCAATTGGGATCATGGGTATATTTTCCCTGGACTGGTGTGTTGGTGCATATACTTCAAGATGAACTCTTTCAAGAATCGCGGACTATTCGAAATAAAAATCTATTAACAGTTGAGGAGCAGCAAAAGTATGCCGAATTTTCGGTAGGTTGTGTTGGCATGAGCGTGGGGAGCAATGTGGCACTTTCACTTGCAATTACCGGCGGTTCTAAGCGACTAAAAATTGCCGACGGTGCAGTTATTAGCGCCTCGAATCTCAATAGAATCGTGGCAGGTGTGGCTGATGTTGGCATGTCAAAGTCACTAGTGGTAGCTCGAAAGCTTTATGAAATGAACCCTTACCTTGAAATTGAGCGGTTTGATCAGGATATTACAAAAGATTCGATACAGCGTTTTTTTGAAGCCCCATGGCAGCTTGACGCTGTAGTAGATGAAATCGATGACTTAAAGATGAAAATATTGCTTCGGGTAGAGGCCCGCAAGCGTCGTATACCCGTTGTTATGGCAACCGATCTCGGCGACGATGTTATGATTGACGTGGAACGATTTGACAAAGACGGTAACTTGCCACTATTTCATGGGCTAGTGGGTAATATTGAGGAGCTACTTGATCGCGAAGTCGGTAAGCAAGAATGGTTAAAATACGCCATGCAAATTATTGGCGTAAAAAATGTCTCGTTGCGCATGCAGCAATCGCTTCTAGATGTGGGCACGAAAATAGTTACTCAACCCCAACTTGGGAGCACAGCCTTGATGTCCGGAGCCGTAGCAGCGTATGCAGTTCGTCAAATTGCTCTGGAGCATCCCCTACAAACAGGAAGAACACTTATCTCTCTCGATTCAAAACTACGAAAAGACATCGTATCATTTGCCTACAAGCGTGAGCTGTCGCGTCATACAAGACAGCTCACGCAAGCACTTGAAGCTATGTAAGG
Organism: Candidatus Saccharimonadales bacterium; assembly: GCA_035697325.1. Classification (NCBI taxonomy): domain Bacteria; phylum Candidatus Saccharimonadota; class Candidatus Saccharimonadia; order Saccharimonadales (SeqCode); species Saccharimonadales bacterium (SeqCode). Next base: position 372,118 of record DASSDB010000002.1, read on the forward strand.
AGCTCTTCAGCGGGGAGTCGTGGAGACGTATGCTTGAGGGGGTGAGTCGCTTTGCCAATGCGAATCATGGATTGAATACGATCTGTCGTGTGGAGCATTTTCTCAATATCTTCATGAAATCGCGCTGCCTCAACGGGAGCAGTTAAGGTAGAGTGTGCGTACCCTTCTCGAGTGATTTCAAGAACTACTCGAAGATACGCCCTCCCTACCTCAAACCAAAAATGAGGAACGTCCCCTCGTGAAGTAATAAAAAGAAGCCCCGAAGCTTGTAAGACACGCTGTTTATCGGCTTTTGCTTGGCGCTGACCATCGACGCCTAATAGTATCGACCATTTTTGCCAGATGGAGCCTAGCCAATTATGGCCCATGACATATCCGTGGAGACCCGTCTTACTTTTTGACCAATTATAGTGTAAAAGGGGTGCCAGCTCCTTGCGAAACGCGCTGCTGCTAAGCGCTAAGCGCATACCTTTGTCTGTAATATCGGCAATCTGTTGAATAGTTTGAGTCGTTTCTACCAGTACTAGAGATGTGTTAGGAAGATCGTGGATTGTCTGACGGCATGAAGCAATGAGCGAAGGAGGCAGTGTGGTAGGCTTCATGTCATCACGATAGGAGTGGCGGTTTTGTAATAGTTCGAGTAATTCAGGCTGAGCTTCCGTCGCTTCTTCAAAACGTAATCGAGCAATCTCTTGGAGGGGATCGTCAGTTTGAATAAAAGTGATAGTGGCTGTATAGCCTAAGCCTTTGCTTGCGAGAATAACAGCCTCAAGACAAATACCAAGACTTACCCACAGCTCGCGAGTTGTAGGATCACCGGCCTTCAGAGTACGAGTTGGTTCAGAAAAAAGAGATAGTTCAACATATTTTGCTACAAATCGCCACGGCTGCGTGTTATGCACAGATGGGGCAAAACTGGCGTAGTGTAGTATTTTTGCAATAGGTATAGCCATAATTCTATGCTTTATGAATTTAGTATAACATCGTATGATGAATAGTATAATGCTTGAGCTTTATGTTGTAGGCTTTACGGTTATCGTTAACCTAATATTGGCGGTATTGGTTTTTGCCCAAAACACGCACAAGGAGGTTAATCGTTATTTTTCGCTCTTTGCGATTGCTTTAGTGGGCTGGTCGGTTACCAATTATATTTCAGTTAACCCTATTTTCTTCGATCAGCTATTTTGGATTCGATTGGATATGGCGTGGGCAGTATTTATGTCTATGGCAATTTTGTTACTCACAAATGTTTTTCCCACCAATATCCCTTATTACTCTCGAACGCCAAAATGGGCAGTTATTGCTGGTGTATTCTTGGCAATTGCCTCTATGAGTCCGTGGCTGTTTACGACAGTTGATTATTCTAGTGGTCAGGCTCAACCGGTACCTGGTCCGCTCATTGTGCCGTTTGCTTTGTATAGTGTTGGAGCCCTGGGGTTGAGCGGATTTATTTTGATCCGTCGCTTCTTTACTCTTAAAGATCGAGCTAAGGAGTATGTTCGGTATGCTTTAGTAGGCATCGTATCTATGTTTGCTGCGCTAATTTTCTTTAACTTTGTTTTGGTTGTCGTTTTTCATAATACATTTTTCGTCGTATTTACTCCGGCATTCGTACTATTGTTTAGTGCCAGCTTTGCGTATGGTATGATGCGTCGCCAGCTTTTTGATGTGCGTCTCATTGTGGCGCGCTTTATTGCGTACCTTCTCCTCCTTATCGTTGCCGGCTCATTGTATAGTTTTACGGCAGTACTTTTCTCTTTTTTTGTGACAGGTGTACAGCCCAATTTATTACAAACAGCTCTGTCCACCTCGGTGGTCGGTATTCTCATCCTTTTCGTCCAGCCGCTGCGACGATTTTTGAATAAGATTACGCGGGCTATATTTTACCAGGATGCCTATGACACAAAGGACGTCCTTGATCATCTTTCTTCAGTATTGGTGCGTTCAATTGACACGGGGTCACTGGTAAAAAAGAGCACACTCGTTTTAAAAGAGGCACTAAAGTCGGAAAATATCACGTTTATTCTTACAAATGCTTCGTCGCAAAGTAAGTATCGGGTATTAGGTTCGGGCGAGCGCTATGGGGATTTTTCACGATTGCTAGATGGTATTGCTGCCGAAACGGTTGATGATGTATATTTAGCCGATACGCTTGATGCTCGACCGGATCAACTTCAGGCTAAACTCCGAGCTCTCGATGTAGCCGTAATGGCGAGACTTGAGGCCTCCGATGGTATAATTGGCTATTGGTTTTTTGGAGATAAAACGAGTGGCACGGCATACAGCAAGCGCGATATCGACCTTATTCGAATCGCTGGCGACGAGCTGGCGGTTGCTATTCAAAACGCCATTCGGTTTGATGAAATCCAGGCCTTTAATGAAACCTTACAAGAACGTATCCAGGAAGCGACTAAGGAACTGCGGACAACCAATTCGCAGTTGCAGCGGCTCGACGAAGCGAAGGACGAGTTTATTAGCATGGCGTCTCATCAACTTCGTACACCGCTCACCAGTGTGAAAGGGTATATCAGTATGGTACTTGAAGAAGATGCGGGTAAGATTACCGGCGCGCAGCGTCAGTTACTTGACGAGGCGTTTGCCAGTAGTGAGCGCATGGTGCATCTGATCAATGATTTCTTGAATGTATCGCGGCTACAAACCGGTAAGTTCATGCTGGAGCAGCGATCGATTGATTTATCAAAAGTTGTTGCCGAAGAGGTAGATAGCCTTCAATCAACCGTAAAGATGCATGCTTTAAAGATAAAATATAAGAAGCCCTCGTATTTCCCATTGCTGCTGATCGACGAAGCAAAGATACGTCAGGTAATTATGAATTTTATTGATAATGCCATCTACTATTCACTCGAGGGCACGACGATTACGGTGACATTGGCTATCGAGGATGCTCAGGCCGTTGTGCGCGTTACGGATATGGGTATTGGTGTGCCGCAAAACGAGCAGCAGCATCTTTTTTCTAAGTTTTTCCGTGCTACTAATGCGCGTAAGCAGCGGCCCGACGGTACCGGGGTGGGCCTATTTCTTGCTAAAAAAGTAATCGACGCCCACGGTGGGTCAATCGTGTTCGAATCGACCGAAGGAAAGGGAAGTACGTTCGGCTTCCGCCTGCCTATCAAAAAGTTAACGCCCAAAGACGCCGACGGCACGAAGTAACTCAATCACGAGCCATACCACAATGACCGCAACGCCGCCGGCGATAAGAGCGGGCTTAACAAACTTTTGCTTTTCAAACCACCACTGAGAAATCGGTGAACGATTTGCGGCCGTCAGCTTGGTGACGGACGGCTGCTTAATGCTTGCATTTGCACCGGTGTATTGTTTGTTGCGCTTCTTCTTTTGTTTGGCCATAGTACTTTTAGTATACCAAAAAACCACCCCTTTTTACAGGGGTGGTTTCTTCAAGAGGCTAGGCCTTCTTTTTTAGAGCGGTCAGTCTCTTAGGCGCTAAGCGCACGGCGGCTGGCAATGTAGTAGCCAAGTGCTGCGATCAATGAACCTGCGCCGAGGATGGCGATGATGCCATCACCCGTACCAGTCTTGGGAAGTTCGCTTGGAATTTCCGGAGTTTTAGTACAAGCGGCGTCAGTACCAGGAACACATGGCTTTGGAACTTCAACAGTTGCTTTGTCACAGCTGTCTGGAGTGCCAGGAACCTGTGGTGAGTCAACACATGCGGTGTTAACGATGTTTCCTGCTACGTAGTTAGGAACTTTGGCGGTAATAGTAAAGCTTGTGCTTTGACCAACCTTAAGACTAGCAATTGTGTACGTCCAAGCATTGTTGGCAATAGTACCAGCACTTGCTTTGATAAACGTTACACCAGCAGGGGCTTTATCAGTCACAACACTATCGGTAAGGTCTACTTCACCAGTGTTGGTAACAACGAGTTGGTAAGTGAATTCTTGATCAACACCAACTTGTTTTTGCTTTACGCCATCAACCTTCTTTTCGATGACGATACCAGGAGTGTTCTCCTTTACAACTTCGAAAGGCTTCTTACAAGCATCACTGGTTACAGTCTTGTCTTGGCCATCAACCGTGACGGTAAGAATAGCTTCAACGGTGTACTTGCCAACCTTGTCCTGAGTGTAGTCAGAGCCACTTTGACGAGCAATTTCTTTACCTTGCTCATCGCGGATAACGTACTGGATACCCTTCAATGTTGCGTTTTCAACTGTGTACTTCGTTTCAAACTTGAACTTAGTACGCTCGATCTTTGTAACGGTTAATGCGTCACAGGCATACTTAGCTTCTGGCTTACATTCTTTAGGAATGTTTACATCTGCGCCATCTTCTTTAGGGTTTTGACCTTCAGGTTGAGCGGAAGCGATGTTTGTGAGTTTGTTGGGACCACAAGTAGGCAGTTGGTCGTTTGCGGCTACCTTCGCATTGAAGATAACAAGTGCATTTGAACCAGCGCTGTAGGCACCGATGTTGACACCACTTGTGACAATTTTGTCGCCATCTTGAATATACGCACCACCTGGGTTGTTAGCGTTAAGAATCTTCACCGTACCAGGCACGAAAGTCATACCAGTAGGAAGCTTGTCTTTTACGATAACGTTGTTAATCGTAGCGTTACCGGTGTTCTTTACTTCAATACGGTAGTTTACTGTGTCGCCAGGCATGACGTTGGTAGACTCAGCAAAAGCTGCGCCCGTACCATCTTTACGTACTTGCTTGTTGACTGAAAAGTCTGAACTTGGTGGAGTAGCAAACTGTGGTTTTACGACAAAGGTAAGGTAACCAGCGTATTGGAAACAACCAGGAATCTTACCATCAAGTTTGTCGTAACCAAGCTTAGCACCAGCGCTTGTGAAAACACTTTCAGGGATGTCAAATCCGTTTGCGCCAGATGCGTTTGTGAAGTACTTCAGTGTACCAGCCTGGTAGGCAAGGTTGAAGTCTTTATCACTATTCATAACAGCGTGGTCGTATACTTCTTGCGGGCTTGCGTTCGTAGAGTTGATGAAGCCATTTACTTGAAGTGACTTAGCTGTGTTTGTAGGAAGATTTACCTTCGCAGTTACATTTTGAGCAACAAGGTTGAGGCTTGAAGCTGCGTTGTTGTGGACGTACATACGAACCACGTATTCTTTACCTGGTTGGACGGTAATGTTGTCGCTCCAGGTGCTGTTGGAACCGTTTTCACGGATACCAACGAAGTTTCGCTCGTCACCGATACTAGGGTTGTCGGTGATTGAGTTGAACGTAATGTGATCGGCCGGATTATTAATTGTATAAGTCGGTCGGTCTGGACCCCATGCAAACAACGTTGCAGGGACAACGATTGCGGCAGCAACGATCGCAACAAGTGCAGTCGTACGCTTTGGCAAACGCTTTAATGCGTTAATGAGTTTACCCATCTCGTCTCCTCTTCTTATTAGCCGTCTCTAGGGCTAAATAAAGTTACTATTGGTAGTTATATCGTAAAAGTTGTAGAAAGTCAATATATATTGTATTGATGCTTATGCTTAGCGCCGAATTATTAATGAACGGACGGGAAATCAGACTATGCCTTATAGGTATTAGGTGATCTCCGAGGAGATCGGTGCATCGTGGGCTAATTAAAGCTCGAACGGAAACCGATCTCACTCGGTAGTCCGCGAAGTGGTATGAAGTTTAGGGGTGGATGGGTGCGGCAGCGTTATCGGCTACCGCACCCATCCGGGTGAAAAGGTCTAGCAGAAGTCCGGGTTGCCGCAACCGGGCCCGGTCGGTACAACTCCCGTGTTGGGAGGCTGGGTCGACGGGGCGACGGTGGGCGGGTTCGGATTCTGGGTGACCTTCACAGGCGGCGGGGGAGCCGCTGTGGTGGCCGCGGGCGGCGGAGCGTTCTTCCTGCTTGTGGCGGGCGGTTGCTCCATCTGGTTCGGCGGAATGTAGACACCCGATCCGGGGTCTTCGTTCCGGCCCAGGCCGTTGCCGTTGGTCGTGCCACGGGACGGGTCGTCCTTGCAGAGCGGCGGCTTGCCGTGAGGCTTGTCCGGGGGACAGACCTCGGGCGGCTTGCAGCCACCCGGCTTGGTGCATTCCGGCGGGGGAGGCGGCGTCACCGTTGTGCCCGGAGGCCGCTGGTGGTCCGTCGTTCCCATCGGGAGGTTGCCCGGCGCCGGGAGCGCTAGGTTGCCACACCGCTTCATCACGTACAGCTTGGAGCCGTCCGCGAAGGTGTAGACAACCGCGGCACGGTTGCCACCGATCCCCGGCTGGGAGTCAACCACGGGACGGCCGTTGACCATCCCGGTGTTGTAAAAATTTGCCGGAGCCTCACCATTGTTGTCCACCGTGGTGGACTTGGCGGTGAGGCCACCCTTGAGCTGGTTGAACACCTCCTGACCTCTCTGGGAGAGGCAAGAGTTGTCCGGGACCAGCAGCGGGTTCGGATCGTTCGCGACGTCGCCAAACGTCTGGCTTCCGATGAAACCAAGGTACCGCGCATCCTTGCCTGCGAGGGCCAGGATCGAGTTGGTGTCCTCGATCCCCTTGGAAGCGAAGTTACCGTGGTCGTTCGGGTCGAACGCCTGCTTCATGTTCTCGGGGCAGGGCCACGGCGCCGGAGCACCGTTTCCCTTGATGGGAGCGGCCGCAGGGGCGCCACCGCCACACTCGTGAATCTTGTTCTGGAGGGTGGTCTTCAGCGGTTCGAGGGAAGTGCTCCCCTCGTTCAGCTTCACGATGTCGCTCTCGGATTTGCCAGTGGCGGTGTTGACGAAGTTCAGTGTTGCCTGGAGCTTCGCCTTGTCCACCGTCTGGCAGTTGACCTGCGCCGCGTTGGCGGTGTTGAGCAGGCTCGGGTCGTAGGTGGTTTCCCCCGATCCGCAGGCCGTGAGGCCCACGGTGAGGACGATTGCCGGAAGAATGACCCTTCCGGCACGGAATGTGACCTTCATGGTCATTCTCCTTGTTCGAGTAGGGTCAGTCGTCCAGGGCAAGGACCGGGGTGGTACGCCGGCTCTGTCGGACGCGGCTGAAGCTCCGGATGGAGCCCGCACCGCGGAAGGCGAGGCCGGTGGGGATGGCCAGGAACACCAGCGACATCCAGCCGAGGCCGGAGGGCAGGTGGATCCAGGTCAGGCCGAGCCAGGCCACGAAGACGATGAAGACGACGCCGAGTCCGATGTGGAGCCAGCGACGTCCCTCGTCGTCGTCGTAGTTGGTCTTGCTCATGTAGTACAGGCCGTACACCACGATGCCGGTGACCGCGAGGGCCAGCAGCAGCGCGCCGAAGCTCGTGAGACCTCCGAAGAGGTCCGAGAGCGTGCCGAGCCCCTCGAACAGGTCGAAGGACTTGGTGACGGTGTTCCAGCCGAGGCCGGCCGAGAGGCCGAGGATCAGCACCAAGGCGATGATGGCCCAGTTGGCCGCATAGCGGCGGATGCTGAAACGCTTGACGCTGTCGGTGGTCTCGGTGTTGGTCGGGTTGTCGGGCATGATTCCTCCTCGTCGGGCCCGCGCTAGCGGACCTGTAGTTGGTCGCGAGCACGGTTGCTGCCCTAAAGGCTAGGGAGCAGCGCGATAGACAATCTCAGTGGTGATTGCCTGTCGCGCTGCTCTCGTAGAGGAGGAGCTAACTTCATATATTTCGCGCACTCGTATTCTTTTAAAAGAATACGGCTGCAAACGCAGCGCGCCGGGTACGGGTAAAAGTGCCCAGGGCGCTGCGTTTGCTATGAAATACAGATAAGGTATAATCTGATTTTTAATGAACCCATCTTAGGAAGTACCTCTGGTCTAGCCAGGGCTCTCCACCTCCTAATGCTATCTAATAATTTATCACAAAAGTGCTCAAATGTCAATACTGTCGGTGTTTTTACCTCTTGAAAAGCTAGCAAAAGACTGGTAAAATGTTTGAAGTCACACTCTCATATGGATACTATAGGTACCATATGAGACTTCGACGCTCCGGAAATTAGTGAAAAAATATGTAAACACATTTTGTTCACTATTTCGCTCACCGTCTGGTCTCATCGTCTAACGGTTAGGACACCAGGTTTTCATCCTGGCAATCCGGGTTCGATTCCCGGTGAGATCACCATAGAAAAAGCCTCAGGCAACGTGTCTGAGGCTTTTTCTATGGTTGTAAGATACGCAGTGAACCGGACATTAAAATATTGATCTTATCATATTTTTATTATATAAATATATACGAGAATTCAACTAACGACATCAGTTATAGTGTGATTCTATTCCTTGTACGTTTACAACTTGCGGATAGCTGTATTTTATCCGAGTGAGTAGCAGTCTGTGCATAGCCAAGGCGCTTAGGCTGCTGCTCAATCGGGTGGTAAGTGTATTCGACGGAAGGTAGACCATGGCACTGCCGAAAAATCGCCAGGCGGTTCAGGCACTCCTCAAAGAGCTGGAGCCGCGCGTTCTCGGAAAAGAGCGCCCGGGATTCAGTTGCAACTGCGGGGTGGTTCACTGCCCCACGGCCGTCGCGGAGAAAATCGAACCGGGTGGTGACAACTACCCAGGTCAAGAGACTAACTGGGCACTCTGGTCGGTCAGTATGAAGGCACACGCTGGCTCCAATTGGAGCTGTGGCTTGTCTTTCTTCGTGGAGGCGGACGAGTTGGAGGCGATGTTCGCTCGTCACTTCGGTGATCAGAGCGACATCGAGTATCCGTACAGTCTGTCCACCAATGGTAAAGACCGTGTCTACGCCCAGCTGTCGGCTGCTGTGCGCATTCAGGAGAACGACGAGCAGATTCGTTTCTGTTTCGACTGGGGGCGCGAGCAGGAGACCGCCGAGTACCTCAAGGAGTACTGGAACTCTCGCCGCGTGCCCGCTGGTACCGAGGCTTACAGGCGAATCGTGTCTCTTCTGGAGGATCTCCAGCCAGAAACTTACCGCGGTGGGCCGGATCCCGAGCTTCCGCACGAGAGCACGTGGCTCTTGGATTACCGCACCGCTCTAGTGCGGGCTTCGAAGGAGGCGAACCACATCTTCCTCCAGGGTGGAGGGAGCTTCACCGACCATCGAGGCACGGTGTACACCGACCTCGACGTGGCCTTCATGAGGCGCGAAGTGCAGTAGATCCGCCCGAGAAAGAGAGCAAGTTTGCTCGACGTACGGGGAAAACCGCCTAGGTAATACTAGGCGGTTTTTTCTATGGTCCAAAAATGAGGTGGAACGGGCGCTTTGTTAAAATAAGTGCCCGTTCCACATGTCTATCCCGTGAGGGGCTAGCGGAAGCTCAGGGCCATCGAACTGCCGGCGGGCATGCGGACGATCATTTCCAGGCCGGCGGTGAAGAAGGTGCTGACGTCGACTCCCTCGTGCCTAAGGAAGCAGATCAGCGTCCCTTCTGCTTTGCCGGCTGTGATGTCCTCGGCGGTGGCTTTCCTGATCTCCCAAGAGCAACCATCGGGGCAGGGGGCTTCGACCTCCACATAATCCGTGTTGGCCGGTAGCTCTTGGGCGGTGAGGTTTCCTGCCCAGAAGACTGCCAGGGCCGTGGCATCGCCAATCTTGTGCGTTGCCTTGCTGCTCTCCATGTAGTTCTCCCGTGATGGGTGGATAAGACCGACATATAATAGGAGGAATAAATAATAATTGCAAGTGAGCTATGGAAGGTGAGCCAGTTTCACGACATGGCTCGGGGTCGTTGTTCCTATGCCAAGTATTCCCAGGCGTCTTTCAAGAGTGCGAGAGCACGGTCGATCCGGAGCGCGTCGTGGCAGTAAAGAACCGCTACTGATTCATTCTCGGGTGTCGTGACACCGAAGCACATCATCGCGATGGGCAGCCTGTAGCGAGCTGTTTCTGCGCGTGCCGTACTAAAGAGCGCTTCTTCGGTTTTTGCCCAGGGGAATTCCTGCTCGATCGTCCTCTGGTGGAGGGTGATCCACTCCTTCCATTCGTCCGAAGGTGCGAAATCTCGGATGATCCGAGCTGCCTTGCGCTTGTTGATGTTCGGCCGACGCGTCGACCGTTCGCCAAGGATAGGAATTCCTTCTTGGCGCATCTCAATCCAGCGGTTTTTCGGTTCTTCTGCGTATATGCATGCCAGATCGGTGAACTCAACAATAGGGCTCTTATAAGGAATGAGTGAAGCGTGAAAAGGGTTCGGTCCGTACTCCTGTGCTAGCCATTTTGCAGCGAGTCCATCGTTGGGGTGAGGCACGTTTTTCCCTTCATTGTCGGGTAGGAACAGTCACTATTTTGAACCTCTTATTTGTTTGGTCAAGAGGTAAATGAAAAAGGTCAATGGTATGCGAGTAAAATATCACATACCATTGACCATGCTTGGCTACCAGCTCAGCCACTTACGAAGGCGCACCTTCATAGGTGCTCCGCTGAAATCGAACAGCTCGCCCGGATGCGCTTCACGCGGGTGCCAGTGAAGATAGCGGGCATCCGTCGCGAAGGCCGGGTTTCGTCCGTCGCTCTCGTCGAAGGAGACATAACGCCCCTTGTTGTCGACGCCCGACCACACCTCGCCGGGAAGCTCGTGGACTCGCTTGCGCAGTGAAATGAGTCGTCCGGACTTGATGAGATCGATGATCCGCCCGGCCCATCCTGAATCACTTTTCGCCATCCGCAGCTCCGAAGGCATTGAAGCCCCCTCCAGAACGTATACACATGGCTCGCCCCCCAGGAACTGCTCGCGCTCTTCGTCGTAGTCGTACTCCGCTGTGAAAAACAGCACGGTGATGCGTCCATCTTCCACCCACCCGTAGGGATAGGTTTCGGGGGTCAGCAGCGAGAAAGCGCTGAGTTCGCGAACACGCTGGTTGACCAGCGTGCGGGTCGGTCGCTCACCCTTGTAGTGAACGATGATGGTGGAGCTGTCTGCTTTGCACTCGAACGCAAGCGCCGGCCCCTCCTGATTGGAGAACACTACCGTGAACTCGCCACGAGGCCCATGCAACAACTGTGCACCCAAAAGAGGGGCGCTTGCGTTGGTCATGTAGTAGGTGACCGCACAGTGAATCGGCACGGCGAGGCCCAGTTTTCGAGCCTCCTGGGTCTTTCTGTCGACGATGCGATACAGTTGCGAAGCGAGGCTCCTGTCCTCGAAAGACCAAGTAGAAAGGCCCCATTCCTTTTCGACGACGGTGATCATGACACTCCCTCAAGCGTAGAAAAGCTACACCTTGTAGCCTTTTTGACCATATAACGGGTAAATGGAATTGTCAAACAACTAGATCACGAGATAGTGGTCGGTCTGGTTGTACATCGGCCACTCCTGATGCCTAAAGACAGAAGCGCACGTATGTCATAAAATAAGAGTATGAAACGTGCAGTAGTAATGCTTTATGGGCCATACGGCCAACATCCTTGGCAAGAGGATATGTTCCATCGTCCCGATAAAATACAAAGCGACCTCAAGGCATTAGGGTATGGTTTTGCTATTGCCATGGTTACTCATGCGCCGACTGGTAAAGATGAGATTCCGGAAGTGAGGGTAGCCGAAGATCCTCTTTATGATCAAAAGACAGGAATACTTCTTGAGGCTCACTTTAAACCTGGAAACCTTGAGGATTACCCAAGTATCATTGATCATTGGGTGCATAACTTTCAGGATGAAGTGCAGCAAGCGGACGGAACCTTTCAACGGACAGCCTATGGTATCGGGCTTCCGCCGGAAAGGGTGTGGAATCATAAGAATGTCCAAACGTTTGGTAATCGTAAAGAGTTAATGAATAAAGTAATTGTGAGTGAGGGTGTGGGAATACCCACATTTGCCGTGCTTGATTATGCTCAATTTACTCAACAATTCGATGCCTATAGCCCGGTTATTTATAAACCCCAGGGAGGGTCGCGGGGAATAGGTATAGAGGTGTTTAAAAATATAAAGGAACTCCATGCTGCTATCCAGACTGACCAAATTGCTACGAATGGTTTTATTCAGCCGTATCTGCGAAATAATCAGCCGATTGAGGGAGTAAAACCGCTCACGAAAGCCGATGATGAGCTCTTGAAAAAATATAATACAAAGACAGATCGTCCCCGGGAGATTCGGATGCATGTCATTGCGTGCACAACCGAAGCAGGCGAACTTTTAGTAGAATCATACCCGATAATGAAAGTAAGTGAACCCCATCTTCCGTATCTTAAGTTTAAGCAAGCCATCGGTTTGGACCCTTCGTGCTTAGGACCGGGAAGTTTTATTTATGACAAAACTGTTGCACTTGCGAGAACTGTGTGTGCGGCAGCAGAGGTACCGCAGTATTACGGTGTTTTTGACTGGCTTGTTGATGGAGATATTCATAACCCTAAGAACGTGTATGTCGTTGACGGAAATTGCCGTGGACCAGGCCTACCAGAAAATGCCCTGCCGGCTCGCGAGGCATTTCAGCGCGCCTTAGTCACCATGGGCGAGAGGTGTTTAGGGGAGACTAAAGAGCGGTTGTTTTGTGAAGGGTAGAGGCGTGCCGACCTCTTTTTGCGGGGTGGTCGCCCAATATCCATAGTTGAATCAAGCGATAGTAGCGCTCAAGATCACTCGCGAGCAGCCATTCTTGCTTGCTGTGTCGCCCGCCTCCGCGGGGCTCCATGACAATACAGGGGATATCATACTGGGCAAAGTAGCGGGCATCAGATGCACCAAAAGAGCTGGTATATTGAGGCGTTTTTCCTGTAATTTTTTCAAGCGCACGAAGAAATCCTTGAGCTTCAGGTGACGTCTTGTCGAATAAAAGCGGGTCACCTTCTTGTATTGGGGTAACTTCAAGGTTATATTCGGCACTGAGCCGGGCGACCTCGTCTCGAAATATGCGTAGATCTTCTCTGCTGAACGACCGGAAATCGACTTTTGCGGCTGCGTAGTCGGCGATTTGATTAATGGCATTTCCGCCTGCGATGTGGTTAACGGCAAGTGTTGAGCTATCTGGATGTTGGTGCGGAAAACGCTTACGAAGAACAGAGAGGACGTCCATAAGGTGGTGGAGTGCGTTGGTTCCTTCCCAAGGACGAGAGCCATGAGCCGTTTGACCGCGAGCGATAATTTCTATACCATAAAGCCCTTTGGCTCGCTCTTCGACATGCCAGTTATCTCCACCGTCAGGGATAAATGCGAGTTTTGGACGCCAGCCAGCCTCAAGAATAGGAGGCATGCAGGCACTATTTACCTCTTCGTCCGTGGTAAACATAATGCCTACATTGTGAGAACGAAGTTCGGCTATATGATGCTTGAAAAGAGTAAGATAGCAGGCAGCGGCGACCTTCATATCGTATACACCGCGGCCATACAGCTTGCCATCGCGGTTCGTGACGGCAAAATCCTCGGCTTCTGCGGGTACGACGTCGAGGTGAGCTACTAGCATGATATCAGGCTCTTTGGTAGCTTGGGTGGTAGCTATGAGCCACGGGCTTTCGCGATCTGTATCGCTGGTAATGTGAAGGCTGAGAGGGTGGAGGTAGCCTCGAACAAACTCGATAATTTCATGACAAGCGGCAGAATTACTACTGACGCTTGGGATAGAAACAAGCTGGGATAATATCGCTTCGAGCTCTGTTTGCATAAGTTCCTTTCTCTTTGGTGAGAAATAGACAGGTATAAGTATACGCCTATTAGGAGTAATAATAAAGTAAGGATTTGACGTAACAGTGGTACAATAGCAGTCATGAGTGTTATTTTTAAACGAACAAAAATTCTGGCAACCTTAGGGCCGGCGACAAATAGCTACGAAGCGATTGAAAAGCTCATCGTAGCGGGAGTGAATGGCTTCCGTTTCAACTTTAGTCATGGAAGCTACGAAGAACGTGATCAGCAATTAGTATGGATCCGTGATGCAAGCAAAAAAATCGGCAAACCAGTGGCAGTCCTCCAAGATCTTCAGGGGCCAAAAATCCGGCTCGGAAATCTTACCCAAGATGTGCAAGTGGCAAGTGGCGATGAGCTTATTCTTGACTATGCTGCCGAGCACCACGAAAACGTGCTTCCAGTGCAATATAACCTGGCCGAAAAGGTGAAACCCGGTGAGCCGATTTATATTTTTGACGGAAAGGTGCGCACAACTGTACTTGAGATCGCATCGGAAACTGCGATTAAAGTTCGAGTTGAGAATTCTGGTGTGCTCATGAGCCGTAAGGGTATTAATTTGCCTGATACTAATTTTGGTGGCGATATCCTTACTCAAAAAGATATCAAGGATGTAGAGTACGGGGCTCCCAAGGACATCGACTATGTGGCATTAAGTTTCGTGCAATCTGCCGATGATATTAATAATTTGCGCCAGATGCTTGTAGGGCTTGGTTCGAGCGCACAAATCATCGCAAAGATTGAAACGAAGGCAGCTATCGAAGACGAGGCACTCGAGGAAATTGTAAAAGCTAGCGATGGAATCATGGTAGCGCGTGGTGATTTGGCAGTAGAAGCAGGTGCTGAGATCGTGCCGATTGTGCAGCGGAAGATCATTGCGCTTTGTCGTCAATACGGTAAGTTAAGTATCGTTGCGACGCAAATGATGGCAAGTATGGTAGATAATCCAGAGCCGACTCGCGCCGAGGTAAGCGATGTTGCCAATGCGGCTATTCAGGGCGCAGACACCGTTATGCTCTCCGATGAGACGGCAAACGGAAGCTACCCGCTTGAAACAGTTGCGGCAATGAAAAAAGTTATTTTGTATGCCCAGGAGCATGTTGCTATCAGGCCTCTTGACCAGATCGTTCACATGAAGAGTCCGACACTTGATGCCATCAGCACGGCAGCGGTAAGTCTTGCCGAGCAACTGAAAGTTCATGCCATCGTGGCCGAAACGAAATCTGGTGCAACCGCGGGTAATATCGCAGCCCATCGGCCGAATCTTCCTATTGTGAGTGTTACAAGCGAAGCGCGGACGGCGCAGCAACTGGCTTTGAGTTATGCAAATAAGAGTTTCGTGCGACCCGATGGCGAAAAAGCAGGTCTTGATCTTGTGAAAGAACTGAAGGCGAATGGTTACTTTGGGGATGAAGAAAAAGTCCGCGTTGTTATCGTAAGTGGCCGCCAACCAGGACTCGTTGGTGCTACCGACACGATCCGTGTTCGTGTGATAGAATAAAGGATATAAATAAGTATCTAGGGTGGGAGTTTGTGACGTTTTTCAAGCAGACAATTACATCGGTGCCATTAGAGCATAAAACCGTGCTGTTGCGGGCAGATTACAACGTGCCGCTTGCGCCTGATGGTACCATTGCAGATGATTTGCGGATCCGAGCAAGTTTAGCAACCGTCAAGAAGCTGCTCAGCGAAGGTTGTAAAGTGGTGATTATCAGTCATCTTGGTCGTCCAGAGGGTCGGGATGAGAAACTTTCTCTAGAGCCCGTTGCTGCCCGACTTGCACAATTACTTGGCGAACCGGTACGTTTTGTCGACCAAACCATCGGTGACAAGCCACATATGGCTATTAAACGGGCACCAAAAAGAAGCGTAATCGTTCTTGAAAACCTCCGTTTTCATAAAGGCGAAGAGGCGAACGACGATAATTTTGCACGTGAGCTCTTAAAAACGACCGGGGCGCGCTATTTCGTGCAGGACGGATTTGGTGTGGTTCACCGAGCTCATGCGAGTACGGAAGCAATCACACATTATATTCCCAGTGTTGCGGGGTTGCTTTTGGAACGCGAGTACACCACCATCACTCGTGCCATGCGCGCGCCCAAGCGCCCACTGGTGGCTATTTTAGGCGGGGCGAAGGTGAGTGATAAAATTGGTGTCGTAACCGAGTTTATTAACGTTGCCGATACCATAGTTATTACAGGGGCAATGGCCAATACTTTCTTGGCGTATAAGGGGTATAAACTAGGTAAAAGCCGCGTTGAAGCAGGCATGAATGACACCGTTGCTGAGATTTATAAAGCAGCAAAAGCGAAAGTTGGTGAAGCAAACGTTGATGATTTCTTGGTGCTTCCCGCGGATTTGGCTGTTGCAAAAAGTGCCGACAAAACTCAAAAAAGACGAAATGTTTCGCTTGACGATATCCAATCCGATGATATGGCATTGGATATGGGTGATAGAACGATCGAGCATATCATTAAGATCGTAGAGGCAGCAAAAACGGTGATATGGAACGGTACTCTCGGCGTTGCTGAGCTGCCTGAGTTTGCTCATGGATCGGCGAGGCTGGCGCTTACCTTAGCTACTCATCCCCATATCACGTCGATTATCGGAGGAGGCGACACAGCGGACTTTGTGCTTGATTGGGACGCGCGTGGCGGCGAAAGCTTTACGCATGTTTCTACCGGAGGCGGAGCAAGTATCGAGTTAATGGCGGGTGAAAAATTACCAGGGATCGAAAGCTTACTAGACGCCCCGCGGTAAGTGCGGTACACTGAAATACAGTAAAGCATAAGCGGTATATGGCAAGTCGTAAAAAACTCATTGTTGGCAATTGGAAGATGAACCTCAATACGCATGAGGCGAGTTTATATCTCCATAAGTTAGCTGGTCTTATCGAATCTCATCGTGACGTTGAGGTTGTGCTTGCGCCGACACTTCTTGCACTTCAGTCACTTAGCTTGCAGATTGATCGTCGCCAATTCAAGCTCGCCGTCCAAAATCTCTACTGGCGGGATCATGGTGCCTTTACGGGCGAAGTATCCGCTAGCCAACTCCGAGGCGTAGCAGACTATGCCATTATTGGTCATTCTGAGCGTCGTCATATCTTTGGCGAAACAGATAAAGATGTTCGCCACAAAGTACAGGCGGCAATTCGAAATGACATCCGGCCGATTCTTTGTATTGGCGAAACTGCCACCGAGCGCGCAGACGGTGAAACAAACGATGTATTACACGACCAGCTTTTAGGTGGTTTGGCGAATCTTACGGCCGAAGAATTGAGTAACGTCGTTGTGGCATATGAGCCCGTGTGGGCTATTGGAACCGGTAACAACGTCAAGCCTGATGAACTTAAGAATGCAGCAAAAGCCATTCGTCGACAAATAGCCCACCTCTATGGGGAAAAAGCGGCAGAAGAGCTACGCGTTCTTGATGGGGGAAGTGTCACATTGGCAAATGCTGCGGATTGCCTGGGAACGGAAGGAATAGATGGGCTGCTTATTGGGGGCGCGAGCCTTGATGCGCATGCGTTTAGTGGTATTGTAAAAAGAGCACATGATAATGCTGGTAAAAAGTAGGGGTGGGAAGTGAAAGACATAGATTTCGACGAACTTGACAAGGCAGTAAACTCCTTGATGGCGGATGTGCCAAAAACTCCAACGCCCAGCAGTCCAACAGAAAAAACTGTTGAGATTCCAACAACAGGTAATTCTACTACAAGCACCTTGCCGACGCCAGTAACGTCACCTGAACCTAAAACGACGCCGACACTCCAGACGGCGCCAGCTTCTCGACGAGGGGGACGTTTTATGGATGTCGTTCATCCCTCTTCTGATATGAAAAAGCCTGAAGCAACCAAACCGGTTTCGCGGCAAGGTGTGACAATTGCACCCCGCTCTACCGCTAGTGAACCTTTGCCTACCGTGGATAAAACTATCCCTACTCCTATTAGCAAAGAGCCCTCGGACTCACCCGTATCCGAACCGCCGCAAGATCCCGTAGTAAAAACCGATTGGCCGGACCCTCTGGATATGGCAGGTTTTGGGGCGAAGGACAACACCGCTTCTCCTGTTGAGAAAGAGCCACCCGTGCCGGTACCGGATCAAAAAGATGAATTGGATGAACCGCAAACTTCTACGGAAGAACTCGCGGCAGAACCCCCGCTCACTTCTCCATTTCTTCCTGATACAAAGGTGGAAAAGCGACCCCTAGGAGGTAACGCTTCGGAGGAATCAAGCAAGAATGACTTGCCGGTCGAAGTTAACGATGATCAACTTCCGGCGACGGCTGACGATGTCAAACCGCTCCTGCCTGAAGAGCTTCATAGCGACTTGGTGGCTATCGAGTCTGATGCGACCGAACATAAAGAGGATACCGAACCACAAACTGATGAGCACCCTGTTGACTCAAAACCTGAAAAGCCCGCCCCTTGG
Organism: Candidatus Saccharimonadales bacterium; assembly: GCA_035697325.1. Taxonomy (NCBI): domain Bacteria; phylum Candidatus Saccharimonadota; class Candidatus Saccharimonadia; order Saccharimonadales (SeqCode); species Saccharimonadales bacterium (SeqCode). The sequence goes on from DASSDB010000002.1 coordinate 390,059, forward strand.
GTTGAACCTATGAAAGAGGAAAAGCCAAAAGAAGCCCCTACGCCTACTGGACCAGCTTCTATCCCTCAGCAATATCGAGAAGAGCCCTCTTCTGGCGATCAAAAAAATGGTGCAATCTATGATACAGCTAATTACCACCAGCCCCTTGCTCATCCGGCCAAGCAAAAGTCAGGTTGGATGTGGGTTGTTTGGATCATATTGATTCTTATTATTGGTGCCGGCGGTGGTGCGGCGCTCTACTTTTTGCATATTGTCTAGGAGTATTCAAGGATAGCCGCTTATGAGCAAAAGTCAATGCTCCCGGCGGCTATCCTTGAGGTATGAATCACTCTGGCCACTTGGGGCGTAACCCTTGAGCCTGGTCGGCATGCCGCGAAAACTCATCCTGAAGTCGATCTGCCTCGTTCTCGTAGTCGCCCTGGATCTTGTCGAAGGCTTCTTTTGCGGCTGCGGCATTTTCGGCCACGGAATGTCCCGGAAGAACACTTGATTGTTCCGAGCCTCCTGGCTGTGAAATGGGTTTGGTTACTTCTGGTTTCTCAAACCATCCAGACATGACTGCGCCTCTTTCGGAGTCGATACCATAAGCAGTATATACTCACCGTATACATACATCAAGTAAAGATGTAAAGATTACTATAATGTCATCATTCTGGCCCTTCGTTAGCTATAATAGAAGCAATGGATTTACTAAAAGGACTTAACCCCGCGCAAGCCAGCGCGGTTCAAACGACGTCAGGGCCTCTGTTGATTTTAGCCGGAGCTGGAAGTGGAAAAACAAAAACTCTCACGCATCGTATCGCTTATCTCATTGCTCATGAGCGAATATGGCCAAATGAAATCCTCGCGGTGACATTTACAAACAAGGCAGCCAAAGAAATGCGCGAGCGCTTGGGTCATCTTTTAGGGCAGGATGGCAGTGTGCGGGAGTTTATGCCCTGGATGGGTACATTTCATGGGATTTGTGTGCGCTTGTTGCGAATAGATGGCGACAAACTAGGCATCCAACCTAATTATGTAATTTATGACGAAGATGATCGCCAGGGCCTTATAAAGCAGGCTATGAAACAACTTTCTATTACAGATAAGCAGATTAAGCCCTCCGCTGTGAGCAGTATGGTTTCAAATGCTAAAAATGAGTTGGTAAGCCCTGAAGAGTTTAGTGAAACAGCGAGCTATCCGTTTCAAAAAGAAGTTGCAAAAATTTACGCACTGTACGAAAAACTTCGCCGTGATGCCGGGGCGCTTGATTTTGATGATCTGCTTATTGAGACAGTTCGGCTTTTTAAAGAGCATCCTGATATTCGTGCCAAATGGTGCTCACAATTCAAGCATATTCTGATCGATGAGTACCAAGACACGAATGCGGCTCAGTACGCGATTGTTAAAAGTTTGGTTGGCGACGAACGCAACATTTGTGTTGTGGGAGATGATTGGCAGTCGATTTATAGCTGGCGCGGGGCTGATTTTACCAATATTCTTAATTTTGAACGCGACTTTCCGGGCGCGACAATTGTAAAGTTGGAGCAAAACTACCGCAGTACGAGTGCGATCCTTGAGGCGGCGCAAAGTGTCATTACGAAAAACACACAGCGAAGCGATAAAAAGTTATGGACTGATGGTCCGGCTGGTGCACCAGTGCAAGTTCATAGCGTATACGATGAAGCTGAAGAGGCGTATACGGTAGCAACGAGAATTGCTGCTCAGGCGGCCATAGGTGCTCGGACCTATGGTGATTTTGCGGTATTATACCGAACCAATGCGCAGAGTTACACCTTAGAACGTGCCTTGTTACAGCAGCGCGTTCCGTATCAGATCGTGGGCGGGGTGCGTTTTTATGATCGTAAGGAAATCAAAGATATTGTGGCGTATCTTCGCTTGCTCTACCAGCCAAGCGATCGCATGAGTTTCAGCCGAATCGTTAACGTGCCGACACGTGGCATTGGGGCGACGAGCCTTGAGAAATTTCTTGTATGGCAAGGTACGAGTGGTCTGGATATTATTAGCGCGCTTACAAATGTCGAGCAGACAAGTAGCTTGACGCCGCGGGCAAAAACGGCGCTCGAAACGCTCGGCGAGCTGCTTCGTCTTTTACAGGCAAAAATAAGCAGCGATACGCCGCCCGCAGAGCTTATCGAGTTACTGATTAATAAGACAGGTTATCGCGATTTTATTTTAGACGGAACACCGCAGGCGGAAGACCGCGAGGCGAACCTTGGTTCGCTTATATCGGATGCCAAAACATTTGCCAGTCTCTCTGATTTTCTTGAAGAAGTAGCGTTAATGTCGAGCGCAGATACAAGCAGTGATACCGAAAAAGTGACGCTTATGACTATGCACGCGGCTAAGGGTCTGGAATTCCCTGTAGTCTTTATGGTGGGTATGGAAGAAGGAATACTGCCTCATTCGCGCGTGTATGAGGCAGGACCGAGCGAACTTGAAGAGGAGCGCAGGCTTTGCTACGTGGGGATGACCAGGGCGCGTGAGGAGCTTCACTTAAGCTATGCACAGAGTAGGTTGCAGTTTGGTCAACGGGGATACAGCTCACCATCCCGTTTTCTTGAGGATATGGGGCATTCGGTGGTTTCAGCTCCGGTATCGTCATTTACGAGTCGAACACCAAGCGATTATGAATATAGCGATGATATTGGGCTGGACGTTGGTGACCAAGTACGATCGAGTCAGTTTGGCGTTGGCGAGGTTATTGATGTCGATGGAATGGCGGTAACGGTTGAGTTCGCAAGCGGTCAAACGAAAAAACTGAACGTTGAGTATGCTCATCTCGAAAAAATATGACATGGTACTATCGGCTAGCATCAGCGATATGCAACCCGTTTTTCCTTGTTTTTATTCGTATCAAGTCGCGTTTTTCAAGACCGCGGGTGCGAATTATAGTTCGTAATATAAAAGGTGAAGTACTTCTTGTAAAATCGGTACTCGGCATGACGGAGTGGGAGCTTCCTGGTGGCGAGGTGAGGCGTAGCGAAACGGAGCTCGCGGCCATTGCTCGCGAATTAAAGGAGGAAACGGCACTTATTATATTAGAAGATACGATCAAAAAAAGACGGTCACTTCTTCAGCCATTTCCTCTTGAGCTGTTTGAATGCATAGAACCGATAACTGCCAATGCACAGATTAAGCGCCCCTGGGAAATACGGGAGATACGATGGTGCAATCCGCAGGAGCTGCCGATAGATACGGCAGGGTATGTCACGTCTTTTTTTATGAAATGAGGGTCACTCCGGGAGAGCTAAAAAGCCCTCCCGGAGTGACCCTTGGTGCCTACGACCCGAGCAGCAGGTGCGTGAGCTTCTTGAGCCGCGCAGGACGCTGGAAGTGCGAAGGCTCTTGTGCCTTCGCCCACACCAGGTCAAGCGTCGTGTTCAACTCACTCGCGGCCGTGCAGACGAACAGGCGATCGTCTTTGAGCGCGGTACGCATAGTGTCGAACTGGGTGTACGTTTTCGGCAGTGAGTCAGGGCTGTAGTCTTTCAATGCCAGCAGCAGAACGACGCTGCCGTTTCGTAGGGCAGTCTCGCACTCACGCCTAGTGCCGTCGAGTCCGCCCACGCACACGAGCACGTCGGGGATGGTACCGACCAGGATCTCGCGATCCTTGTAAGTGTCTCCCCAGGCGATCATGAACGACCGCTGACTAGCACACTTCAGGCCTTGGAGCGGAATGCACCCCAGCGTCTGAACACCATGCATCGCAGCGATGACGGCGTTCAAGCCGAGATTCCCATCGCTGACCCCGCCATCCACCGAAAGGCTCGGTGCACGTTCGGTGCCAACGAGATACCCGTAGAGTTCGCTGAGTGCTTTGGCTTCCGTGGTGTAATTGAAGCCGGCGCTGGCGAACCCCGAGACACCCCAGATGAGGTCGTCCTGCTGGAAGCGCCGTTCGATCAAAGCGACGGCATCTTCCAATGGGGCCGCGTGGATTCCTTTCTCCCCCAGGGCCAGCCGTACATCCGGTCGGGCATGGATGCACCCCACCGAGCGGAGTGATTCCTTCTCGATAAGCACACTCCGTTCGCCGTCGTGGGGATGAGTGTAGGTCAGGTTGGGAAGGTGGAAGGTGCGGGCGTTCAGGGCGGGCGGAGTCCGACCCGTCAAGCAAAGTTCGTCGTAGGTCCGTCGAAGCTGAAGGCTGTTGTTCAACGATTCACATCCTCACCTCGCTGTATCAGAACGTAAGAATCATACCATAAAAACGAGCTTTTTACGAATAGGTATAGTAAAGCGAATAGACTTCTTTAAAAAAATAACAAGAAACAGTAAGCTAGAAGAAGTATGATTGCCGCTATTAAAAATACACTCAATGCTTGGTTTGCGGGTAATGAGCCCCTAAAACTTATATTCGTCATGATTGTGACGGCGCTACTTGCCTATTGGCTCAGTAAACTTATCGCGAATATCATCATTTGGATTGCTAAAAAGATTGCGGGTGAGTCGGACGTAGCTTCAAGTGAAGAGCGCTTTATCCAACTCCGACGTGTAGAAACGTACTTAAGTGTGTCTATCGCGCTCGTCCGTTTTGGGGTTGTTGTTGCGGCGGTGCTTTTTGCATGGCTCGTCCTCTCCGACAGTAAGGCGACGAATGCCAACGCTGCCACGGCAATCGGGGCAGGAGCTATTTTTGCCGTTCTTGCGGGTGCAACGATAGGTCCGTTGCTTCGTGATATTACGGCGGGAGCAACTATGATTATCGAGCGATGGTTCGATGTGGGCGACTTTGTGCAAATCGATCCTTTTATGGATGTAAAAGGCGTAGTTGAGCGTCTCACGCTGCGCTCGACCCGGATCAGAAGTATTTCCGGAGAAGTGATTTGGCTTCATAATCAGCATATTCAAGGGGTGCGAGTAACACCGCGCGGGGTGCGCACGATGGCAATAGATATCTTTGTGAACGATGCGGATAAAGCTAAAAAATCAATCGAAAAGCTCCTTAAGACTCTTAAGGCCGGCCCGACAATGCTGGCAACACCGCTTCATATCGTTGAAACAGAGAAGATATCCGAGGATTTTTATCGTATTACGATCATGGGACAAACCGCTCCTGGCCGCGAATGGCTGATTGACAACTTCTTCGTTGAGGCACTCGAGAAGGCAGACAAGCGCAATCCGAACTTTGGTATTGCTTATGGACCGCTGGTTCGTTATGCCGATGAGGCCGCCGAACGCCGTTTCCGCCGTGCTGTTCGCGTTCAGCAATTCACCGCCAAATCTGATACGAAGTAATTGCTGCGACGTTTGACCGCAAATGGTATAATAGATTTTAGTGCACCACGTGGAGGTGTTAACTGAATTTATGAAAATACTATCGAGAAGGCCAGTAAAATTGTACGGCACGCTTGTTATCCTGCTATCCGCGTTTTTTATTGGCGCTGGAGTTGTTTTCGTTGCGGGACAAGTGAGCGCAGAGTCAACCATTGAACCTACTCCCGGCGAGCGTCTCATTACGCTTCATGACGATGGCCAGGATAAAGGAATCCTCACCAAGGCAACTACCTTAAAAGATGCACTAAAGGAAGCTAATATTCTGATTGACCCGAATGATATCATCGAACCGGGTCTCGATGAAAAGCTAATTGCTTCGACCTATGATGTGAATATTTATCGCGCACGGCCGGTGACGGTTGTTGATGGAGCTATTCGTCAAAAAGTGATGTCACCGTATCAAACAGCAAAACAGATTGCTGAACATGCCGGTATTTCACTTCATGATGAGGATATTACAACGTTGGAGGCAAACACAGATATGGTTAGTGAAGGCGCCGGAATCCAACTGAACATTGATCGCGCAATCGAATTTACGTTTAATTTTTACGGAACGAAGGCAACCACCTACACCCAGAGCAAAACCGTTTCCGAAATGCTTAAACAAAAAGGGATTACTATAGGAGAAAACGATACGCTGTCCGTTCCTCTCGATACTTCTATGACACCGGGGATGGTGATAGAACTCTGGCGAAACGGTAAGCAGACGGCCGTGGGTGAAGAAGACGTCGCTTTTGACACGGAGAAAATTCAAGACGCTGATCGTCCTATCGGCTACCGTGCTATAAAAACACCCGGCGTCGTCGGAAAGAAAAAAGTAACCTACGAGATTGAAATGAAAAATGGCCAAGAGGTACGAAGGACCGCGATCCAAAGCGTCATAACGAAGGAGCCTGTAAAGGCCGTGGAAGTTGTCGGCGCAAAGGCCGGATTTGGCGGAGACTTTGCCGAGGCGCTCGCAAAGCTACGAAGCTGCGAGGGCGGCTATAACAGTTGGAACCCAGCCGGGCCTTACTACGGAGCGTATCAATTTAACGAAGGAACCTGGAATAGCGTTTCGAGTGCGCCATTTGGAAATGCAACACCTGCCGAACAAGATGCGGCTGCTCGCGCCCTCTACCTGCGCCGTGGTTGGCAGCCTTGGCCTTCTTGTTCACAAAAAATGGGCCTCCAGGATATCTACCGATAATGGGCAGCCTAAGAGACGCCTTAATACACAGAGCACATATCGTTGTTATATCGTGCCTGGCTATAGCCACTCTGGGAGTAATATTGGCACATAGAGTAGGTGCTCAGCCGGTAGCGCCTGAAGGTGGCCAACGCCTTATCTCAGTGCATGACGAAGGGACGGAGCGCGGAATTCTAACTCATGCAACAACGCTTCGTGGTGCGTTTCATGAGGCAGGTATCCCTATTGACCCGAGTGATCTTGTTGAGCCTGGCCTTGACGAAAAACTTGAAGGAAATAACTATCAGGTAAATATCTATCGCGCGCGGCCCGTGACGATTGTCGATGGTAAAACGAGCATAAAGGTCATGACGCCGTATCGGACTCCTGCGCAGATTGCTCAACAAGCAGGCATGATACTTCACGATGAGGATATCGCGAACATGACCGTCAATACGGATATCGTAAGCCAAGGGGCGGGCCTCCAGCTAAGCATAACTCGAGCAACAGAATTTACTCTTATGCTCTACGGAACAAAAACCACGGCGTATACACAAGGCAAAACCGTGGCAGCGATGCTAAAGGAAAAAAATATCAAGCTCGGTGCGAGCGATACGATCTCTTCTGGTTTGGATAGCACAATTCAGTCTGGAATGACAATTGAGATCTGGCGCGATGGTGCCCAGACGGTTACGCAGGAGCAAGAAATACCCTTTGATACTCAGAAAGTATTAGACATGGATCACAGTATCGGCTACCGCGAAATAAAAACACCAGGTAAAACAGGTGCACGACTTATAACGTATGAAGTAGTGAGACAAGACGGCAGGGAAGTCAGCCGCAAAGAAATTCAAAATGTAATAAGCAGGCAACCAGTTCGACAAGTAGAGCTTGTTGGCAATAAGCCGAGCAACCCACTTACTAAGTCAAAGGGCGCTGCCTACTTTGTGGATAGTCAGAGAATTGGGCATCGTGAAACATATTACGATCTTCCTATGAACGTTGTCATAGGAGCTTGTGGAGGAGGCACGTATGGTATCCGTGAGGATGGTGCCAAGGTAGATCAAAATGGGTATATCCTGATAGCCGCAAATTATAGCCGCTATCCGCGTTGTTCTATAGTAGAGACGAGTATGGGTTTGGGGAAAGTGTACGATACAGGTGGTTTTGCTAAAGTGCATCCCGATGGCTTCGATCTTGCGACGGACTGGACAAATTATGACGGAAGATAGGAAAAGATGACAGCGCCCAAAAAATCACTCGGTCAGCATTGGCTTAAAGACCGTGAGATTCTTGCTCAGATTGCCGATGCTGCTGGCTTGTCTGCTAACGACACGGTGCTGGAGATTGGTCCGGGCCTCGGAACTTTGACGAGTGAATTGCTTCGCAAGGCGCATAAAGTGCTTGCTGTTGAGTTTGATGAAGAGTTAGCGGCAAAACTTCCGGGACAATTTCCTGGTAAGAATCTTGAAGTAGTTCATAACGACATCCTTTCCTTCGACCTTACGCAGCTTCCTTCGGGGTATAAGGTAGTCGCGAATGTGCCGTACTATATCACGAGTAAAATCGTCCAGCTCCTCATGACGTCGAGCAATAAGCCGGCTACGACAGTTCTCCTTGTTCAAAAGGAAGTCGCGCAGCGTTTGGCAGCTCACCCTGGTGATATGAGTATATTGGCAGTGAGTGCCCAAGTGTTCGCCGAAGTATCTCTAGGCATCTTGGTTCCCGCCCACTATTTTACGCCGCCACCTAAGGTGGATTCGGCAGTGGTAACACTAAAAACAAGGAGCCAGCCACTTTTCGGTAGTATACCTGAAAAGACATTTTTCCGGGTGGTACGGGCCGGATTCTCTTCACCCCGCAAAAAACTACACTCGAGTTTGGCCGCCGGGTTGGGTATTTCAAAAGAGGCTGCTCGCGACCTTTTGGAAAAGAGCTCAATCAACCCTGACGTACGAGCGGAAAACCTGTCTGTTGAAGACTGGGTCAGGCTGGCTGGTGAGTTTGATGGCGCTTAAGAGATTCGGTATAATAAAACGTGTATGATTCAAATTAAATCGATCACGAAAACTTATGGAAAAAAGCAAAATATCTTTCAGGCGCTGAGCAATGTTAGTCTTGAAATTCCCGATGGCGCAAGTGTCGCAATTTTAGGCAAATCAGGCTCGGGTAAGTCGACACTTATGCACGCGATGAGTGGACTTGATCGCCCTGAAACTGGCCAGGTAATCATTAATGGCCAGGACATTCTCCAGTTGAAGGCAAAAGATGTAGATACATTTCGATCAAAGACGATCGGGTTTATTTTTCAAGCTTTTTTCGTTCAGGGTAATGAAACATGTTATGACAATGTCAGCCTTCCACTTGAAATCGCGAAAGTGCCCAAAAGTCAGCGCAAAGCACTTGTAGAAGAAGCCCTGACTAAGGTGGATTTGGCGGATAAAATTAAAGAACGTGCTAAGAATCTTTCGGGTGGACAAAAACAGCGATTGGCAATTGCTCGAGCCATCGTTAATAATCCAAGTATCATTTTTGCGGATGAACCAACCGGAAATCTTGATAGCGCAACAGGTGAAATGGTTGAACAACTCCTCTTTGACTACAATAAAAAATCAGGCACGACGTTGGTAATTGTGACGCACGATCCCGACCTTGCAAATAAATGTAATATGCAAGTTCATATTAAGGATGGCCAAATTGAAGCAGTAAAAGGTGTCGCGCCTACTGTGCGGGCAACTCAACCCCAGCCTGCTTCGGTAGCAGCTCAGGGGGTAAAGTAATCATGACATTTCCTGATATACTCCGTCGAAGTTGGCATAATCTTGGTCGAGCGAAAGTGCGCGTCGGCCTTACGGCTGCGGCTCTTGCTATCGGTGCGGCCACAATGACTCTAGCATTGGCTATTACACAGGGTGCTCAAGATAGCATTCAAAAAGGATTTGGTAATTTTAAAAATAACTTCGTGAGTGTCGATGGATTTACTGTGAAGAATTCTTCGGCAAATGGTATTCAAACCACCGATGAAGCCAATAAGGCCAATCAAGATGCTCAGGATAAAAGTTTGGGAGTCAAGGACGTTGAAAAGTTCAAAGCGATTCCTGGCGTAACACAGGTTTTACCCCTCAGTTATTACAGGTTTGACGAAGTTGATATTAACGGCCAAAGTTACAAAGCTCCGTATGTTTCTCCACTTACACCACTCGATGATTTGAATGATCTAGTCGCGGGTAAGCGCGAAAACCTGAAAGGTGATACAGTCATTGTCCCTGAGAGGTACGCAAAACAGGCGGGCGTCGATGCATCCGCATTTATTGGCAAAAAGCTTACTTTTGTTAAAAAAGGTACGCCGGCATTCTTTAGTCGGCCAGCTCAGCCCGATACCGAAGTTGACTTAACGGTTGTAGGCGTCACAAAAAGCTCAGGCGAGAACAAAGACGCAAGCACTGAATATGCGTACCTTTCACCCGAAACTATGAGCAAGCTGGCTGATGACAGTCGTGGTACGACCAAACCGGAAAATGTCTACTATAACCGAATCCTTATCTTTACCGATGAATCGCAGACAGAAAAGGTAAAGTCAAAGCTTCAGTCCGATGGGTATGAAGCGAAAACGCGTGCCGATAGCGTAGGCAAAGCCCTTGAAGCAGTCAGCGCCATCCGTACCGCCCTGCTGGTATTTGCTAGTATTGCCATCTTCACCGCCATCTTTGGTGTGGTAAATACTCAATTAATGTCAGTCTTAGAGCGCACCCGTGAAATCGGCGTCATGAAAGCACTGGGTCTTTCTAGAGGTGGTGTGCTTCTTATGTTCAGTATTGAAGCAGGCTGGATTGGCTTTTTGGGAAGTATCATAGGAACGCTGATCGCCATACCGTTTGCACTGTTGCTTAGCGCACTTGGTGGAAGTGCAGGCTTCAGCGTGCCTATTACGATTCCGAACTTCCTTCTTGTCGTTGTTGTGCTTGTTGTCATTGCGATGCTTTCAGGCTTCTTGCCTGCCCGCCGTGCTTCCAAGCTTGATCCTGTTGAGGCTTTAAGAAGCGAATGATAACTACCGACCAGCCCAAAATATTCGGAGATGCTGTTATTGCTGCGGTTTCATCGCGGAGTGATGGCAATCTGAAGTTTGGGCTGGGCGATGACTCTGAAACGCTTAAAAATCGTACGGCGTTTCTCTCCAAAATTGGTATTGATATATCACAGACAAGCCTTGTGGGCATCACCTATGATACAGATGACTTTACCAAGTACCGTATCGCAGATGTGAGAGATAAATCTATCGGTATGTTGGAAGCGGATATGAGTGAATATGTAGATGCACTCGTGGTTCGAGACACAAGACATGCACTTTTTCTTCCGCTCGCTGACTGCGCTGGCGTGATTTTGTATGACCCCAACAATCGAGCCCTTATGGTATCGCACCTTGGTCGTCATAGCGTCGAGCAGGAGGGTGCGAAGAAGAGCGTCGCATATCTTGAAGCTCACTGTAACTCGGATCCTGGAGAGTTACTGGTCTGGATAAGCCCGAGCGTCGGTAATGCTACGTACCCACTTCATACGTTTGGCGGCAAAAGCTTGCAAGAAGTTATTGTGGCACAGTTTAAAGAGGCTGGTGTGAAGGACGATCGTATAGAGACGAGTCATATCGATACTGCGCACGACCCAAATTATTTTTCTCATAGTGAGTACCTAAAGGGAAATGAGCCAGAAGCTGGTCGTTTTGCGGTTGTCGCTGAAATGACCGCGCAGGGTGAGCCTGCTATTTGATTTTCACTAAATTAACTGTTTAATCTGTTACACTGGAAATAACTATGGGAAAAAAGCTATATATTACGACCGCAATACCATATGTCAATGGCACGCCGCACATTGGCAATGCACTTGATTACCTCTTGGGCGATATCTGGACGCGTTATCAAAAACAAAATGGCAAAGAAGTCCGTTTTCAGGTGGGTACCGATGAGCACGGCAACAAAATAGCCGCGAAAGCCGCCGAATCTGGTCTCGATCCACAAGCCTTTACTGATAAAATGTATATTAATTTTGAGAACCTCATGAAAAAGATGGGTGCCGAATACACCGACTTTATCCGCACTACTGATATTCACCACAAGGCCGCCGTGCAATATATTTGGCAAAAACTCCAGCCGTATATTTACAAGGGCAAATATGAGGGCTGGTACTGTATCGGTCACGAAGCCTTCTTTACTGATAAAGAAGTAGAGGCAACCGGGGGTGTTTGTCCGGATCACCAAAAACCGTACGAACGAGTTAGTGAAGAAAACTATTACCTAAAGGCGAGCGCCTTCAGTGATCAAATCCGCGAAGCTATCACAACTGGTCGCATGCAAATCGTACCTGATTTTCGAAAGAACGAGTTTCTTGAACTCATAAAAGATGGGCTGCCCGATGTGAGCATATCCCGACCTAAGAAAACACTCACCTGGGGAGTTCCTGTGCCTGATGATCCGGAGCAGATCATGTATGTATGGCTGGATGCGCTTTCGAATTATATTACGGTAATTGGCTACCCTGATAAGCAAGAATGGAAAGATTACTGGCCAGCTGATGTACAGGTAGTAGGCAAGGATATCTTGCGTTTTCACGCGGGAATTTGGCCAGCGATGCTCTTGGGGCTTGATTTACCACTGCCTAAAAAGCTCCTCGTGCATGGTTTTGTGAATGTTGGCGGCGCCAAGATGAGCAAATCTGTAGGGAATGTCGTTGACCCGAACGAAATCATCGATACCTATGGTGTTGATGTATTCCGCTACTATTTTTCGCGCCATATTCCAACGCTTGATGACGGCGATTTTACCTGGGAAAAGCTTGAGAATGCCTATAATAACGAGCTCGGTAACGATCTTGGAAACCTTGTGTCGCGTGTGGCAAGTATGGTGACGCGTTATCAGTCAGGTGTTATTGGTGAAGCACCTACGGGTGAACACGACATGGGTCCATACCGTCAGGCGATGGAACAACTCCACTTTAACCGAGCAGTAGACGAAGTGTGGGTGATGGTCCGCTCTCTCAATCAGTATCTTGAGAGTGTGAAGCCATGGGAAATCGCTAAAAAACGTGAAGACCCCGAGGCCGAACAACACCTTACGGAAGTGCTTGGGCATGCCGTTAATACACTTCTTCAAATCAGCGACTTGCTTCGTCCCTTCATGCCTACTGTTGCCGAAACGATTCACAAAACGTTCGATTCTGGCGTCATTGTGCCTATCGAGGCTGAAGGCGGACTGTTTCCTAAAATTTACAATCACACAGAAAATCCCAGAGCTCCTAAGCCCCAGGCATCGTGAACTATGCTGGTCGACACCCACTGCCATATTCACGAACCAAACTATCAGCTTAATGCGGACGAGACGATCGCTCGGGCGAATGCGGCGGGTGTTACCGCGATGATTTGTGTCGGTACGAGTGAAACAAGCTCAAAGCAAGCGGTGGAATTTGCGGCCACACGTGAGGGTGTGTATGCTGCCATCGGTGTTCACCCTCACGATACAAAGGATAATTGGCGAGGCATTTTTGGACTGGCTGATACCCCAAAAGTAATAGCTGTAGGAGAAATTGGGCTCGACTATTATTATAACCATAGTCCGCGTGAGATTCAGCTAAAAGCGCTCGAGGAGCAGTTGGATTTTGCATTAAAACACGACTTACCTGTTATTTTTCATGTGCGCGAGGCATTTGACGATTTTTGGTCGGTGTTTGATAATTTCCACGGCATAAGGGGCGAATTACATAGTTTTACCGACTCAATGGCGCATTTGGAGGAGGGGTTGAAACGAGGCCTGTACATAGGTGTCAACGGAATCAGTACGTTTACGAAAGACACAAAGCAAAAAGAGATGCTTGCCAGCATTCCGCTTGATAAAATGCTTCTAGAAACAGATGCCCCCTTCTTGACGCCAGCGCCACTCCGTGGTAAAGTAAATGAGCCAGCGTTTGTACGGCACGTAGCGGAATTTCATGCTCATGCTCGCGGTATTTCACTCGATGAAATAGCCACCGTGACAACGGCAAACGCTCGTGTAGTATTTACACTATCTTAAAACAAACACCTCTTTAACTAACCGATCCCCGGAGGAAGCGGGTTTTATTATGTCTGAAACTAACAACCACTTACCAGGCTACAAATTTGAGACAGGCGGCGAAGTTCGCGTTGATTTCCATATGGCAAGTGAAGATCTTTCCTCGTGGCAAGAAGGTCGGGAAATTGCCGATGCACGAGTGCTTGTTGAGCAAGCCCAGGCAAAAGAGGTAAAACTGACAGAACGAGACATTGCGCTTGGTTTGGGTCAGCGTGTTCTGACAATCCGTCGCTGGAAAGCATCTGATGTCGAGGAATTCTCTAAGAACTAGTAGGATAGATTGTGAGTGTTTTTTCTAAAGTACTGAAACTAATAACCGGTGATCCCATGTCACCTTCGCTAAAAGTTCCCAAAAACCGTCCTCTTAAAAAACTTACCGAGCGTGAGCTTCTCCAAATGGAGAGCGAAATCGGTGCTAAGTTATTTGGTGATGTGCCTGCTGGACACCGTCGTGAGTTCTTTTGTTTCGATGAAAAGACCTGGATTTGGTATGAAGAATGGAAAGATGCAAAGACCGGAAAACTCCACAATACGACTACTCGTTATGAAGTCCACGAAAAAGGCATTCTCAAAGTTCAGGAAGGAGCGCGCTACTCATTTATTGAAGGCGACGAGCTCAAAAACCTGATTGCTGCTATGACAATGTACTACGAGCAAGTTGCGCGTCACGTATACGGATTCGATCCAAAAACCGGGCTGCCTCTCCAGGTGGCGTAAGCTCGTTCGCGAAAGGGATAAATGCTATACTAAATACAATGATGGACGAGCCTATCTATCTTGATCATGCCGCTGCAACCCCGCTTGATCAGCGGGTATTTTTAGCGATGGAGCCCTATTTTTCACAGTTGTTTTACAATCCTTCCAGCCCGTACGCGCCCGCGATTTCTGTCCGCCGGGACTACAATGAGGCAAAGGCTGTGATTGCAAAAACTATCGGTGCAAAGTCCGATGAATTGGTAATGACAGCAGGCGCGACAGAATCGATTAATTTAGCATTCGGAAGCATTGGCGGCCATATAGTTACGGCAGCGATTGAACACCATGCGGTGCTTGAAGCGGCTAAGCGATATGACCACACGATCGTACCGGCTGATAAAAGGGGCATTATTTCTGCCGATGTTATTAAAAAAGCAATCACGCCCAAAACGCGGCTGGTCAGTGTTGCACTTGCTAATAATGAGATTGGAACCGTACAGCCACTTCGTGATATCGCTCAAATTATAAAAGGAGAGCGCGAAAGGCGTCTTAAGGAAGGTGATACGACACCTCTCTATCTTCATAGCGATGCGTCCCAAGGAGCTGGCTTGCTTGATATTCATGTTGCTCGGCTGGGTATTGACCTGCTGACGTTGAACGCGGGAAAAATCTATGGACCAAAACAAGTCGGGCTTCTGTTTGCCGCATCACACGTTCGTCTTGCGCCGCAGATTGTGGGTGGCGGTCAGGAGCGAGGACTTCGTAGCGGTACAGAAAATGTTGCTGGTGTTATTGGTTTTGCCCGGGCTATACAACTTGCCGAGGCAGGACGAAAAACAGAAGTCGAGCGGCTTCATCAGCTGCGAAATAATCTGGAGCAGCGGCTCATAACGGCGTTTCCCGATGCGGTCATTTCGGGTCATTCTAAACGCCGGTTACCTGGTCATCTTCACATTTCGTTTCCTGGAATTGATGCTGAACGTCTCGTTTTTGCGCTTGAAATGCGTGGAATTTTGGTTGCAACCGGGAGTGCATGTGCCGCAAACAACGGGACGCGTTCGCATGTACTCACAGCTATAGGGCTTCCGGACGAAGTGGCCGACGGGAGCCTTCGCCTCACGTTAGGTCATCTTTCGAATAAAGAAAATACAGTGCGAGCGGCCGATGGAATCATAGAAGAAATTCAGCGCGAGAAAGAGCGGGTTGCACGATGAAAACGATCATCGGAATCATTCTCGTCTTTGTCGGTATCGTTATCGGACTAAGTATATATTTGACACCAAATGATCTCGCCGGGTGTGGCTCTGAACCAAGTACGACAAAGCCATGCCAAGCTGCGGATGCAATCGTGGCAGTAAGCGGTGGCGACACGCTTGCGCGGACACGCGAAGCGATCGCACTATATAAGAGCGGATGGGCGCCGAAGCTCATTTTTTCTGGAGCAGCTCAAGATAAATCTGGCCCAAGTAACGCCGAAGTGATGCGTCGTGAGGCGAGAAGTGCTGGAGTGCCGGATAGTGACATTATCACCGAAGAACTTAGCGCAACCACAAAAGAAAACGCAGAAAATACCCAAACCATCTTCACGCGCAACGAAATTTCTTCAGTTATTTTGGTAACGTCCGCGTATCATCAGCGCCGGGCTGGGCTCGAATTTGCAGCCCGTGCGAAAGGGGCGGTGAATGTGCGAAATCATCCTGTCGCGCAAGATAATCAATGGTCATCATTGTGGTGGCTGACGCCTACTGGTTGGTATCTTGCTATCGGCGAGCTTATTAAAATCATCGCTTTCTATGTGGGAGGTTCCAGATGACAAAAGTGTATGTTGGTATGAGCGGCGGTGTCGATAGCAGCCTTACGGCCGCACTCCTAAAGGAGGAAGGCTATGATGTTACTGGTGTCTACATGAAGAACTGGACGCAAGATCTGCCTGGGATGAAGTGCCCGTGGGCAGATGATTTGGCGGATGCAAAACGCGTGGCTGTACAACTTGGTATTGATTTTAAAGTATTTGATTTTGAGAATGAGTACAGGCACAAAGTGGTCGATTACATGATTGAAGAATATAAGCGCGGCCGAACACCCAACCCCGATATCATGTGCAACCAAGAGGTAAAGTTCAAGCTTTTTTTGGAGGCGGCGCTTGAGGACGGAGCGGACCTGATTGCAACCGGACACTATGCCCAAACTGAAAACGGCATATTAAAACGAGCGATTGATGACAATAAAGATCAGACATACTTCTTGTACCGAGTGACCGGCGAAGCACTCAAAAAAACACTCTTTCCACTCGGAAAATTTACAAAACCTGAAGTCCGTGAAATGGCAAAAGTGCGTGGCCTATTTACGGCAAGTAAAAAAGATAGTCAGGGGATTTGTTTTGTCGGCAAAATTGGTATCAGGGAATTCTTAAGCCAATACGTTGAAAAAAAACCGGGCGCGATCATCGATAAGCAGACCGGTAAAATACTGGGCATGCACGACGGGGCAATATTCTATACCTTGGGGCAGCGCCATGGTCTGGAAGTTGGTGGTGGTTTACCATATTACGTCGTAGGCAAAGACATGAAGAAGAATGAAGTCTATGTCACTACGGACTTGAATGACTCCACGTTGTGGAAGCGAACGGTTTTACTCAGCTCAGTCCATTGGATCAACGAAAAGCCCGAGGAAGGATCGTACCAAATCCGTATTCGGCATCGCGCGTCACTAGAAAAAGCGAAGCTCCAATTTATTGATAACGATGTTATGCTAGAGCTTGCCGATGAGCAGCGGGCAGTCGCTCCCGGCCAGTCCGTCGTTATTTACGACAGCAATAAAGTGCTCGGCGGCGGTATTATCTCTGCCAATTAAGTTTTTTATCAGAAAAAGTCGCTATACTGTAATCCTTAAGTAAAGGAGCACAATAATGAGTTTTTTTGATGACATCAAAGCCAAAGCAGAGGAGCTACTCGGCAATTCAGGAGAAGATGTACGCACTACCATCGAGGATATGACAGGGAACGTTACAGATATCACGGGTCAAGTCCAGGATTCGCTTTCGGGCGAAAAGAATGAGAATGAATAAAGGCCGCAGGCTACAACGATAGGCGATAAGGATTTTGCCCCCTCTTCACCTCTCGTTGTAGCCACACGGCCTCTTCCGACTTCCTTTTAGAGTCGGGCGTCAGTACTACAGCGACTTGAGAAATGGCATCGCGAACATGACGAATGCAGCGTAGAGAACGGCGAAAACCAGCATCGCGATCGCGCCGTTCCGTGCCCACTCCGACTTTCCCTTGCTCACCACTGCCATGATGACGAAAAAGGCGAACAAAAGGATGGAGTACCAGCCCCAGTCGATGACACCGAAGTCGATCGTCACCTTACCGGGCTCCGGCGGAGCGGCTACCGCCAAACTGAGAATGAGATTCATCTCTCATCTCCCTTCATCTCGTCGGTACTAACGATTATTTCATTATGTCACATAAATTCTGCCTTTGTCAAAGCGTACACCTCTGTTATAATAGGGAAACATGAATGCACAACAAATCCGCACCGAATACTTAAAATTCTTTAATGACCGAAATCATACGGTTATTCCGCGGGCCAAACTTGTGCCATATAATGACCCAACTACACTTTTTACCGGTAGTGGTATGCAGCCACTCATTCCTTTCTTGCTGGGTGAAGAGCACCCAGGCGGCGTACGTCTTGTTGATAGCCAAACGTGTATTCGGGCTCAGGATATTGAGGAGGTGGGTGATCGCACGCATACGACATTTTTTGAAATGTTGGGTAACTGGAGCCTTGGTGATTACTTTAAAGAGCAGCAGATTCGCTGGTTTTTTGAATTCCTGACAGAAAAAGTCGGTCTGGACCCAAACAAGCTCTACGTTACGTGTTTTATCGGTGATGAGGCAAACAACATTCCACGCGATACAGAAGCTGCGGAAATCTGGCAGCAAGTATTTAAAGAAAAAGGTATTGATGCGAAAATCGCTGAAATTGGTTCTGGGAAAGATGGTGACGCGCGTGGCATCAAGCCTGGGGAGCGTATCTTTTACTACGACGACAGCGAAAATTGGTGGAGCCGCAATGGGGGTATTGCTACGACACCTATTGGCGATCCGTGCGGTCCTGACAGTGAAGTATTTTATGACTTTGGAGAGCAAAACCACAACCCCGAATTTGGCCTTGCTCATCCTGCGAGTGACGGCGGTCGGTTTATGGAAATCGGCAACCAGGTTTTCATGCAGTATCGTCGCAATGATGACGGCAGCTTCTCGCCGCTTGAAAAGCAGAATGTTGACTACGGCGGAGGCTTGGAGCGTATCGCAGCGGCTGCTATCGACAGCCCTGATGTTTATAAAATCAGCTTGCTGTGGCCAATAATTGAAAAGCTTCAAAAACTCTCTGGCAAGCAATACGAATCTCACACGAACGCGATGCGCGTGATTGCTGATCACCTGCGGGGTGCAACCTTCCTGGCTGTTGACGGCGTAAAACCAAGCAATAAAGAACAGGGCTATGTTATGCGACGGCTGCTTCGTCGTGCGATCCGCTTTGCTTTTGATCTTGGCATCGAACAGAATTTCCTAGAAGAAATTGTTCCGGTCATTGCCGACCTTTACACTGAAGATTACCCCGAGGTAAAACAAGCCCGCGATGAGATCATTGCCACGCTTGTAAAAGAAGAAAAAGCTTTCCGTCAGACGCTCCGAAAAGGACTAAAACAGATGGAAAAGTATGCGACTGAAGGACTTACTGGTGCTGAGCTATTTACCCTGTATGATACCTTTGGTTTTCCTGTAGAGCTCTCTACAGAAGAAGCTTTTAAGCGCAATATTACGCTGAGTCTTACGTGGCAAGAAGAATTCAAAGCTAAGATGCAAGAGCAGCGCGAACGTTCACAAACCGCCGCCAAAGGTACCTTCAAAGGTGGCCTCGGCGGTCAGACGCTCCAGCACAAAAAGTATCATACGGCTACTCACTTAATGTACCAAGCGCTTCGCGATGTCTTGGGTGATCATGTCGTGCAGCGAGGTTCAAACATCACCGAAGAACGTCTCCGGTTTGATTTTTCTCACCCAGAAAAAGTAACTCCAGAACAGCTCAAGCAGGTTGAGGATATCGTGAATGCGCAAATCGCAAAAGACCTCAAAATTTCGTTTGCCGAATATCCAACCAAAGTAGCAATTGAGGAAAAGGGCGCTCTGGGCCAGTTTGGTGACCGCTATGGAGACACGGTTAAAGTATACAAGATGATTGCTGATGACGAAGAAAAGCCATTCAGCTTTGAAGTCTGCGGCGGGCCTCACGTTGACCATACCCTTCAGCTGTTCGAGGATGGCAAAAAGTTCAAGATTATCAAAGAAGAAGCAAGTTCAGCCGGCGTTCGGCGCATTAAAGCCGTATTAGCGTAGTATGCAAAAAGCCGGGAGATAGTATCTACCGGCTCGTCTTCCGCTTGCCCGTCATCGTTGTCGGGCAAGCCCTCTTTTTTGGATGTCACCACGCGAGCGAGCGATTCCTGGCGCGTGCCTGGTGCGGCTCCATTCTCTTGACGACCTTCCCTGTCACGGCGATCGAATTGATGACGATACCCGCCACGCACAACAGCCAGCCGATCTCGTTCACGTAGATCCAAAGCTGCCATCCGATGGATAACGTCGTGAAACGCTCATCGAATACGAGTTTGGCGAGCGGACTGATCTGGTCGAGCGACCAGAAGCAGACGATCAGACAGAGGACCGATCCAACTTCTCGGCTCAGCACCGTGAGAATACTCGGCGGCACCGGCCGCCGGATACCCAGGGTGCGCGTGGGGATGGTAAGAGGTGCGATGTTCTTCCTGTTCATGAAAGCCTCACTCTCGATGGAAGATTAATTTAATTATAACATAAATTATAAAAAAAGTAAACATCAAGAAAGTGAGATATTTCATATGCACAAAGAACTTATAAGGGGTATTGGTATTTTGAAGCCGGTGGTATAATTGATACCAGTTATGGTTTTCGATAAATTGCGAAATAAAGTTCAGGATAAAACTATTGATAATTACGTAGTTGGTCTTGATATTGGAACAGAATATGTAAAGGCGCTTATTGCTAAGATTAACAATGACAACCTCGAAATCGTAGGGGTGGGCAGAGCACACCAAGCGATCAGTGATATGCATAGTGGCGCTATTGCCGATATTTCGGGGGTAGTAAAAAACTGCGAAGAAGCACTTGCAGATGCCGAAGATCAAGCGGGGTTACAGGCAAAGCGAGCGGTTATTGGTATCGCCGGAGAGCTGGTAAAAGGTGTCACAAATACTATCCGTTACCGTCGGCCGCAGCCCGATAAGCCGCTTGACGTTGCCGAAATGGAATTTATCATCGAAAAGGTACAAGAGCGCGCTCAGGGTAAGGCTCAGGCCCAGATCGCTCTTGAAACCGGTAACGAAGAAGTTGAGGTAAAGCTGGTTAACAGCGCGCTCGTGAGCATTCATATCGATGGCTACAAAGTATCCAACCCCATAGGGTTTCAAGGTCGGGACGTTGCCGTTCAAATCTATACGGCATTTGCTCCGATGGTGCATATTGGGGCACTAGAGCGAGTGGCAGACGAATTAGCGCTGGAGTTGGTTGCGGTTGCCGCCGAACCCTTTGCGGTGAGTCGAAGTGTGCTTGGTAACGATGCAAGTAGTAATTTCACCGCAATCTTAGTCGATATAGGAGGTGGAACGACAGACATTGCCGTCGTAAACGACGGCGGAGTTGAGGGAACGCGTATGTTTGGTATTGGTGGCCGAAGCTTTACGCGTACTATTGCAAGCGAAATGGAGCTTGGCTATCCCGAAGCTGAAAAACTCAAAGTTAATATTGAAAACTCTCAGATTAAACCAAGCGTCAAAAAGGAGGTCGAAGCGGCGGTCGATAAAACCCTCGATGTATGGCTTGCGGGTGTAGAGCTGGCGCTCAGTGAATTCGACTCGGTAGATCATTTACCAAACCGGATTCTATTATGTGGAGGTGGGGCAAGCTTGAAGCAGCTCACCGAAGCTCTCTCCGAGCGGGATTGGTGGAAAGAGCTGCCATTCACCAAGCGCCCAACGGTTCATCATATTTCCCCTGATGAAGTGATCGGTATCACAGACAACACTGGTGCCGCCAGCGACCATACTTTCATCACAGCCATGGGTCTTTTAAGAGTTGGCTATGATACAATGGTAGGCAGCACGGAAAGTGATACCATAAAAGAGAAACTTAACCGAATCCTTCGAATCTAACATGAATAAAGACGTCATATATATCGATGTAGAAGACGACATCACCGCGATTATCGGCAAGGTAAAAGACGCGAAAGAAAAAATTGTCGCACTTGTACCACCGAAAAGAGTGGGCGTTTTGCAAAGTGCGGTGAACCTTCGCCTGCTTTCGCGGGCTGCCGAGCAAGCAGATAAGAGACTTGTCGTCATTACGAATAACTCCGCCCTAACGGCGCTCGCCGCCGCGGCTAAAATTCCAATTGCTAAAAATCTTCAAAGCAAGCCGGAAGTGCCTGAAATTACGGCACTCGATGTTGATAACGAAGAAGATGTTATTGATGGTGCATCACTTCCTATAGGGGATCATGCCAGAACGGCTGGAGGCGCGCTTGGTAGTGCCGCTGTAAATGAAGCTATTCGAGAAAATGCGGCCGAAGACTCACCAAGAGCTGCGCCACCTACTCCGGGGAGTACTCCAGCTAAACCTCGCGTAAAGAGCGGTATTCGTGTACCTAATTTTAATAGTTTCCGTAAAAAGCTTATTTTTGGCATTGGCGGCGGCGTGTTGTTGGTTGCTTTCCTTATCTGGGCGATCTTTATTGCTCCGCGTGCTACAGTCATCATTACTGCTCGCACGACCGATTCGTCGGCGAATGCAAAAGTGGCGCTCGATCCAGCTGTCACGACGAGTTTTACAGCAAACAGCCTCAAGACGACCGTCCAACAGCAAAAGAAGGATGCCTCGGTAGAATTTGAAGCTACCGGATCAAAAGAGACAGGTGAAAAGGCAAAGGGCCAGATGACGCTTAATCGTACGTCCGTATCGAGCAATCCTATCTCGGTACCTGCCGGAACAAGTTTTAGCTATGGCAACTATACCTTTGTAAGCACTCAAAGCGCAACGTTGAATGGTACAACTATCGGTCCCGGCGGAATCGTCCAAGACTCTGCGACGGTTGGTGTTGTTGCCACGGCAATCGGTGACGACTATAACCTTTCGGCGCGAACATATCAATCAAGCGTCAGTGGGCTCAGCGCTCAAGGAAGCGATATGTCGGGTGGTAGTAAGCGACAAATCAAGGTGGTGAGTAACGATGACGTCCAAAAGGCGGCCGACCAAATTGCCCAACAAAGCAGTGATGACATAAAAAAGCAGCTCATGAAGCAGTTCGATGACACGTTTGTTGTGCTAGACCAATCGTTTAAGACGGATCGCGCTAACCCACAGGCTACGCCGGCTGTTGATCAGGAAGTGACCGCAGGAACCAAGCCCAAGCTGACTGTCAGTGTGACATACTCGCTATCTGGGGTAACCAAGGCAGATGTGAGTAAATATCTGGACGATTACTTCAAAAAACAGCTAGAGGGGACGAGTGACCAGCGAGTATACGACAACGGTAGTAGCAAGGCGACATTTAACGACCTTAATGCAAATGGCGCGGGCTTTACGGCTAATTTGGTTGCTACGGCCAAAATTGGACCAAAGATTGATGATAATGCCATTAAAGAGTCTGCCAAAGGAAAGCGCTACGGTGATATCCAGTCCTCGATAGAATCTATTCAGGGTGTTGATAATGTTGATGTGAAGTTCTTCCCTTTCTGGGTAAATGCTGCGCCAAACGATACAAATCGAATAAGCATAGAATTTAACCTGAATGGCGCTAAGTAAGACATACCTGGCGCTTGATGTGGGAGAGAAGCGTATCGGTGTCGCGGTGGGTGATACCATGGTGAAGATATCAGTTCCACTTGATACGGTTGAAGTAGATGGCAACGAAGTTGAAAAAATCGCCCGGCATATTGTACGGGAAAACCCGAACGCTGTTGTTGTAGGGTACCCTCGCAACCAGTCAGGTGAACCAACCGCTCAAACGACGTTTGTCGAAGCGTTTGCGGCCAAAATAAAAGATATTGCGCCCGAAATCATATTTCAAGATGAGTCATTAACCAGCGTATTGGCCGAAAACCGCCTTAAATCATATGGAAAACCGTACACGAAGGCTGATATTGATGCTCAGGCGGCGGCTCTCATTTTACAGGATTATTTGGAGCAGCATGCATGAATGACATTCTCCCTCCCAAGAGGCCGTTAAGTAGACCGGGTGGCGATGTTACACGTCGGCCTCGAACAGCACAAACCCCTGTGGCGAGCCTTCCTCCTCAACCACAGCTACCGCCCAAGCCTAATACCCCAGTTACTTCGACTCCAACGCAACAAGTGGCTCCAGCAGATTTAAAACCACCAAGAAAAGGTAAGAAAAAAGTAGTCATTTGGGTCATCGCTTCTATATTGTTTTGCATCGTAGCAATGGTCATCGCAGCATATATCTGGTATACCCAAGCGCTTCTTCCTGTTAATGCGAGCGACCAAAGCAAAGTGCGGGTAGAGATCGCCTCTGGGAGCTCACCGGATATAATTGGTAAAACACTTGAAGCTAAAAAACTTATAAAAAGCCAGGCTGCGTTTGATATCTATACACGAATTTCTGGGACGCGCTCTAAACTTCAGGCGGGTACGTATAATCTTTCGCCATCGGAGACGACAGAAGCTATCGTTTCTCACCTTGTCTCAGGGAAGGTTGATCAATACACTCTGACGTTCCTCCCTGGTGCAACTCTTCAGGAAAACAAAAAAGTCTTATTGAGTGCTGGCTTTAAGGGAGAAGATATCGATGCAGCATTTGTTAAAACGTACGACCACCCGCTTTTTACGGACAAACCCGAAGGTACGGACCTAGAAGGATATATATATGGAGAAACGTATGCTTTCAACAGTAGTGCGACACTTGAGTCTATTCTGATAACCACGTTCGATCACTATTATAAGGTAGTTAAGGAGGATAACCTTATTGATGGATTTAAACATCAAGGGTTAAATCTTTATCAAGGAATTACGCTTGCCTCTATCGTTCAGCGCGAAGTACCGACTTCTACTGACCAAAAGCAAGTGGCGCAGGTATTCTTTAAGCGGTTAAACACCGAGATGCAGTTAGGGTCCGATGTAACATACCAGTATGCGGCTAAAAAACTGGGAGTTGCGCCGACACCTAGCCTCGACTCGCCATATAACACCCGTAAGTATACCGGTTTGCCGCCCGGACCGATTGCTACACCGGGGCGATCGGCGCTCGATGCGGTAGCTAACCCGGCCAGCGGTGATTTCCTCTACTTCCTCAGTGGTGATGATGATAAGACATACTTCTCACATACCTCAGATGAGCATGAGGCGAATATTAGGGATCATTGTCAGGTGAAGTGCTCGATCTTGTAATTCTGGCTAATTCGCAAGCTCGGGTGATACTCGGCGGGGCAGCGCCCAGGGATCGGCTAATACAGTGAGGGTATTTGACAGAAAACACATTCTATAAAATAAATTGACATGTTTAGCAATAGTTGATAAAATAGGGGGTAGCACATTTGTGTGCTCGTCTACTCAGTATAGCTTTAGGGCTCTACCTGCGAGTGGGGAGTACGGGACATAAGTGAGCCTACCAGAATTGTCGTACGGATACTTGCTTTAAAGCATCTTCCCCTAATATCAGCTAATAAAAGGTCGATATGTATCCCGTTCTTTTGCGAGAAGAAAGACTCAGTACGGTAGACGCCTTTACAGTAATGTAAACGGCAGGAGAACGATTATTCGTGCATCAGATAATATCTTGGACTCATCCAAGGTTACCACTGCTGAGCTAAAACGTCAGATTTTTTCTCGACAGTTGGGCCACAAAAAGGCAAAATTATCACCGAAATCAACAACAATTGCGGCATATGCTGGAGTTTTCCTGCTTATCGTTTCTATGGTAGCGATCGGTTACCAACCACCTCAAAAAATGGATGTTGTCGCTAACGCGACGACAACCGACACGCAATCTGCCCTTACGACTCCTGAACAACCCTCGGTTGATCAGCTTGTTGCAACTAATGTTGCGGCCGGTATTGCTGAGCGTGCGGAGCTTCCAATTGCTTCAAACGTCGCCAACTTGTCCGTTTCGCTCTCTGCGGAAAGTGAACTTGCTCAGAGTAGCAATATCGTAAGTAAACCCCAGATTGTACAGCCGACCGCCGACGGTCGCGAGATGAAAAAATACACCTCAAAGGCTGGCGACACCGTTCAATCAGTTGCTCAGACTTTCGGGGTCTCTGCTGATACGGTTAAATGGGCTAATAACCTTGCCTCAGATGCTCTTGAGGCAGGTAAGCAACTGACCATTCCTCCAATAGATGGTATCGTGTATACCGTCAAAGAAGGTGACACAGTTGATAGTATTGCGGCTAAGTATCAAGCAGATAAGTCTCGTCTTGTGTCGTTTAACGACCTTGAGCTAGGAGGTTTGACCCCAGGTAAGTCGATTCTTATCCCTGGTGGTGTTCTACCTACTAACGAACGACCCGGTTACGTTAACCCACGGAGTGCAGCAAGCCAAGGTTCATACTATGGCGGCTACTCAACCGTTAACGCACAAATTGCACGTGCGTCTGCCGGTAACCGCTATGCGTTCGGTAACTGTACGTGGTACGCATACGAGCGTCGTCTTCAGCTTGGTCGACCAGTAGGCAGCTTCTGGGGTAACGCGGCAACATGGTCTATGTATGCTCGTGCTGCTGGCTACCGTGTGGATAATACCCCCGAGGTTGGAGCAGTAATGCAAAACGGCGGCGGCTATGGTCACGTGGCAATCGTTGAAAGTGTTAACTCCGATGGAAGCATTACTATTAGTGAGATGAACTATGCGGGTAACTTTAACCGCGTAACAAGTCGTACGGTAAGTGCCGGTACCGTTGGCGGATTCAACTACATTCACTAAAACTATGAGCGATAGAGGAACCGCCCCTGGGAATACAGGGGCGGTTTTGGTATAATAGAACTAAATATGTTTGTTGATACGGCAAAAGTGCTAGTTCAGGCAGGAAAAGGCGGCGATGGGGCCGTCAGTTTTCGGCACGAAATTTATGTAGATAAAGGCGGTCCAGATGGGGGTGATGGTGGCAAAGGTGGCGATGTTATCTTTGAAGCAACAGAAAACCTTAATACGCTCATTGACTTTCGTTTCAAACCTGAGTTAAAGGCAGAACCTGGAACGAATGGTTCAAAAGCTAACCGTCGGGGAAAATCAGGTGAAGATCTTATTGTAAAAGTACCGATGGGTACATTAGTAACTAAGAATGGTGTAATAATTGCCGATCTCACTAAGAATGGTCAGCGAAAAGTAGTAGCACAAGGTGGAGAGGGTGGCTTTGGTAACGCACACTTTAAGTCTTCTGTCCGGCAGACTCCTCGTATGGCTGAGCTTGGTGAGCCTGGCGATGCGTATGAGGCGGAGCTTGAGCTGAAGCTTTTGGCTGATGTGGGCCTCATAGGGTTCCCAAATGCGGGCAAATCGACCTTTCTTTCAGTAGTAAGTAATGCGCGGCCGGAGATCGCCGACTATGCTTTTACGACACTTACGCCAAATCTTGGAGTTGCCGATATAGATGACGGCAGCCTGTTGATTGCCGACATCCCGGGGCTTATTGAAGGAGCAAGTGAAGGCAAAGGACTTGGTGATGCGTTTTTGCGGCATGTTGAGCGCACCGCAGTACTTTTGCATCTTATTGACGGATATAGTAACGATGCCGGTGAAGCATATAAGACGATACGCCAAGAATTATTGCGGTATAGCGAAACGCTCGCCGAACGTCCTGAGGTGGTCGCTATCACAAAGACTGAGGGTCTTGACGACGATATTATTCAAATGCAGGTCGATGCAATTCGGGCCGTAGCGCCTAAGGCTGAAGTGTATGCTATTTCGTCGAGCGCACATAAGGGACTTAAAGAAGTACTTCGCGCCCTCCGAGGTAAAGTTCAGGCTGCGCGCCAGATCGAGGAAGAAATCAATGACGACATCGAGGAGACAACGGTTATCGGACTTTCTGGCGCTCAACTCGCAAACGCTTGGCAAGTTAATAAGGATGAAAATGGTATATTCAATGTAACCGGAGAGAAGATAGAGAAGTTTGCTCGTCGTACGGATTTTGCAAACTATGAAGGAGTCAATCGGCTTCGTGACATTATGAGCAAGATGGGTATTACCCATGAATTGAGACGTGCTGGTGCTGAGGGAAGCAGTACGATTCGTATTGGTAGGTATGAGTTTACGCTTGTTGAGACAGACTAATACACATAATATGTGTTGATTTATTAATTCCGGCGATATAGTATAGTTTCTGGACTATTACTACGGACGAGGAGGCGACATGAATTCGCTGATCGACTACATCGTGGAATGTGCGCAGGCGACCGAACGGACGCCATGGGAGGTAGAGCCGAAGGTTCAAAGGGGACTGGTACAGAATACGGGGTATTTTTTGCCTCGTAAGGTGTTGGCGCAGGTCTTCGAGTTTCCGGACATGTTTGGGCACAACGCAATCCTCTCGTATAAAGGGGGTGAATTCCCGGCGAGCATGTTAACCAGCGAGACCGCACTTCGTAGCTTTATGGACGAAAACGGTGCTTCGCTAGTAATTCCCGGATTGCAAAAGCTGAGCGAGCCGCTCCGAATGGTGTGCGAACGTGCATGCAACCAGACAGGCCTGGAAATGTTCGCAACAGGATTCGGTACGCCTGCCGGAAAAGAAGGGCTCGAGGTACACTGGGACATGGGCACGGTAGTCGTAGCCCAACTCGATGGTGTGAAGCATTGGCGGCTATGGCCGCCGGTTGTAAGAACACTCGAGGAGCTTCGTCAGCCGCGGCATATCACGCCGGAAGAAAAAACCGCCCAGCCCTTTCTCGAACTACAGCTTCAGCCGGGGGACGTACTGTTCCTCCCCCGAGGCTGGCTCCATACCGCCGCGTGTCGGGAAGTTTCGTCTTTTCATGTAAGTATTGGTGTTGTCCATGGAGACATGCGACGCCTAAAACTGCGCAGCATGTCGTAAGAGTCTGTGATTTCGGGGGTAAGTAAAAATGCCCCCGAAATCACTCAAAACTATTGACTTATTTTTATTAAAGTTATATAATTGAAGTATATTCAGTGAAACAAGTATTTCATCTGAGTTTTTAACAAGTTGAATATATGCAACGTGTGAGTGTAGATTTTTGGAATACAATATATATGCCAAAAACCTGCACTCACCGCAAAGGGCCCTTGCGGTCGGGAAGTGCAGCAACAAGCAGACGATTCTAAAGGATTGGATGGTTGCATGCGCGACCCGCCGTAGCGACTTTTGTTTTTGTCCGTGCGGTAACTCATGGCGCACTACCCCCCCTCGACAAAGCCGGCCTGTGATGGGCCAAAAGGGAGATCTAATGGAGATGCACCTGTGGCCTTAGGGTGTCTTTGGCTTTAGGTGTCCGGACACCTTTGGCTGAAGAGACCCGCCCCAACCCCAAAGCGATTGGCTGGCGGAAAACCAGCTAGTCACCGGCATAAGGCTTGCCGAGCTCGGATGTGATTTGACCAGACCTGTCCATGCGGTCGGCAAAGAGCAAGCTAGTACTGGGAGATCGGTAGAGCGCTTGTGACCCTTGTGGCTCTAAGTCGGGGAGAGGCGGCGACATATAATGCCGCTGCCTCTCCCCGCGCCTCGCATATATTCAACTTGCGCTTCCTTGCTCTGTGATGCTCGCCCTGGCGAGTTCTTTTTGTCCCAAAACAGATTTGCCTGTATGATAAAGAAATGGCACAGAGTTTTTTCTTTTATGACCTTGAAACAAGCGGACTCGATCCTCGCTCATCTCGAATTATGCAATTCGCTGGTCAGCGGACCGATATGAATTTGGAGCCGATCGGATACCCATATAATGTTTTGGTAAAGCTAAATGACGATACCTTGCCAAGCCCTGAAGCATTGATGGTAACTGGTATAACTCCGCAGGCGACTCAAGCTGATGGCTACACGGAAGCCGAATTTACGAAGATGTTGATGGGTGAAGTGTGTCAGCCGGGCACTATAATGGTAGGTTTTAATAATATTCGATTTGATGACGAGTTCGTGAGGGCGCTTTTGTGGCGGAATTTTTACGATGCTTACGAATGGGCCTGGAAAGAGTCGCGCTCGCGCTGGGATTTACTTGATGTTGTTCGTATGACGAGAGCGCTGCGCCCCGAGGGAATTAATTGGCCGGTCGTAGACGGTAAAGCAACGAACAGGCTTGAGCTTATTACGAAAGAAAATGGCATTGATCACTTTAAAGCGCACGATGCATTGAGCGATGTCGAAGCGCTTATCGCTGTGACAAAACTTATCAAAGAGAAGCAGCCGCGCTTGTACGAATATCTTCTTTCTATGCGCGACAAAAACAAAATCAAGGAGCTCGTTAATCTCGATAATAAAGAACCGTTCGTTTATTCAAGCGGTCGTTATAGTAGCGATTTTCACAAAACCACGGTAGCATTTCCGCTAACGTCGGGCAAAAATGGAAACGTCGTTGTTTATGATCTGCGTCATGATCCGAACTTATTTGTTAATTTAAATCCCGAGGACCTACGAAAAAAGTTTTATGCAACCTGGGAAGAACGAAAGGCAGAAGACTTTTTGCCGCTGCCCGTAAAAGAACTCCAGTATAACCGGGCCCCTGCCGTGGCTCCGCTTGGCGTATTGCAGCAGAACGATGGCTGGGTCAAGTTGGGTCTGAGCCCTGAAATTATAGAAGCACACAAAATGGCGCTGCTTCACGCGCCCCATTTTGCTGAAAATATTCGTTCGTTATACGAAAATCGGCCAGAATACAAAAAAGCGACGGATCCAGAAGCGCAACTGTATGATGGTTTTTTGAACGATCGTGACAAGTTAAAAAGTGAGACGATACGTAATGCTTCGGAGCGTGAACTTGCCGATTATCATCCAGAGTTTACAGACGAGCGCCTAGCGCCCCTACTCTTACATTATAAGGCGCGTAATTTTCCAAAGAGTTTAAGTGAAGATGAAGCATATGCCTGGGAAGCATGGCGCTCCGCGCATATTACGGCTCAGCTTCCACAATTCATGAAATCGTTGCAACGTCTCAGCGCAACCGAGACGTCTGATGAAAAACAATTCATTCTCCAGGAACTTCAACTGTGGGCCGAGAGTGTCATGCCGGCGGATATTGAGCGAGTTCCCGAAGATTAAATTTGGCTATATCGTCGCTTGGGAAGTTTTTTGCGAGTTGTTTTAACTTTTGCCAAAGCTTTTTCATTGAGGTTAAAGAAAAATTCAAGGACCGCGGCGCCTACAAACCATACGATAATGAGTGAGATAATGCCGAGGATCGCAAGATACATGGCATGCGACGGAATGGAATAGTTTGTGCCTGGCACAGCACCGGCAAGAAGAAGCATCATGAAACCTTCAAAAAAGCCAAATTGACCTAAAATAATAATTGCTGAACCGACCAGACAGGCCGTTATGATGACTTTTTGCATGTCCCTACCTCTTTTTTGTACTAAACTTTCCTAAAATATAGCAGCCCTGTCAAGATCATGCAAAGATAAGCAGTATAGTTTGCCTAAAGTATGCCAGGTGAGCCTTGACATACAACTTTATGGGTATACTATAAAGTAGTCCTTTTAGATTCTCATCTTATGGAGACCTTGATGGAACGGGAATTAGCGTTTGCAACCCATTTCGCCACTGGTGCGGGAAGATACATGTTTGCCACTCGAGACAGGGCGCTTGAGTCGCGGAAGCTAGATCGAACGGTGGTAACAAACATCGATCGTGAGCTCAACCCAGCATTCATTCGTGAAGTTCGGGCGGCGTTTGGCCGACACACGGTCGTGGTTGGCGAGGAAGAGTCGGCTGGCCATTTTGACAGCGGAAAAGCGTGGGTAATCGATCCCATTGACGGGACGGGTGAGTACGTCAACAGGTCCATCGCCGATGAGGCTCGCACGACATGTGTGGGGATTGCGCTGCTGGATGCTGGCGTCGCTCAGCTTTCGGTGGTATACAACCCCTGGCGCCAAGAAATGTGGGTAGCGGACCGAGCGTCGGGTAAGGCTAGCTGAAATGGCTGGACACTCGACTTGCGGTCCAAGCAGCGTGACCAATTGTCACCGCTCATGACCTATGACTTTTGTCATTGGGACAATGTGGCACCCGACACTCGGCTGCTGGAGGGCTACATGCACAATCCGCCGCTGGGCTACTACTCGGCCATCAGCCAGGTGTGTGCAGTCGCGGCGGGGGAGTCTGACCTTGCGGTTTTTCCGGGCGACACGCTTCATGACATCGCTCCGGGCGCATTGCTTGTCGAACTGGCAGGTGGTGTCATCTGTGACATCGCAGGTCGGCCGCGTGTTGATTTCTACGATCTGAGCGGTGGAACCATCTACGCTACCAACCAGAATGTCTGTGAAGGCGTGGCGCGTATTTTCGCATGATCCGACGTTCTCTATAAAGGATTAAGTTGTGGAGGCTTCGTTCACTAAAGAGGCCTCCACAACTACGCTACATTGCCGACTGGAAATAATGAGGTAAAACGTGATATAATAAGGCGTTATGCCAGAGGTTATTCGTGTTACTGGTGCTCGTGAGCACAATCTAAAAGATGTGAGCGTAGAAATTCCGCGTGACAAACTCGTAGTGATTACGGGACTTTCAGGGTCGGGTAAGTCTTCTCTTGCTTTTGATACAATTTATGCAGAAGGACAGCGCCGATATGTAGAGAGTCTTTCAAGCTATGCCCGGCAATTTCTTGGAATTATGGATAAGCCGGATGTCGATTCGATTGATGGTTTAAGCCCTGCTATTTCGATCGACCAAAAGTCAACGAGTCGGAACCCTCGTTCAACTGTAGCAACGGTAACTGAGATTTATGATTATCTTCGTCTTCTCTATGCGCGTATAGGTGTGCCGCACTGTCCAGTTTGCGGAAAGCCTGTCTCCCGCCGAACGCCACAGGCGATCATTGATGAAATTATGAAAATTGAGGCCGGTACACGGCTGATGATTCTGGCGCCGATTATTAAAGAAAAGAAGGGCGAATTTGCCCATATTCCTGAACAATATTCACGTCTTGGGTTTGCCAGAGCACGCGTTGATGGCGTGGTGTACGCATTGGATGAATTTCCTGAACTTCAAAAAAGTTACAAACACACAATTGAAATCGTTGTTGATCGTATTGCGATGGCCCCAGAGGTTATTAGCCGTGTAACACAATCTGTCGAACAAGCGCTTGAGATCGCTGATGGTGTCGTTGAGCTTTTAAACGCAGATACGAATGAAGTCATGACATATAGCCAACGCTATGCTTGCGTCGATCACCCTAATGAAGAGATTCCCGAGCTCGAGCCCCGCCTTTTCAGCTTTAATGCGCCGCAAGGAGCCTGTCCTGTATGTACGGGTCTTGGAAGTCGCCTTGAAGTTGATCCTGAGCTTGTTTTCAATCCCAACCTCACTATCGCAGAAGGCGCTATTCGTCCGTACAATCGGGTAAACAGCGATGCGTGGTATATGAAGCGACTAGCTAAGGTGGCTCAAGCTCATGGGTTCGATTTGCATGTCCCCGTGCGCGATCTTCGGGCTGATGATCTTGAAAAGGTACTGTATGGAACAGGCAACCAAAAGTATACGGTAGATATTGGCAGTGGGCGTTCGTATGAGTCTACGTACGAAGGAGTGATTCCCAACCTTGAACGTCGTCATAAAGAGACCGATAGCGAATTTATGCGAAAAGATATCGAGCGATTCATGCGTGAACGTAAATGTCATACTTGTGGCGGTGCTCGACTTAAACCGGTTGTATTGGCAGTGACTGTGCATGGCCTGAGTATTATGGATATTTGTAGCCTGGATGTTGATTCGGCCCTTGATCTTTTCAAGAATAATCTAAAACTTGATGAGAACGAGCAGTTTATCGCTCGCCAGATTATGAAGGAGATCACGGAACGTCTTGGCTTTATGAGCAATGTCGGTCTTAATTATCTTGAACTTGCACGTGCGGCAAACACACTTTCTGGCGGCGAAGCGCAGCGTATTCGGCTTGCTACGCAAATTGGCTC
Source organism: Candidatus Saccharimonadales bacterium (assembly GCA_035697325.1). Classification (NCBI taxonomy): domain Bacteria; phylum Candidatus Saccharimonadota; class Candidatus Saccharimonadia; order Saccharimonadales (SeqCode); species Saccharimonadales bacterium (SeqCode). The sequence continues at coordinate 423,506 of DASSDB010000002.1, forward strand.
TGGTCTTCAGGGGGTGCTCTATGTTCTTGACGAACCGTCTATTGGATTGCATCAACGCGACAACGATCGTTTGATCGCGACCTTGAAACGCCTTCGTGATCTTGGCAATACGGTACTCGTTGTGGAACACGATGAAGATACGATTCGTCAAGCAGACTATCTGCTTGATATTGGACCTGGTGCGGGTGTTAATGGTGGTGAAGTAATTGCTGCGGGTACGCCTGGCGAAGTGGCAGCAAATGAACACAGTGTGACGGGTCGGTATCTTTCAGGCAATGAGCAGATTGAACTTCCTAAGAAACGACGCAAACTGGAAAAAGATCGAAAACTCATCGTGAAAGGTGCGCGCGAGAATAATCTTAAAAACGTTGATGTTGAATTTCCATTAGGAGTTATGACAGTCGTGAGTGGGGTGAGCGGAAGTGGCAAATCGACGCTAGTCAACGACATCTTAGCCAAAGAACTCTCGGCACAATTGCATCGTGCACAGACTGTACCAGGTGCTCATGATAATATCGAAGGCATTAAGCAGCTCGACAAGGCCATTGTGATCGATCAGTCGGCAATCGGCCGGACGCCGCGCTCCAATCCGGCAACGTACACGGGTGTTTTTACACCGATTCGTGAACTTTTTGCCGGCACGCCGGAAGCGAACATTCGTGGCTATAAGGCCGGACGTTTTAGTTTCAACGTTAAAGGCGGACGCTGTGAAAACTGCCAGGGCGATGGTGTCATTAAGATTGAAATGCACTTCTTGCCCGATGTATATGTAACTTGTGATGTTTGTCATGGTAAGCGTTATAATCGTGAAGCTCTTGAAATTAAATACAAGGAAAAGACAATCAGCGATGTTTTGGAGATGACCGTTGAACAGGCGGCAACTTTCTTTGAAAATGTACCGTCAATCGGTCGTAAGCTCGAAACGTTGGTTGAGGTGGGGCTTGGCTATATTAGGCTCGGACAACCGGCCACAACGTTTAGTGGCGGTGAAGCGCAGCGCATAAAGCTGGCAACTGAACTTTCTCGTCGTAGTACGGGGCGAACAATGTATATTTTGGATGAGCCGACAACTGGACTCCATAGTGCTGACGTAAAGCGACTGCTCGGTATTCTCCATAAGCTCATTGAAGGCGGCAATACGATGATTATTATCGAGCACAACCTGGATGTTATCAAATCGGCCGACCACGTTATTGATATGGGTCCCGAAGGCGGTGTCGGTGGTGGCACCGTGGTTGCAACCGGTACGCCGGAAGAAATCGTAAAAGTCTCGGCCTCATTTACCGGTAAATATCTCGAAGATCTTCTTACAAAGTAATATGCAAAACAATGTGTGTAATCGGCGTTTTGTTATATTAGGTTTTGAAAAGATAAAGCAAAAGCTATCGTCGCTTAAATAAACCGGCAAGTTCTCGCTTGGTAGCATCCCAAAACGTTGCGCGTTGCTCTTTATCTTTGAGCAAATGAATAAGGGCTGGTGCAATTGAAATGAGGATGATGAGCGCCACTACAGGTAAGATTACTTGATCGATATCAAGACCCAAGCTTGTAAACCAGCTCCCGAGGAAGTAGCCGAGATAGGTAATGCCTCCCGCCCAAAGAATACCTCCGATGAGGTTGTAGGCGAGGAAGGTAGTGTAGTTCATTTTTCCAACACCCGCGACAATCGGTGCGAAAGTGCGGACTACCGGGATAAAACGAGCGATGATGATTGTTTTTCCACCGTACTTTTCGTAAAACGCCTCGGCTCTTTGGATATTTTCTTGTTTGAAGAGGCGAGAATTTGGGCGGGTAAAAAGTCGACGCCCAATTCGTCGACCAAAAGTATATCCAACGCTATCACCCAGAACAGCGGCTACAAAAAGCAGCGCGACCAGGGCATGAATGTTAAAGTGCAGGATGCCAACGTTAACCAAGAAGCCTGCTGTAAAAAGAAGGCTATCCCCCGGAAGGAAGAAGCCGATAAGAAGACCCGACTCGGCAAAAATAACAAGGAGTACTCCCAGGACGCCCATACTTGATAAGATAGACTGAACGTCGATTCCAAGTAGTGCGCTAAAGAGAGTTGAGGTAGAAAGTAAATGGGAAAACATAGCCTTATTTTAGCATGCGAAAGGGGAATGGTATAATAAGAACGTACCGAATAGGAGGACCAAAGTGAACGACATTTCATTGAAATTATCAGAGCGGACGGTAACGGGTAAAAAAGTAGACAAAATACGCCACGAGGGCCTTGTGCCTAGTGTTGTATACGGAGGAAAGTCGACGCCACTTGCAACGCAATCTCAGTTTGTTGATACGACAAAGGTTGTGCGGTCGGCGGGCAAGCATTCTCCAGTCCATCTTGTTATAGACGGCAAGAAAAAACTTGCAATTATTAAATCCATTGATCGCGATCCGGTAAGGCATACGGTGCGTCATGTGGCATTTCACACGATCAAGCAAAACGAAGTTATTACGACCGAAGTGCCGATTATACTCATAGGAACAGGTGAAAGCGAAGCGGAAAAAGCTGGATTGGTTGTGCTTCAGGCTCTAGAAAAGGTAGAGATTAAGGCAAAGCCTGCCGATCTCCCGGAGAGTATAGAGCTGTCCATTACAGGTTTGGCTTCAACTGATGACAAGCTGACGCTTGCCGACATTACGCTTTCAGATGGGGTCGAGTTCGCAGATGCCGAACAAGACACTGAGCTTGTAGTCGCGAATGTTTACGAACCCTCTGCCCTTCAAGCGGCCAACGAAGCAGCTGGCGGTGACGCAGATGAAGAGACGGTTGTCGATGCTGAAAATGGTGAAGATACAGACCAAAACACTCAGGCTGAGGAAACCCGCCCGGGTGGCAAAGGACAAGACGAACCTAAGCAATCAAATGTTGACGCGAATAAATAGTAAGAATACTCCGCACCTGCGGAGTATTTTATTCTTCGATAAAGCCGCCGCTCTGGTGTTTCCAGAGTTTCGCGTACAATCCCCGGCTTTTTAGCAGTTCGTCGTGAGTTCCGTCTTCGACGACCTTACCCTCATTTAAAACGAGGATCCGATCCATTTTTTGGATGGTAGAGAGCCGGTGAGCGATCACGATCGTTGTTCTGTTTTTCATGAGTGAAGACAAAGCTTTTTGAATATAGACTTCGCTTTCGCTATCCAGTGCCGACGTTGCTTCATCGAGGACAAGGATCGGTGCGTCTTTTAAAATAGCTCGGGCTATTGCAATTCGTTGTCGCTGGCCACCGCTTAGTTTTACCCCGCGTTCGCCCACGATAGTTTCGTATTTAAGGGGTAGTTTTTCAATGAAGGTGTCGGCATATGCCAATTTTGCGGCCTTCTTTACGTCTTTGAGTGATGCATTCAAATTTCCGTAAGCTATATTTTCAAAGATGCTTCGATGAAACAGCAACGGTTCTTGAGGGACATAGGATATTGAATGACGAAGGCTTGTTTGAGTGATGGTGCGAATATCTTGGTCATCTATAGAAATACTTCCGCCCGTAACGTCGTCGAACCTGAGCAATAATCTGGTGAGGGTTGATTTTCCGCCTCCGCTTGGACCTACGAGCCCTACCTTCTGCCCGGCGGGGATCAAAATATCAAGTGAATCGAACACCTTCTCGTGAGTCTGATTATCCTGATAGGCAAAGCTGGCATTCTTCAGGTGGATTGACCCGTTTGTGACTCGGAGATCTTTTGCATTCGGTGCATCCCTTATCTCAACCTGCTCCAAGATAATGTTAGTCATCGTGCTAGCAGAGAGGAAAGCTTCTTCGACGTTACGAAGCATCGTAGCGACTTCAAAGAGCTTGTTTGTGAGAGATAAGGTATAAGCGAATGAGAAAATTCCTACACCAAGGACCAAAGGATTTTCGTGAACGAGATGAGCGATGAATGCGATAAAACATATCTGAAGTCCAAGTAGTATGGCCATCCGTCCGCTACCGGCAACACCCACACTTGTCCAGTCCTTAAGGCGAAGCATCCGCAAATTATCATTTAGTTTGAAATGGGCGGCAAGCTCATCTTTTTCCCTGGCAAAGGTTTTGACTGGCTGTGCGTTGACGACTGTATCGGATAAATTGGCGATTGTGCGGTCTTGTGCTCGCTTTCGCTCTGCCCGAAGACCAGAGCGGCGATGGCTATCGATGAAAATAAGCGTAATCGTTACTGCTGACACAGCAAATAGGGCAGCTCCCATTGCTGGTGAGTAGAATAACACAATACAAATGCCGATAATTAAGGTAAGGCTAAAGGGAATAATATTGATGTAAAAAGCATCAATAAGTTTGCCGAAGGCCTGACCGTATTCAAGGGCGTTATTAACGAGCTTACCACCGATATTATTAGTATGAAAGCCAACGCTACGCTTCAAGAGGGTTTCAAGAGCAAGGTCGACGGTATCGGCCTGCCCGTGAGCATTAAGCCTGATCGTGCTAATGAATCCTATCAAGTTACCTAGAACGCCCAGCGTGGCGGCGATGATAAGAGGAACAAAACTTCCGGAAATATCGCCGTGATTGGTAACGATATTCGCGAGTGTCTGGCTAATGAAAAGCGGAACCAGCACGACGATATTAACCGAGCCAATGAAAAAGACGAGCGAGAGCAGAAATAGCCTTCGATGCTTACTCCAAACGAGCTGCCAGAATATCCTCAGCGTTTCTTTTTCGTTAGCCGGTTTACGGGTTGTTTTTTTCACGATTATTCCTCTATGAATCCGCCGCTCTGATGTGACCACAACTTAGCGTATGTACCTTTTTGTTTCAAAAGCTCGCTGTGCGATCCATCCTCAACAATCTTACCGTTTTCTAAAACGAGAATCCTATCAAGTTTGGCTATGGTAGAGAGCCGGTGTGCAACGACGATGCTCGTTCTGTTCTTCATCAGCTTTGCGAGGGCTTCTTGAATGAGTTTTTCGCTCTCGCTATCCAATGCCGACGTTGCTTCATCCAGCACGAGGATCGGCGCATTTTTTAATATGGCACGAGCAATCACAATACGCTGTCGCTGGCCGCCGCTGAGCTTGACGCCACGCTCACCAACCATTGTATCGAGGCCGTCGGGAAGTTTATCAATGAACTCCTCGGCGTTCGCCTGCTTGGCGGCATTACGTATCTCTTCGTCTGTTGCATCTGGTTTGCCATACGCGATGTTTTCGCGCAAAGAACGATGGAAGAGCAGCGGCTCTTGCGGTACGTAGGCAATGCTTTTTCTCAGCGAGCTCTGGGTGATCTTGGCGATATCTTGACCGTCGATAGTTATGGCGCCACTGTCCAAATTTGAAAATCGTAGGAGCAGGCGAGTAAGAGTGGTTTTACCTGATCCTGAATGACCAACAAGTCCGACGCGTTGACCGGGCTTGATCCTCATGTTGAAGTTATCAAAGAGAGTGTCTTGTGCGCCTCCATGGGTGAAGGTGACCCTGTCAAAAACAATCTCACCCTTAGTGACAGAAAGCGTGGTATCGGAAGTGTCTGTAACATCGGGAACAAGTTGCAAGATTTCGGTCATGTCGTGAGCATCCCCCATAAGACGGTTGTAGTTACGCATGATGCTGTTCATTTCCCAAAGCTGGCGCGCAACTGTAAAGGTATAGGTGACTGCCAAATACACGGTGCCAATTGAAATGATATGGTGCTCTGACGCCCAAATTGCGGCCACAAGTGCAGTAATATTGAGCAGCGTATTTATAGAGGAATATATACTACTCGTTTTTAGAAAAGCACTCATCATGGCGAGCGATTTTTCGCGCCACGTTTCAGCTCGTTCTGTCAGCTTTTCAAGTTCTTCAGTTTCATAGCCATGGGATTTTATGGTCATGACGTTTGTGACAGCATCGGCAACATAAGCGTTGGTTGCGGTGCTGGCCTGTGCCTCGGCTTTAGTGCGAGCAAACATATAGCGTGAGCCGATTATCACGGCGATGACGAAAATAATCGCCAGCCCGGCCAAGAAGAGTGCGTACTGCCAAAAGATGAAACTTAGGATGATGGTGGCCGACAAGACACTTGTAAGCGACGGCATTATCTGGAAGAAGATAGTATCCCAGAATCGTTCGAATGCTCCGACGAGTTTTGTCGTCTGCGAAACAAGTGCGCCACCAAAACGATCCGCATGAAAAGTGAGACTTTGCTGAGTGAGTGCCGTGAATATTTTTCGGTAAAGGTCACGCTGTGCCGCGGTTTCCATGGTCCACGTAAAGAAAAGATTAATACGCCAACCAAGAAGCTGTCCATAGATTTCTACGATGGTGTAAAGGAGGATGAGCGGCCAAGCTGCTTCAAGTGTGAGTGTTCCTGTTTGAAGTTGCTCGAGTAAGCGGGAAATGATGTAGGGACCGACAAACGACCCCACGAATGGGGTGAGGACCGTGCCGAGGAGTGCAAAGCAGGTACGAAAAGGATACCGCATTGCCCCGCGCCAAAATAGGGCGATGATCTGTTTTTGCATAAATAACCTCTAGTTAGATGAAATTTTGTTTGAATTTAGATAATTGGTAGCGGATCGGCTCGTCCGATCGTTTCCTAATTGAGAGGATTCGTGCCGCGAATCATACGATATTTTTAGTATACGGCGACTCTTTTGAAATGTAAATGCCAAGTGTCTTGGATAAGCTCGGAAAATGACAAAAAAAGTGGTATACTATAGTACGTTTATGGCTCAAAAAATACTTTTGTATTATAAATTTACTCCCATTGCTGATACTGAAATAATGCGGTTATGGCAAAAAACGCTGTGCGACAGCCTTAATCTTCGCGGCCGTATTTTGATTTCGCCCCATGGTTTGAACGGTACGGTGGGTGGTGATATTGAGGATCTTAAAAAATACATCAAGGCGACAAAAGAGTTCGCCGGCTTTAAGGGCACGGTCTTTAAATGGAGCGAAGGTAGCCGGGAGGATTTCCCGCGCATGAGCGTGAAGTCTAAAAAAGAGATCGTCGCATTTGATGCTGCTGATGAGCTGGAAGTCGATGAGAATGGTGTGGTGAATGGAGGTGTTCACTTAAAGCCTAAAGATGTTCATAAACTTGTGGACGAACGGGGGGATAATGTCGTCTTTTTCGACGGACGTAACCAATACGAAGCCAGTATAGGCAAGTTTAAAAATGCGGTTGTACCCGATACACGAACAAGCCGCGATTTCATAAAGGAACTTGAAAGTGGTAAGTATGACGATCTGAAAGATAAGCCCATTGTGACGTATTGTACTGGCGGGATCCGCTGCGAAATTCTCTCCGCGCTTATGAAGAACCGTGGATTTAAAGAAGTCTACCAGATTGATGGTGGTATCGTGAAGTACGGCGAAACTTATGGTGACGATGGCCTCTGGGAGGGGAGCCTTCATGTATTTGACGATCGTATGAAAGTTGATTTTTCTGATCATGCAAAGACGATCGGTGAGTGTACGCATTGTGGCGGACCCACCAATAATTACGAAAACTGCGCATTTGCGAATTGCAATAGTCTTGTGTTGATCTGTTTATTCTGTAAACAAAATCCTGACCTCCTTTTTCATACGGAAGAATGTAGAGCCCGGTCGGCAGAAGTCATAGCTCCCTGAGTTAACTACCGGCGTGATATTGGTCTGGTTGACCGGCTTCAGCGTAAATTTAAGTAACTCATTTAACTAAGGTTACTCTTCACGCCGTTCAACCACGATAGTACATTTCGTCACCAATGCCGCGATTGCTCCAACGGCGGCAAGTACAGGTGCAAAGAGTGCTCCGACAACACCGATGGTAAGAGGGAACTCAACCAATACTTTGCCTGACTCATCTTTAATAATAAGGCGACGAATATTGCCCTCGTTAATAAGCGATTTTACCTTTGCGATTAATTCTTCTCCGTTGACTGTAAATTCTTCGGTGTTTTTACTTGGCATGTTTATTCTCCTTATTCATTTGTTATATTGTTTCAGCTTTCCTATCTTACGGCAAGCCCTGCTGGTATACTAATGAGGTGAATAAACAGCTTGAGGCAAAACTAAAAACACTCCCACGAAATCCTGGGGTGTATTTTCATAAGGCAAAAACAGGCGAAATTATTTATGTTGGTAAGGCTGCCATTTTGAAAAATCGTGTGAAGCAGTATTTTCAAAAAACACGTGACATGGACCTCAAAACCCAGGCGCTGGTTGCTGAAATTGATATGACCGATTGGATAGAAACGGAAAGTGAGATTGATGCACTGTTTTTGGAAAGCGAGATGGTCAAGCGGTATATGCCGCGCTATAATATCTTGCTCCGCGACGACAAATCGCAGATGTTTGTGCGAATTGATATGAAGAGCGAGTGGCCTTTCGTGAGTTTTACACGTAACCCGGCAGATGATGGAGCGGATTATTTTGGCCCATACTATAACGGTTTTGCCGTGCGAAAGGCATTACGGTATTTACGTAAAAGTTTTCCGTACTTTACACGTCCACCAAAGTTGGGCCGACCTGATCTTGATGTACATCTTGGCTTGAGCCCTTCGGCTGATACAACCTCTACCGAATACAAAGCTACTCTAAAAAAACTGATCCGTTACCTGAAAGGCGAGCGCAAAACGTTAATACAAGAGCTTGAGCGTGACATGAAAACGGCCGCAAAGCTCCATGATTTTGAACAAGCGGCCATTTACCGCAACCGGCTTAATAATCTTAAAGAACTACAACGTCGTATTATGTTTGGCGATAAGGAGTTTCTTAATATTAGTAAGGACCAAGCTTTATCCGATCTGAAAGAATTACTTGGGCTGAAGGTTCTTCCCGCCCGCATAGAAGGATACGATATATCGCACATGAGCGGTACGAATGTGGTGGCGAGTATGGTGGTATTTACCAATGGAGTGAGTGATCGCGCGAATTACCGCAAGTTTAAAACCCGAATCGAACACAATAATGACTTCTACAATATGAACGAAACGATTCTTCGGCGTCTAAGTGAGAAGAACCTAAAGGCATGGGGCGTGCCCAATCTCGTGCTTATAGACGGTGGAAAAGGTCAGCTTTATGCGGCACTTCAGGCTCGCGATGTGCGTGATCAGCAGGCAATTCCTTTTATAGGAATCGCAAAAAAACAGGAACAGATCGTTATTCACCATACAAAATCAGGCGTGACGCTTAATAAAGAGAAGCTTGAGGAGCTCGAAGGATATGTGACAGTGACGGATGAATTTACTCTGGTTAACCTGCCTCACGCAAGTCATATTGTTAAACTTTTGCAGCGTATCCGCGACGAGTCGCACCGATTTGCGGTGAGCTATCACACGGTGCTCAAACGTGCCAAGCAGACGGCAAGTGATTTGGAAGAGATTCCCGGTATTGGGCCGGCAACTAGGCGCAAACTTATTCGTACGTTTGGGAGCCTTCGTGCCGTAAAAATGGCAGGCGATGAAGAGCTGTCTGCGGCAATTGGTGCCGCTAAAGCACAGACGCTTCGCCGCTATTTGCCACGTGACGAACGCGCATGATATAGTGACAGCAATAAACTATAAGCGGATCGGATAGATGGGCATATTCGGAAACAAACGCGCTCCCTCAAAAGGTTTTACGGTTGTCGAAATTATTACGGTGCTCGCCGTGATTGGTATTTTAGTGTCAATCGTGATCCTTCTTTATCCTGGATACCAAAAACGATCAAGAGATAATGAGCGCAAGAGCGATATGAGCCAATTGGCGGCAGCCATGGGCGCGTACGCTGTCCAGAAAAATAACTATATGAGCACAGGAAGCGGCTGCGGATTGTTTGGCGACGGTAGCGGTTGGATCAGTCTTGGCCCACCAGATGGCGGTGGTTGGTATCCAAAAGCAGTTACGACGTGTTTACAAGAGGCAGGCGTGATTTCGAATGCCAGTGATTTCATGGATCCTTTAGGGTGCAAGTCAGACTCGGGAGGTGTGTGCGGCTCATGGCAGTCTACACCGGCTCAGGCCTACATGAAGGCCACTTGCACGAAAAACGGCGCCCCGATCACCTACTTTATGACGCACCTTGAAACAGAACCGCTCAACAATTCAGCTATCGATGCGCTTTGCGACGTAGGGAGCCTCCCGTGGTTTGATGCCAACGGACAAAAATGGGGCACCAACTACGGTATGAACTACTATGTCGTGGCAAAGTAAACTCGACACGAGAGCCTTGCTACGCTATAGTAGGGGAAGCGTATGAAAAAACAATTTATTGTCTTTGTCCTCCGTTGGATATTGAACTCGTTTGGTTTGTGGGTGGCTGTTCGTATATTTGGAACAGGATATAGTGATGCCGAGCTTACAGCCAGTGTATGGGTATTTCTTTTTGCCGGACTTATCTTTTCGGTGATAAACGCAGTATTACGGCCGGTTATAATCATTTTGTCGCTTCCTGCGATTCTCGTGACACTTGGCCTGTTTACCATTATCGTGAACGGCTTCATGGTTTATGTGTCTCTTATCTTGGCTCCTGGGCTTCATATGACATTCTGGAATTCAGTACTTACCGGGCTCGTACTCAGTTTGGTAAACTATATAGTAAGCAGTGCGCTTGAACTTCACTATTCTCGGGTACAGGGGAGATAAAATATGAATATTGATAGTATTTTGCAAATTATTACCGTCGCTTCCGCGCTTCTAATGGTTGTTTCCGTTTTGTTGCAGCAGCGCGGCGCAACGTTGGGAGCAGGGTTTGGCAGTTCCGGAGAACTTTACACGACTCGCCGTGGTCTCGACAAGAATCTGTTTGAAGTAACGATTATTTTTGCAGTTATTTTCGTCTTGTCTATTTTAACAGGCCTGCTGCTACCGGCATTTCGATAGGAGTTATAGGCGTGGGCAACGACGAAGATAAAAAAGGATGGAAGCAATTTCAAAAGCTTTCATTTGATAGCCGTCGTTTTTCAAAACGAGTTAAAAAGGCCGAAGGTGCGACGATGCGTCATGCCAAGCGGTTTATTACAACCCGTCTGGATAATATCCGTAATGTCCGTCGCCAGGTTATCAGCTGGCTTTTATTGATTGGGGTTATGTTGTTTGCAGTTGGCGCCCAATTTATGTGGTTTAGAGATAGCTATCAAACCGTGGCAGCGGCTCCGGGCGGAACATACGCTGAGGGGTCACTAGGGCCTATCGAAACGCTCAATCCGTTGTATGCATCGTCGAGTGCCGAAATTTCCGCAAGCCGGCTTTTGTTTTCTTCCCTTTATACCTATGATTCAACGGGACATCTTCATGGTGATCTTGCTACGTCGCTTCAGGCGGAAGCAGGTGGTACGGCGTACATAGTAAAACTACGCTCCGACGCGAAATGGCAAGATGGTACCGCACTTACGGCTAAAGATGTTGCGTTTACGGTAAATCTTATTAAAAATCCCGAAACTCGATCACCACTCCGCATTAACTGGCGAGATATCAACGTCACAGCAAAGGATGATTCTACGCTTGAATTTAAACTGCCCGCAACCTATGCAGCTTTTCCGTTTGCACTGACATTTCCCATCTTGCCTCAGCACATTTTAAGCGATGTGGCGCCTGCGGCAATTCGTGAAAATACGTTCAGTCGCTCCCCTACGGGTAGTGGTCCTTTTTCGTTCCGCTTACTTCAGTCTGCGGGAGACTCACACAAAGTAGTACACATGGTAGCGAACGATCACTACTACGATGGTGCACCGCTATTAAGCCGCTTTGAGGTGCATGCGTACGGTACGCAAGAGGCGATCGTAGGTGCTCTAAGAAGTGGTGAGGTCGGTGCGGCGACGGATATTACTGGTGTTGATACGTCCCAGATTGATACGCAAAATTACGACATTATAAATAAGCCGATCAATAGCGGTGTGTATGCGCTGCTTAATACCGCAAGTCCACTCCTAAAAGATAAAGAACTCCGAAAAGCACTCCAGATAGGAACCGATACCAAAGCAGTGCGAGAAAGCCTTGGCGTGAAAGTACCCGCGCTCGATCTGCCGTTTGTGAATGGGCAAGTAACCGGCATTGATGTGCAAGCTCCCTCATATGATCCGACTAAAGCGGCGGCTATGCTTGATGCCAGCGGGTGGGTCGTAAAGGATGGTATTCGCCAAAAGGGAGAGCAGAAACTTGCCCTTAATGTAATTACGACAAAAAACCGACAATATGAAAAGGCCCTGGAAACGTTGGCGGGACAATGGCGCAAGCTAAATATAGGGGTGAGTACAAAAGTTGTCGACCCTAATGACCCTTCTATAAACTTCGTACAGGGGATTTTGCAAACCCGCGATTATGATGTACTCCTCTATGAATTGTTTATTGGTGCAGATCCAGATGTGTACGCATACTGGCACTCTTCGCAAACGGTCGCAAACGGCTATAATTTTGCGAACTATACCAACAGGGCGGCAGATGACGCTTTGGCGAGCGCTCGCTCACGATTGGAGCCAACACTTCGTGCGGTGAAGTATGTCGTATTTGCACACCAGTGGATTGATGATGCCCCTGCCATTGGACTTTACCAGGCGACTTCCGAGTATGCTTTCAATAAACATACTCATTCGCTAGATACGAATACCCAGCTCGTTTCTTCATATGATCGCTATGCGGACGTGCTCGACTGGAGTGTTAATCAGCGATCTGTTTACAAAACACCGTAGCTAAGCTATAATCGTACGAGATTAGCTCATGCGCGAGTGGCGGAATTGGTAGACGCGTCAGCTTGAGGGGCTGGTGGCCGCTTTAGGCCGTGGAGGTTCAAGTCCTCTCTCGCGCACCAAAGCAAAACCCGGTCAATGACCGGGTTTTGCTTTGGTGCGCAACCATTGGGTATGTTAATTTATTATGTTTGACAGTTTGTCTACTATATAATACCATTGTCGCGGCTCTATCCTAATGAAAGGGACCTTTATGTTTAGTGAAGTTGAGGCAGTTATTTTCGACCAGGGCGGGGTCTTGTCTCGGGGAGGTGAGAAGGGAGCGAACGAGAATGCTGCTGCGCGGGCCATGGGTCTGGGCGGTACTATCGATGTTCCTGATCTCATCGAGGATCTGAAGCGAGGCAGGATCGACAACACTCAATATGTGGAAGGAGTTAATCTTCGCTATCCCAACGCGCCGGTCAGGCTCACGGATGCGATGTGGGACGATGTTTACGCATCGCTGAAGCCAGAGCCGCTGGCATACGACCTCGTTCGCCGGTGCCGGGAATCCGGGCGACGAGTGGGCTTACTTTCGAACATCAATCCGGCCATGGCCAAGCGTTTGCGGTCGGACGGTTCATACCAGATGTTCGACCCGCTCGTGCTCTCCTGCTATGTCGGCTATGCCAAGCCGGATCCGGAGATCTACGCCGCCGTCGAAGCCGGCCTGCCGGGTATCGAGCGTGGGAAGATTCTTCTGCTCGATGATCAGGAAAAGTGTGTCGCCGGCGCGCGTAGCCGTGGTTGGCAGGCGCTGAAAGTGACGAGTCCGGAGCGAATGGTCGATGAAGTGAATACGCTTCTCGGCCTGCGTTAAGCAACACCCCAGGGGGTCGGCCTGGCTGTAGTATTGTGCAGCCAGGCCATTTAAATTCCTCAAGATATCGTTGTTTTATCGTCGGATTAGTCGTACTATGAATGTAATTATGAGGTTAGCAGTTTTACGGCAAAAGCAATTTCACGAACCTGTATGGCATGTCGTTATCGCATTGTTGGCTATAATGCTTTTGCAATTATTTCTTGTTGATTATCTTAACGCCGAAATTCGCTATGTACTTATAGGGCTTGAGGGGCTCCTACTTATTTGTATAGGCACGAAGCTTGTAAGGCAAAACACGCAGCGGATATTGGCGATTATATTTCTTGCACTGCTTTCAATCGTAAATGTAGTTTCACTTGCGGTGGTTATTTACGACTTAACCCACGATGCTCATACCGATGGCCATCAACTATTGCTTTCGAGCGTAGGTATTTATCTTACGAATATCATCGTGTTTGGTATATGGTTTTGGGAGCTCGATAATACGAGGAAATCACAGACAGATTTTCAATTTCCTCAGTCAACACTAAAGCCGAATTGGCGCCCGACCTTCTTTGACTATATCTACGTGTCGGTAACGAATGCGACGGCATTCAGCCCTACGGATACGCTGCCGCTGTCTCACCGGGCCAAACTTTTAATGACGATTCAGTCGGTTGTTTCACTGGTCATAGTTGTGCTTGTCACGGCTCGGGCGGTGAATATTCTTACCTAAAAAAGCAAAGAGCCGCAAGATGACGCGGCCCGATGCTTCGGTATACCACGCGCTTTCTGGCGGCTTATTTTGTGAAACGAAGCGCGGCGTCGAATTCGCCGTAATTAACGTTGTCGCGCTGACGAACCTGTAACTTGACAGGTCCTTTGCTCGTCGCGGCTTCGAAGATGGTTAACTTACCATCTCCTCCGTTGCTTACTACGATAACGACATGGTCGACATCGTTCTTCCGTTTCTTCAGCCGATACATAATGTCACCGGCTTTTGCTTCTGTGAATGGGATTTGGGTCCAGTGTTTGCTGTTTCGAAAACTTGCCGCCGTATTGTTCTCATTGACCTGTGTGGCCTCAAAAACGGCACGATCTACCAACCCGCTACAGTCGAGCCCACTTCCGGGTTTGAAGCTTGCGGGAGGATGCCCGCCGCCCCAGACATAACGCTCGCCATCGTACTTTTGCGCGGCCGCTAGGATGGCGCTTCCATCAGCACTGACTTCGGTTTCTGAAGCAGCGAAATGCCACTCGTTTGGGGAAACGCTGGAAACCCAATCGGAGACTCCCCACCACTCATGTGACTGGCCAATGGCAATGCCAAGGACGACAAGACAAACGACAACACCCGCGCCTCCGCTTCCAGTGTCTTTAGGGGGCTTGGTCAACAGAATCACCTCGTCTTTTTGGTACAAGAAGCTGTCTATTTTATATCATATAAGAATAATTACGTAAAATATATACGCTCCTTCCTCTAGGTTTGGTATAATGACCTAGATGGCGCGTTGGCGGAGCGGTGACGCAGAGGTCTGCAAAACCTTTTAGACGGGTTCGACTCCCGTACGTGCCTCCATATATGCGCGGATGGCGGAATTGGTAGACGCGAGGGACTTAAAATCCCTTGTCCAAAAGACGTGCGGGTTCGATTCCCGCTCTGCGCACCAGAATTTATTTGAAAAACTCTTTGGATTTTCCTGAGAGTTTTTCTATGTTTTTAGGTGTCATTACTCCGATAATCTATGTCTTTAGGCCTTGAAGATGATATAATAATGTCACTAATCAATGTAGCTACAGCAAAGGGGATAACGAAAATGATGGCAGTATGGATTATTTTAGGGGTGGTCGTGCTCTTGGGTTTGTTCTTATGGATGACCTACAACGGGCTCGTTACGCTCAAGATTCGTGTCGATGAAGCGTGGAGCGATATCACTATTCAGCTGAAGCGCCGTCTTGATCTTATTCCAAACCTTATCAACAGTGTAAAGGGGTATGCCGCTCACGAATCAGGTGTTTTTGAAAAAGTAACCGAAGCCCGTGCCAATACTCTTAATGCAAAAGGTGTGAAAGAAACAGCAGTGGCCGAAAATGAGTTCGAAGGTGCTCTAAAAAGCCTGTTCGCTGTGGCAGAAAGCTACCCCGATCTTAAAGCCAACCAGAATTTCCTCCAACTACAGCAAGAGCTGGTTGATACGGAAGATAAAATCCAGGCGTCACGTCGGTTCTATAACAGTGGCGTTCGGGATTTAAATACTAAAATTCAGGTATTTCCAAATAACCTCTTCGCTGGTATGCTCGGTTTTAAGCAGCGAGAATTCTTTGAAGTTGAAGATATGGCCAGTGTTGAAAAACCTGTTGAAGTTAAATTTTAATACGGTTCTTTAGACTTTTATTTATATGTACAGTGCAATAGCAGCCAACAAGCGAAACACGATAATCATCATGGCACTTTTTATAGGGCTTGTTGGTGCTGTGGGCTGGACAATCAGCTACTTCTACGGTAATCATTCTATCGCCTATTGGGTTATTGGTGTGGCTGCAATATATGCACTAATTCAATACTTTTTGGCGGCAAAATTAGCAACACTTGTAACGGGTGCAAAAGAAATAGAAAAAAGGGACAATCCACGGCTATACCGAATTGTAGAGAATCTTACGATTACGACAGGTATGCCGATGCCGAAAGTATACGTTATTGACGACCCTGCTCCGAATGCATTTGCAACTGGGCGCGATCCAAAGCATGCGATTGTAGCGGCGACAACAGGTATTCTTGAAGTTATGAATGATCGGGAATTAGAAGCAGTGATGGCGCATGAAATTAGCCATGTCCGTAACTATGATATTCGGGTAAGTATGATCGCCTTCGGGTTGGTAAGCGCGATCGGTATTCTTTCGGATATCGCACTCCGTATGATGTTTTTTGGGGACCACCGTGATAATAACAATAGCAGTAACCCGATAGTTTTAGTCATAGGCATTGTGTTGATTATACTCGCCCCCATTATCGCTACCCTTATCCAACTTGCGATCAGTCGTCAACGAGAATATTTAGCTGATGCAAGCGGTGTCATGACAACACGCGATTCAGAAGGGCTCGCACAAGCCCTAGAGAAGTTAAAAGAGTATGGACGTCCTATGAAACAGCAGAGCTCAACTACTGCGCATTTATTTTTAAACGATCCACTAAAACCAGGCTTCTTTAGTAAGTTATTCAGCACACACCCACCGCTTGACGAACGTATCGTGCGACTTCGTAACAATGCCGAGAAATTTTGATGGTACAAAAAAATAAAAAAGCAAAGGCATTAGGCGAGAAGAGCGCGGCAAAGGAGTCCCGGAAAAATTGGGCAAAACAGTGGCTAGTCATGCTGCGCGGTAAGTTAGAGAACTTAAAACTTCGTCGGCCGCACCGCAGTTTCAAACGGACGTATAAACGTGATTACGCTCGTTCATTGAAAATTCCTGGATATTGGGCATTCACGAATGAAGTGCGCGCCACACTCTGGAAGCATAAAAAAACATTCTCCTGGCTCGTTGTGGTTTATGGCGCTCTTACAGCAGCTATTATCGGCATCGCTTCGCAAACAGCCTACGAAGACTATAGTAATACTTTGAAGGAGAGCGGTGACCAGCTTTTCCAGGGCAACTGGTGGGAAGCGGGTAGAGCGGGTATATTGCTTGCATCAGGCGTACTCGGTAGTCTTAATAATGCACCAAACGATGTAGAGAAATTTGTTGCGGTTCTTCTGGGATTGATGGTGTGGCTTACTACCATATGGTTACTGCGCGCCATGATAGCCGGTAAAAAGCCGAAATTTCGTGATGGTCTGTATAACTCGAGCGCTCCGCTTGTCTCCACGGCGCTTGTATTTGCTGTCGGTGTAATTCAGTTGCTTCCGGTAGCCTTGGCGGCAATCGCATTTGCGGCGGGCTCGAGCTCCGGTTTGATCAATGATGGTATCGAGGCAATGATATTCTGGCTTTTTGAAATACTGCTCCTAGCTCTCTCACTTTATTGGATAACGAGCACATTATTTGCACTCGTCCTTGTGACACTCCCCGGCATGTACCCTATGCGGGCGATTGAAACGGCAGGAGATTTAGTCATTGGGCGTCGCCTTCGCATCTTGCTGCGGTTTATTTGGCTATTTGCACTGACAATTGTCGTATGGGCGATCATCATAATTCCAATTATCTTCTTCGATGCCTGGATAAAAAGTGTGTGGCCGGCGATCCAGTGGTTTCCGTTAGTGCCTATTTGTCTGCTTATCCTTGCTTCAATTAGTATAGTTTGGCTCAGCTCGTATACGTATTTGCTTTACAGAAAGGTAGTCGATGACGATGCATCACCAGCCTGAAACACGCGCAAAAGAACTTCGTGAATTACTGGCAAGATATAGTTATGAATACCATGTGCTCGATAAGCCATCGGTTGACGATGCGGTATATGATAGTTTGTTTGGTGAACTGAAGAAGCTGGAAGCCGAGCACCCCGAGCTCATTACTTCAGACAGCCCAACGCAACGCGTAGGTGGTGAGTTGCTTGGTGGTTTCCAAAAAGTGCAGCATTCAAGCCGCATGCTCAGCCTCAATGACGTGTTTGATCGTAAAGAGGTTGAGGCTTGGGTGCAGCGTATGGACAAACTGCTTCCTGGTCGCCAGCATGAATTTTTTGCAGATATCAAAATGGATGGACTTGCGTGTGCGCTTATCTACCAAGACGGTGTTTTAGTGCAAGCTGTAACACGTGGTGACAGTTTTATCGGAGAAGATGTCACGGCAAATGTCCGTACGATCAGCAACGTCCCGCTGCGATTGCGATATGACCCTCAATTTAAAACCTTCCTCAAAGGCCGCACAGAAATTCGCGGTGAAATCGTCATGCTCAAAAAAGATTTTGCTGCTCTGAATAAAAAACGCCTTGAACGTGGCGAGCCGGAGTTTGCGAACCCGCGTAATTTGGCTGCGGGAACGATTCGCCAGCTCGATCCAAAGCTTGTTGCCGCCCGCCCGCTCCATTTTAGGGCATATGACCTCATCAGAAATACAGCAAGTGATATTCCGACGAATATGTTTGCCTACGAAGCTCTCTCAGCACTCGGACTTACTCGTAATAAACAGGCGAGTGTGTTCGACAACCTGGACGGAGTAATGAAGTTTGTCGATGAATGGGACAAAAAACGTGGAGACCTGCCCTTCAATACTGATGGTCTTGTTATTAAAGTAAACAACCGCGCGCAGTTTGCCGAGCTTGGTGTTGTAGGTAAGCAGCCACGTGCCGCTGTGGCTTATAAATATGCCGCCGAACAGGCAACGACAATTGTAAAAGATATCGTCATTAGTATTGGCCGCACTGGGGCGGCAACCCCGGTAGCAGTGTTTGATCCCGTTGTGGTAGCGGGAACGACGGTGCAGCATGCCAGTCTTCATAACGCCGACGAGATAGCCAGGCTTGATGTTCGGGTTGGAGATACGGTGATTATCTTTAAAGCCGGTGATATTATTCCTCAGGTAAAGAGTGTCGTTACAGAGCTTCGACCAAAAGGGACCCACGCCGTAAACTACGAAGCCTTACTAAAAGCTCAATACCCAGAATTAGAGTTTGATCGACCGGAAGGTGAGGCGGTGTACCGGGTCAAAGGCGCGTCTGGCCCGTTATTATTAAAGCGAGGTCTCGAGCACTTTGCCTCAAAAGGCGCGCTTGATATCGATACGCTTGGTGAAAAGAATGTCGTGGCTTTGGTGGAGGCCGGATTTGTTGCTGATCTTGCCGATATTTATTCCCTGACCAAAGAACAATTACTGACACTGGATCGTTTTGCTGAAATATCGGCCTCGAAGCTTATCTCTGCTATTCAGGACAAGAAGCACCCTCAGCTTGAAAAGTTTATTTATGGGCTTGGTATTCGCCACGTAGGAGCGCAGACAGCTGTCGATCTTGCAAAAACATTCGAGTCGATTGATGGCTTACAGCATGCAAGTGGGGATGAGCTGGAGGCGATTGAAGGCGTGGGAACTGTCGTTGCAGAAAGTATCTTAGGGTGGTTTGCGGACGAAGATAATATCCTACTTTTGGAAAAATTCAAAGATCTTGGTGTTCATCCGGTATATAAAAAGGCAGCCGGTAAGCTTGTGGGTCAAAACTTTGTGGTTACAGGAACGCTAGAGACTATGGGGCGCGATGAGGCGGCTGATAAAATTCGTCAGCAAGGCGGTACCTTTCAAACCTCCGTTGCAAAGGATACAACCTATCTTGTAGCTGGTGGAAACGTGGGTGCTAGTAAGCTTGAGAAGGCTAAAAAATACGGCACGAAAATCATCGATGAGCAGGCTCTGTTGGCACTTTTGAAATAACTATAGTTTTGGTTTGTGCATATTACCGCGCTCTTCAAGCCATACAATAATTTGGTCGTAATACGGCGCAACGTAGTCGGAAACGAGAATAGTCACTTTGTTTTTTCGTTCCATATCAAGGGTAATTTTGTGCCGATTCCAAAAGTCGCTACCTTCGCCTTGCTCAATAATAATGAGCGGAAGAATTTTATCGACTGCTTTTACAAATTTTGCCTCTTCATCTATCTTTTCTTTGTAACCTTTTGCGTAATCGACCATTTCGGAAAAATCCGGCCATTCTTCGTAAAGTGTCTCAATTGCGGCATCCTCCCGTTCGGATTTGCTGGCAACTTCTGCTGTGTCGGCAAAAACGAATGTGTCGCCAGCATGAAGCTCCACAATATCGTGAGACAACGCATATTTGAAGATCTTTTCCAGGTTGAGATCGGGTGCTATCTTTGGCGCTAGGTACCAGCAGGTGAGCGCTAGCCCGTAGCTATGATCCACGTCATTCTCAAGCCGATTGGTGTCACTAAGCAGGGGTACTCGTGTTACCTTACTAAAGTCTGCGACAAACTGCTGTAGATCGGCGATGCGTTCAATCGAGGGTTCCATAGGAGTACTATATCACGTATGCTACAGTAAAAGCATGACCGAGACGAAGGAGAGCGTAATGGATGACCTCCCTGTATTTATTACTGGCAATCAAGATAAAGCAAATTATCTGGCGAGTATGCTGGGCATTTCGCTTGAGCATCAAAAAGTGTCGCTTGATGAATTACAGTCAACACATTTGGAAGAAATTGTTGAGCACAAAGTCAAGCAAGCATACAGCATACTTCAGAAGCCCGTATTGGTCGAAGATGTCTCGCTTGGTTTTACGGCACTCGGTGGCCTCCCGGGGCCTTTCATTAAATTTTTTGTAGAAACTCCTGATGGACTCGAAAACGTATGTCGTATGCTGGATGGCTTTTCTGACCGCTCGGCTGTTGCCGAATGCGTTTTCGGGTACTATGATGGCCAGCGTATAGAAACGTTTCGAGGGAGCTTAAAGGGAACTATTGCAAAGCACCCACGAGGTCAAAATGGATATGGTTGGGATACCATTTTTGAACCGTTAGGTTACGGAGGTAAAACTCGTGCCGAGTTAGGCCCAGAAGATGATAAGCATACGTACGAAATGATAAAACCGTTTCAAGCGTTGAGGGATTTTCTTGGAAAGGAAGCCAGCTGACGATGCGTTTTATAAAGACAGATAGGCTGTACTGCTTTTCGCCGCCTATTATGATACTGACATTTCTTCTTGAAATAGGTTTTGCCGCCTATATACTATTTCGGCACAAGTTAACATCCATATCTCGCTTGGCAATAGCCATCCTTGTGGGTTTGGCCGTTTTTCAGCTTGCGGAGTTTAATGTCTGTGAAGGAGCATGGGGCGTCGATAGTCTTATGTGGGCACGGATAGGATACGTCGCAATTACACTACTGCCTCCTCTTGGACTTCACCTTGCAACGAAGCTTGCCGGTAAGAAGCAGCCAATTCTTGTTGGTATTAGCTATTTGAGCGCCGCAGCGTTTGCCATACTATTCCTTTTTGTTGGTCATGGCATGACCGCACAGCAATGTCTTGGCAACTATGTTATATTTTCTATCGCTTCATGGTCGGTTATTCCATATACGATTTATTACTATGGCTGGCTGGTGGTGGCGGTTGCCTACTCAATATATTGGGCGCTGCGTCGAAAAGGAGCGGTACGATCAGCGCTCTTAGCGCTCGCAGTCGGATATCTTGCGTTTATTATTCCGACTACAGCAGTTAATATTATCGATCCTTCTACTATTGCAGGTATTCCTTCGATCATGTGTGGATTTGCTATTATCTTGGCCTTGATTCTAACATTAAAAGTTGTGCCTTTGGCGGTAGGCAAGAAACCCTAACATGGCACGACAAGACAAAAAGAAGCTGACTAAAAAGCAGTATATTGTCGCTATTGCACAGGTGGGAAAGATCACCTACCAGGCGCACCACTCATGGTGGTCCTTCAGGTAGTAGGGGCGATTATTAGCGCGCTATTACCACTTATCACCACGTACTATGCGGCACTAACGACCACCGCGTTGGCGGGGGCGTATGCGGGTGATCACGCGGCAGGCCAGCAGGCGATTTTATATGTAATAATAACGTCTATTCTCGGTATATTAATGACCGTATGGCGGAGTATCGAGCAGTTTACTACCCAGCTGATGAGATACAAAATCGAGGCAGGGATCAGCGATCGTATGTACGAGCATTTTTTATCGCTTGATTTTTGGCGCTACGACGACAAAGACACGGCCGATATGTACGATAAAGCAAAACAGTTTTCACAATTTTTTGCCTATGTTTTTGACCGACTCGCTGGTATCGTTGCGCTTGTTTTGGTTAACTGGATACTCGGTATTATCCTTGTACTGGCTATAATTCCGGGCATCATCATTCAGTTCAAATTGTCGAGAGCACAAACGAAACACTGGAACGAAAATGTTGAGGTCCGTCGTGCCAAAAGCCAGATCGAATGGAATCTTTTTGAGCCGCAGTACATTGCAGAATTACGACTCTATTCTCTTGTTCGTCATCTGCTCGACCTTCGCACAAAGCTTCGTGACAAAGATGAAAAACAAAGGATAGAGTTTGAGCGTAAATATATCTTTAAGCGCCTCGGTGCAGATGCTTTAGAGGCGGGCGCCGAAGTAATCACACTGCTTTTCACAGTTGTACAAATAATAGGTCGTGCGCAACCTGTGGGTCAATTTCTGTATGTTCAGCAAGTTGTGAGTCGGGCACTTGGCGGAGCGAGCAGCTTTGTCGGCCAAATAAATATGGTTGACGAAGATATTGCAAATCTATTTGACTATCAAAAGTTTATGTCCTTACCCGAACATCGTTCGGGTCATCATATGGTTCGTGAAGCTCCGAATATAATTGAGCTAAGAAACGTTTCGTTTCGCTACCCTAACGCCAAAGCGGATGTTCTTCAAGGCATTTCTCTCACTATTAAAAAGCATCAGCATGTAGCGATTGTGGGCGAAAATGGTGCAGGTAAATCCACTCTCATTAAAATTCTTACAGGCCTTTACATACCATCGTCAGGAAATGTTGAGGTGGACGGGAAAGACCTCCGCGATATAAATACGGAAAGCTGGCATCGCTTACTTGGTGTTTTGCGCCAAGACTATCTAGCTTTTAGTTTTGCGACGGCACGCGAAAATATTTATTTTGGCGACGTTACCCGGCCTATGGATAGTGAACGTTTCAACAAAGCTGTCGATAAGGCAGAGGCACGGAAGTTCCTGAGAAACTCCCGAAACAATACGACAGCTATGTTCATCCATGGATGGAAGACTCTGAAGGTAATGTAGGAACCGACCTTTCTGGCGGCCAGTGGCAACGGCTGGCGTTAGCGCGCAACTTTTATCGCGACAGCCCGATACTCGTCTGGATGAGCCGACATCGGCAATTGATGCACTCGCCGAAGAGCGTATTTTCCGTCATATATTTGCCGATGCAAAACGGACGATCGTGACAATTTCTCACCGTCTCACAACCATCGAAAAAGCAGATGTAATTTATATGCTTAAAGATGGAAAAGTTGTTGAGCAGGGGACGCACAAAGAACTCGTTGCGAAGCATGGTGCGTACTATACTATGTTTGCCTCTCAGCTTCATGAGAAGTAACCGTAGCCATTGTCGCTTTCTGTAAAATCTTATACTATTACAGCATGAAGCAAGAGCCTGCCATTGTCTCGAAAAACCTGGTGGTAAAAAAAGAGCGCGACACTATTCTTGACGATCTCTCCTTTGAAGTAACAAGAGGAACGGTGACTGGACTAATCGGCCCAAGCGGCTCAGGCAAGACGACACTTATGAGGGCCATTGTTGGTGTTCAAAAATATAAAGGCTCGCTGACAGTACTGGGTGAGGCCGCTGGAAGTAAAGAGCTGCGAAAAAAAATCGGATATGTCACGCAGGCGCCCGCCATCTATCAGGACCTTACTATTTTAGAAAACATTCGTTATTTCGGAACACTCACGGGAGCATCAAAGTCTCAAGTAAAAGCTATTATCGACAAGGTGCATTTAACTGAGCAGCGCCATCAACTGGTTGAGCGGCTTTCGGGAGGGCAGAAGGCGCGTGTTTCGCTTGCCGTTGCTCTGCTTGGTGATCCTGATATGCTGGTGCTTGATGAGCCAACCGTAGGACTTGATCCACTGCTTCGCCAAGATTTGTGGCGGCTTTTTAAGGATATGGCACTGGCTGGCAAAACGCTTCTTGTTTCAAGTCATGTAATGGATGAAGCAGAACAGTGCGATAATCTCCTTCTTCTTCGCGAAGGAAAGCTATTGTGGCAAGATACAAAAGACGAATTGTTGGCTGCTACAAAAACAAATTCCGTACAGGATGCGTTTATGGTTGCGATCAAAAAAGAGGGAAAAGCATGATGTATCATATTAGGGCTACATTCGCTACAACGCGTCGCATATTCGGTCAGCTCTCGCACGATCCACGCACGGTGGCTCTTATCTTTGTTGTCCCGTGTCTACTCATGACACTTTTTAGGTGGTTATTCAGCGACAACCTGGCAGTATTTGATAGAGTTGCTCCTGCG
The DNA here is from genome assembly GCA_035697325.1 of Candidatus Saccharimonadales bacterium. Taxonomy (NCBI): domain Bacteria; phylum Candidatus Saccharimonadota; class Candidatus Saccharimonadia; order Saccharimonadales (SeqCode); species Saccharimonadales bacterium (SeqCode). The sequence continues at coordinate 447,902 of DASSDB010000002.1, forward strand.
CTACTTGGCGTATTTCCGTTTGTTATTATGTTCATAATTACGTCTATCACAACGCTCCGTGAGCGTACAGGCGGTACGATGGAGCGTCTTATGGCGCTTCCTATCGGCAAATTCGACCTGATAATGGGATATATGATGGCATTCGGTCTGTTGGCTATTATCCAAGCTTTGCTTGTAAGCGTTCTTATTTTATACGGATTCAATCTGGACGTTACGGGCCCTCATTGGTTCTTGGTGGCCATGGCGCTTGCCGATGCACTTCTTGGAGCCGCACTGGGCCTTTTTGTAAGTGCGTTTGCAAAGACAGAGTTTCAAGCTGTTCAATTTATGCCTGCGCTCGTATTCCCCCAAATCCTTATCGGTGGCTTATTTATTCCGCTAAGTCAGATGCCCAGTGCACTTGAGTCGATCGCGTACTATTTGCCGCTGACCTATGCCATCGATGCCCTTAATGAAGTCGTGAGCCACATGGATGTTACGGATAATGCCTGGCGGGATATGTCGGTAGTCGGCGCATTTGTAGTCGGTGCACTTCTTTTAGCTGCCATTACACTTCGTCGTCGCAACAAATAAAACACCCCGTATAAAACGAGGTGTCCTATTTGCGTTAGGTAGTAAACTACCAGCTGCGCTGACGGAATGAACCACCGCCATTGTTGTCGCGGTTGCCGCCGCCATTGAAATCGCGTCGTGGACGGTCTTCCTTAGGGCGGGCAAGGCTCACACTAATAGTGCGGCCATCAAGCTCAGTATTGTCGAGCTTGTCGATAGCTTTTTGGTTGTCATCGTCGTTGACGAAGCTAACAAAACCGAAGCCTTTGCTGCGGTTGTTGTTGTCACGATCAGTGATGATACGTGCACTTTCAACTTCACCAATTTGCTCAAAGTAAGCTTTGAGACCATCATCGGTAGTAGCGAAAGCTAGCTTACCAATGAATAGATTTTGTTGTGCCATAAAACGTAGGTAACTCTTTCTTGTTTAAATCGTTGTCAGATCGACCATGCTGCGAACGTTTACAGAAAGAGTAGCCCCTTATAGAGAGATACACTTGCTTATCGCGTGTGCTTCTGAACAAGCCTATTTAAGCATATTTCTACATATCGAGCTAGCATAAGCTTGAAAAAGTTAATAAATAAGAGCATACTAACGTCAAGCTGGTACGCTTGCAGGGGTACCCTCTGGCGTATAAAAACAAACAGTTGAAAACAAAAGAAAGTGCCCCAGGGTGGGCGCGTAGCAGCTTATAAAAAACCTCGCCTCTATGGAAATAGGGGTGAGGTTTTGCTATAGTAATTAAGAACTTCGGGGCATTGGCGCAGTTGGCTAGCGCGCTTCCATGGCATGGAAGAGGTCATCGGTTCGAATCCGATATGCTCCACCAGCGCGGTCTTACTTGAACCGTGGTCCGAAAGGACCACGGAGAGTGGGGCCACGTCGGTAGCAAGATCAAAACCGCCTCCACCCTCATCGAGGGTGGAGGCGGTTTTGTTATCTCCATCACTCGCACCCTGTTCACCCGATCGGGTGTCATCTAGTTGTGTCCCATGGGTGCGCACCTCCCATTCTGACTTCTTCTTCGATGGCATGCATTGGTCCTCCTAGTATTTTTTCAGCGGCTTTCATCTGTGCCAAGAAAGGTGAGCCTGCCCTGATCGAGGAAAGGCAGTCCTATCTCTGTTGTCGCGGTGCTGTGTTTTTTGCAGCCCCAGCTTTCAGTCGGGTGATTGTGTGGCGACGGGTAGCACTTCAAGTGCTACCCGTCGCCCTTCGAGGTGGAGTGCTGCTCAGGCGGTGCTACTCGCTGGCTCCGGCCTTACGGGCGCGGGTGCCAGTGGGCTTGGCCGGCGGCGTCGTGATCTCGCCTCCGCCGAACAGTCCTTCGATAGCGCCTCGCCTGGCTGCTGCCTCGCGTTCGATCGCCGCCGACAGCGACGTGCACTGGTGATCACATGAACGCCATAAACCATAATCACCATGTTTTCGCCTCGACGGACGAGGTGCGAAACTGCTGGGATGGCATGGTAGGACTTATTAAGGTGATGTTGAAGCCGTGACCAGTGCGTATGTCGACAAGAGCAAACTGCGGCGGGTAACAATCTCGCCGTTGCGCTACCCTGGCGGCAAGGGGGCGTTGTATTCCAGGCTAAAATCGTTCATTCGCGCGAATGGTCTGACGGCGGGAACCTACGTCGAGCCATACGCGGGCGGTGCCGGTGCCGCTCTGGCGCTGCTAGTGACTGGCCAGGTGCAACGGATCGTAATTAACGACCTTGATCCGGCAGTCTTTGCCTTCTGGTCGGCAGTTGTTGCTGAACCGGTCAGGTTTAGCGAACGACTTACGAAGGCTGAGCTCACGGTGAAAGAGTGGAGTCGGCAAAAGGAACTCTATCTCGATCCCTCGGCTGATCCGTTCGAGCTCGGATTTGCTACTTTCTATCTTAATAGAACTAACCGGTCTGGGGTCCTCAATGGCGGTCCAATCGGAGGGATGGACCAGACTGGCAACTATAAGATCGACGCTCGCTTTATTGAAACACCTCGCCGTTTAAGCGAAGTGTTTCAAACTGCGCGCGGCGAGGTAACGTTCGGGCTATGCGGCGAGCAGGCGCTCGTATGCTTCGACGATGATGTGACTGGTTGATGCGAAGTGGTTGTAGAGAGTTGCTGGGCTGATGTTTGCCAGGTTTGCCAGCTTGTCTCTGTTCCATGGTTCGCCTCGTTGGATCAGCGTTTCTGCCACATCGAGAATGGCGTTGTGGGTGTGCCCAGCTCGTCCGCTCCTCTGTTGCCCGGAGGGCTGTGTGCCCGTGGTACGCTCCGATTCGGATGATTCCAGCGCAACGGCGTCCAGTGCCGCACTGTACTCGGCGTACATCCACATCATGCGCAGCTCGGGGCGAGCGGCACAGAACCGGATGAGTGCCGCCAGCTTCTCCTGCTTGGCGAACATGTGTGCGGCAAGCGCATCGATCTGAGGTGCTGACTGAGGGAACTCTTCTCCGAGCTCCGAGAGCCAATTGCTGTGAATCCTGACGCGTGAGGTCATCGCACTCTCCCTTGAACGGGTCAGGTTGGAAAAACCTGAGTAGAATATTTATAGCATAAAAGCTAGTTTGGTTCAAGTCCCCTGAAGCTAGTAGTTGACCAATAAAACATGAGAGAGATAGTATATAAAAGCACTCCATTCTGGCGTGTTGTTGCAGTTCGTGCTGAGTGAGGAGATAGCATAATGCTCTTGTGTGCGGAGCACGACGACCCTCTTCGGGTCGACGAACCGCTGTACAACCTGAAGGCTGCCGGGAGACCATACGACTTCACGGTATGCGAGGGCGCGATGTCTCAGGTCCCTGCCGAGGTGCGCGTTGCTGGACCGGCCAGGGTTGATGTGTACGAGATAACGTCAACTCCTAGTCATCGCGAGTCGGACGACGCGAGCATTGCTGGTCAGCAGTGGCATGGTCGGTTGTTCGGACTCTCCGAGGAGACCGCTCGGTATTACCTGCCGAATGCGTCGCTCCGTCTTCTGGGGCGTCCGGCTCTGGAGAGCTGAAAATGCCTTGTCTTTCGCGGTATCCGTGAGAGGCAAGGCTATAAAATAAGATTGTGATGCAAGCCCCTGTGCGACGCGAGAAACGCGAATCGCACAGGGGCTTTTTGAGATGAACTACTTTTCGAGAATCACGCGTAATGGCTTTTTGCCAAATGGCCGAACCCATAGATCTCCGTGAAGGCAGAGGATGAGAAGGAACGTTGCGTGCATGATCGCGGCTGCCTCCGCTACAGCACGCCCCTGTGTGTAAGCGCGAAGTGAGTTGTACGCCTTTTCGTCTACCTGGACAGGGATTTTTCGCGGCTTGCTATTGATGCTCTGACCGACCTTTTCCAGGTGGATCTCCTGGCCATAAATAGTCTGAAACGCTTCTACCTCGGATTGAGCAGTGTAGCCAGGAACGTGAACAACTTCTTCGCCAGCTTGCTTGGCAACATCTACGCCGCCAAGAACTTTCAAAGCATGACTCAGTGCCACGTTGAATGAGCATCCCTTGCGTCTCATGTACGAAATCAGAGACGTCTCGACTTCAGGAAAGATCTCCATTTCTCTCTCGATAAAACCCGGAACGGACATGGCAATCCTCTCTCTAGGCTCTAATCTCTCTTCATATATATCACACTGAGAGGAGAGTGGTAAATTGTAAGTAGCTCATTTATATGATATAAGTAAGCCAGAGCCGCCTACGAGGGGGACTTGCAATCGTACACGCACTTTTTGGAGGTAGTGTGTCCGAAGAGGAAGAAACAAGCGGTGGTGGCGGCGTCGCATTTTTGTGCACCGTTGTCGTCTTGGCTTTGGCCGGTGCCCTTTTCTGGGCAACGAATCACTTCGACGAAGGCAAAAACCTTCCGTGGAGGTTCGATCTCAGTAATCTAGCTGTTGCGACCGATGCCGGCCCCGCCGACATTCAGGAGGCCGACCCACCCGCACCGGCACATCCCGCGCAAAACGCGACCGAAAGAGAGAAGGTGAAGAACGAGGTCTGGAAGTTTCTCCGGGCCAATGGCCTATCTCGTGAGCAAGCTGCTGGCGTGATGGGCAATATCCAGGCCGAGTCTCACTTCGACCCGAAGATCGTGGAGTACGGCAGCGGTATCGGGTATGGCCTATGCCAATGGTCTCGCGGTCGTCGCACTGCGCTTGAGCAGTCCGTCCCCAAGGGGAAGAAAGTCAGCGACCTGGATTATCAGCTTGACTATATGTACAGGGAAATGCATGTTCGAAAACCGCATCTGGCCGAATACAGTCGGTTTCCAAACGAGTGGGCCATGATGCTGAAACAGGGTTCTCTGGAGGATGCCGTGGTTGCATTTCACAATGAGTTCGAGCGATCGAATCTCATGAACCTCGGTAGCTCTCGGGCGATTCGACAGGCCGTCCTCAATCAACGGCTGGGGCTGGCCAGAGAATCGTACAACAATCCGTCGCGCTTTCCGTAGGACTGCTCGTCGCTGCTCCCCCTGTGCTACGAAGGGCACGGGGGAGCAGCAAACAACTTACGCTTGACTTTGCAGCTATTATTTTGTATTTGTAAGATGTTACTTTCGTCCAACCGACTACCCAAGGAGATTGGGATGAGTACGAACAGTAAAAGTAAACCGGGGTGGCTCTTCACCGTAGGGATGGGCCTCGCGTCGGTGTTCATGGGCTTGGGAGCCTTCGCGCTTCCTGTGCTTTTCGTGGGAATCGATCTCTACTTGGGCCCACAGTTCATGACCAACTACATCGACAAAACGGGCATGTACTCGGGTTCACTCTCGACGATCATCTCGTGGGCATTCTCGGTCGCAACGACAGGGTTTCAGTACCTGTTGTTTGTGACAGTCCGGGGCATCAACTGGAAGAGCGCATTGTTCGAGGAGTGGCTGGTCATTCTCTTTGGTCTCTTCGTCGCGACTATGGATTCGGCCGTTGACTTGGCTGGGTTCACAAGTCTGGTGTACGGGCCGGAGCAGGGACTCAACATCACTCCCGACGATCCCAGCGTGGGCTTCAAGATCATTGCCACGATCGTCGTCGCTATGTGCTTCCTCCAGGAAGTGATTCTGAAGCCGATGTATGACCGGGACAAGAATGCTAGGCCGCCGTTCGACTGGCCTGGGATCGGGATCTTCCTCTGGTTCTTCAAGAAGGCCGGGCTGCTGTACGAGCTTTTCTGCCAGTCCGCTCGCGGAATCGCGATCCTTGGCGTTCTGGTGCTGGATGTGTTCCTGACGTATTTCTTCTTCAAGTCGTCGTTGGGAACCGACATGCAGCTTCCGGTGGCTCTCGACCTCATCGCGCTCGCAATTGCAATCGGCCTGACGGTGGGACAGTTCATTTTGTACTACGTCGGGAGGGAGAGATCAGGCGAGGGCGGCGGTGGAAAGTTCAAAATCAAGGAGAAGTTGAACACACTGACGGTCGTCGCGTTCCTTTTCAGTATCGTTGACACTGTGATCGACCTGTCGGCCCTGACCATCATGATGTATGGGCCGAATCAGTCCGGCGGGTTCTGGTTCCTTTACCTCCCGGACAGCGCGTCGATGGCGTACTTCCTCATCGGAGGCTCGATCGTGCTGATGTGTGCGCGGTACGAGTCTCTCATGGTGGCGGCGTTCAAACACGGGTTCACGAAGACGGTCAAGGGCGTCTAAGCGAATCAGGCCGTAGGACGAAAGTAGTAAGGGGGTGCGGCGACGAGTAAAACTGTCGCAGCATCCCCTGCTTTCTTGGATTTATAAACAAAAATATGTTAAGATTTATTTAGAGAGGTGCCCCCAAGGGCTTATTTTTATGTTAAAAACAGAATTTATACGAAATATCGCGATTATTGCTCACGTTGACCACGGTAAAACGACGCTTGTTGATGGTCTCTTGAAGCAAAGCAAAACCTTTCGTGATAACCAAGCAGAGATGAGCCAGGAGCTTATTATGGATAGTGGCGACCAAGAGCGTGCTCGTGGGATTACTATTACTGCTAAACAGACATCTATTTATCACGGTGATTACAAAATTAATATCATCGATACTCCTGGCCACGCTGACTTTAGTGGTGAAGTAGAGCGAACACTCAACATGGCCGATGGCGTACTCCTTATTGTAGATGCCCAGGAAGGTCCGATGCCACAGACCAAATTCGTGCTTTCTAAGGCGCTGGAGCTTGGTCTCAAGCCGGTCGTGATTATTAATAAGATTGACAAGCCGTCGCGCCGCATCGACGAAGTTATCGATGAGATTTCGGATCTCTTTTTGGAACTCGCCATCGACGATAGCCAGCTTCATTATCCGGTGTACTTTGCTATTGGCCGTGATGGAAAAGCCTGGACCGAGCTCCCCGACAACCCCTCCGAACACGCTGATCTCGAACCAATTTTCAGCGCTATCATTAACGATATCCCCGCCCCGTCCGTTGAAGCAGATAAGCCATTGCAGCTACTTGTAACTTCACTCCAATACGACTCTTTCCTCGGTAAATATGCCATTGGCCGTATTACTCGCGGAAGTGCGAAGCGCAACCAACAGATCACGCTCATTAAGCGTGACGGTACACAGGTAAGCGGTAAGATTGAAAAAATCTTTGGCTATCGTGGTCTGGCCCGCGAAGAAGTTGAGAGTGCTATTGCCGGCGACATCGTCGCACTTACTGGTATCGCGGATGCCCACATCGGTGAAACGATCGCTGATCGTGAAAATCCGGAAGCGCTTCCAGTTATTGACATTGAAGCCCCAACCCTTAGTATGTATCTCGGTCCCAATACCAGCCCAATGAAGGGTAAAGAGGGTGAGTTTAATACTTCGCGCCAAATCGGTGATCGCCTTAAAAAAGAGCTCGAAACTAATGTTAGTCTCCGTGTGGCAGAAGATGGCATTGGCTTTATCGTTTCGGGCCGCGGCGAATTGCACCTTTCTGTGCTTATTGAAACGCTTCGCCGTGAAGGCTATGAGTTTGAAGTTGGTCGTCCGCAGGTAGTCACTATTGAGGAGGATGGTGTAACAAAAGAACCTGTCGAAGAGCTCCTCATTGAGGTCGCTCCAGAATTCCTTGGTGCTGTCAGTCAAGAACTTGGCGTTCGTCGTGCTGAGCTTGTAAAGCAGGAGCAAACCAGTAGCGGCACGTCGCGTGCTACCTACATTTTGCCCACCCGCGCCATGATTGGACTTCGCAATCTTCTCCTTACTGCCACCAAAGGAACAGTTATTATGAACAGCCTCCCGCACGGATATCAGCCTCTCGGCCCTAAGCTTCAGCAAAGTCGAAATGGTGCGCTTGTTGCTTTTGAAGCAGGTGTTACCACGCCGTATGCATTGCAAACCGCCGAATCACGTGGTGAATTGTTTGTTGGTCCTGGCGTGCAAGTATACCAGGGAATGATCGTTGGTCTTTACAACCGCCATGATGATCTTGACATTAACGTGTGTAAGGCAAAACATCTTACCAACATGCGCAGTAGCAGCAGTGACGGTACGGTGCAATTGACGCCGTTTACCGAACTTTCGCTCGAGCAATGTATTGACTTTATTGAAGACGATGAATTGCTTGAAGTAACACCAAAGTCGCTTCGTCTTCGTAAACGCTATCTTGACCCCACGCAGCGTAAACGCGCCGCCAAGCAGTAGCATCATAGCGCCAAAAAGAGCTCGGGATGGCTCTTTTTGGAAAGGAGATACTACTATGACAATCCCTAAAGGTAATTATCCGGAGGCATTTTATCGGGTGTCAATAAAGGCAATCATTCGCAATAAAAAGGGCGAAGTGCTGCTGGTCAAAGAAGACGGAGGAAGCTGGAGCTTGCCTGGCGGTGGCATGGACCACGGCGAGACAGCCGAGGAAGCGCTTGCACGGGAAATGTACGAGGAAGTACTTATCATCGAGAAATTTCAGGCCAGAATCATAGGGACCAATCCACGGTTCGTGAAAGCTAAGCAAGCGTGGATATTATGGGTGGTCTTTGAGCTCGGTATGCCTGAACAATTCGAATACGGTAAAGGTGCTGATGCGGATGAAGTGGCATTCATCGATCCGGTGATATTTAAGGATAGCACTATCGTCTCGGAGAGGCTTGTTTATAAGTGGTGTGTTGATCAAAAAGTAGTCATCATTTAGCGGTTGCATCAGGGGTAGGGTGTGGCCTATACTAAGTGTAGAAATGAAAAAAGTCCGTATCCCTATCCCTAGTATCGACAGTTTAAAAAGTACGTATGTAAAGACGGCAGGGGGGTTGTTGCCCGTGGCAAAAAGCCCCGACGAAGCGTTCGATGCGCTTTTTACGGATGTGCAGACAAAACGCGTTTTTGACGACACAAAAATCTTCATCGATCTCGTGCCGCGACAGAGCATGAAACAAATAAAAAAAGAATATATGCTTGCAAAAGACGATCCGCAGTTTGACCTGCGGGATTTTGTGATGCGTCATTTTTACGAATACAGTGAAAAGGGCAAAACGTATCAAACCGATACATCAATGACACCACGGGAGCATATCGCTACTCTATGGAATGTTTTGGAGCGACGCAACAGACTTTCGCGCGGATCTCTCTTTGCGTTGCCCTATGCATACGTGGTTCCAGGCGGGCGATATGTCGAACATTTTTACTGGGATTCGTATTTCATTATGCTCGGTCTCGCTGTTGATGATCGCTGGGATATGATTGAAGGCATGATGAAAAACTACGCCTATATGCTTCGTAAATTCGGCTTTATCCCTACGGCAAACAGAACGTATTATTTGAGCCGCAGCCAACCGCCGTTTTTTTCGCATATGGTAAAGCTATTGGCGCAGCATAAGGGTAAATCCACGCTGGTTGAGTATTTGCCGTACATGCTTATAGAGCATCGCTTTTGGATGAAAGGTCGCAGACTTCTCAGTAAACAGGAGAATAAGGCATATGCGCGTGTGGCCGAAATGCCAAATGGCATGTTGCTTAATCGTTACTATGATAACAAAAAACGACCACGCCCAGAGTCGGTATTGGATGACCTTGAAACGGCTGGTGCCGCACCAGACCGCGAGTCGGACCGCCTTTATCTTCACCTTCGTGCCGCGGCAGAATCCGGCTGGGACTTCAGCTCGCGCTGGTTACTCGATTCTCAAGATCTAAGTACTATTCATACCGCTGATATTATTCCGGTCGATCTTAATTGCCTCCTTTACGATCTCGAAATGACCATAGCCCAGAGCTACAGACTACTCTACCAGCCACTGCTAGCAAATAGATTTGAAGCTATGGCAAACCAACGTGTGCGTGCCATCCAGGAATATTGCTGGAGCCACACCGAGAATTTCTTTATGGATTATAACTTTCATCACCACGAACAAACCCCGCATGTTACGCTGGCGGGTGTATTTCCGCTCTATGTTCGCATTGCAACAACCAAACAGGCGAATCTCGTCGCTCGACGCATCGAAAAAGATTTCTTGAAAAAAGGCGGCGTGGTGACGACGCTTGTTGAGACTCCACAGCAATGGGATTCTCCAAATGGTTGGGCGCCGTTGCAATGGGTGGTTATCCAAGGACTCAGAAATTACGGCCACCATGGTTTAGCGGATGAAATCAAAAAACGCTGGACCGAAGAAAATATAAAGCTGTTCAAAGAAAAAGCCAAGCTTGTCGAAAAGTATAATGTTGTCGATCCCGGCCAGATGGGTGGCGGCGGGGAATATCCGTTGCAGGATGGGTTTGGCTGGACGAATGGTGTTCTTGCGGCGTTGCTTGACGAAGAATAGTATCTCCGGGATCTTGTCTTTGCTATGATAAAGATATGATTTCGTTTATATGGCCGCGGTCGGCAAACAATTTCTTATCAGGTATTGGTGGATCAGAAAGTTATACTATCGGCCAAACAAGAGAACTGAATGCTCGTGGAATAGATGCGCAGGTTGTAACCTTGAAGAGCGATGATGATGGTGATCTGCCGCAAATTCCTCGTGTCCCTTTTCTGCCTCTCAGTAAAGAGGAAACTGCCAAGCTAGAAATACCCATTTTTGTGCTTGAACCCCAATTGCTTAAAACGCGTCACCCCTCTTATGTTATTTTGCACTGTCCACCGCCACCACTAGAACGAGGTGAGCATGACTTTTATGTTAAAGGTGTGGAGGGCCGGAAAGTTATCGTTTCAAGTCAGTATGCAGCGCAGCTTTGGGCTGATGATTTGGGCATAAGGCGCTCTGAGATAGGCGTGGCTTATCCATTTGCTGACAGCGTGTTTGCAAAGCAGCCCCGGCAAAAAAAATCCTCGAAAAAAAAGCGGGTTCTGCTCGCAAGCCGACTCCATCCAGATAAAGGAATTTATACTTTTTTGGCGGCACTTCATTTTACGTACATTCTTCCCCCTGATGAATTTGAATTTGATGTAGTGATGGCAGCTACTGACACGCCGGAGGGAAAAATAATTGAGCCGATGCTAAAGGTTCATCCGTACCTAAACCTTCTCCCGCCCGCCGTTGGTCCTGGGGAGGTGGCAAAAATGATGGCACGCTATGATATTGTGCTGATGCCATCGAATGCTCAATTTTATCATGAAACATTTGGAATGAACTCTGTTGAAGCTCAACATGCGGGATGTCGTGTCGTTGCCTCACGCGATGGAGGCTTAGTTGAAACGGATTGCGGCGGAGTGACATTCGTCGAGCCGGATAATCCGTATGAGCTCGCCAGGGGCATAGCTACAGCAGCCGGACTTCCTCCGCTCACCGATGAGCAAAGGAGGCGGGCGTCCACTATGTATACAGTGAAGCAATCCGTGGACCAACTTCTCAATATATTAAAATAAAGTTCAATGGTATCGTTTGGTCTCAATCCTTCTTGGTAAAAGGAGTATAATAGATAATGGTAGCTAGTAACATAAAGGCAAAGACTAGATTAGTGAGAGTCATGCGGTGCCGCGTGACATTTTGATAGGCAACATTACAGTAGAAGACAAAGGTACTTCTAAGTTGTCCTTCTCGCAAGCTAGCTTTATGTTTGTGTCGCCAAAGAATATGGTTGATAAGACTAGAATAGGTATTATCCTGGTATTCTCTCTTCTCATCGGTGCAGTGATACCGCCGATCGTGACTTTTGTTGTTGTCGTTCTCCTTGCTCTTCTCGTTGTCATTATCACACTTCTTAAGTTCAGCCATCCTTCCAATAAACGTCCGCCCGAGCCTGTTTTCGATTCTTCTTATACTCCCTATGTCGCTGTTATCATTGCATGTTCCAATGAGCCCGCCCATATCGTTAACCGTGTTTTGTCGGCGCTTTCCAAGCAAGCTTACGAGCACTATAAAGTGTACGTTATCGATAACAACAACACTTGGGAAGCAAATTGGAAAAAAATTGAGCAGAAATGTCAGGATCTAGGGGATAGATTCGTCTTTCATCACGCCGATAGCATAGCTGGATACAAAGCAGGCGCGCTCAATTATGTACAAAACTTACTCCCCGCTAGGGTTGAAATTGTTACGATCGTCGATGCTGACTATATTGTGACACCTACCTTCTTAGCAGAAACAGTAGGTTACTTTAAAGATGAGTCTGTAGCGATCGTGCAAACTCCTCAGGACTATTCAAACAAAAATGAAAACACAAGCCTTTATAACGATTATGAATTGTTTTTCTCTCGATTTATGAACCAGGCCCAGGCATTTAATGGCGTGACTTTTACCGGAACCATGGGGATGATTCGAAAGAAGCTCTTTGATTCTCAGCTAACATGGAGCGAAAGCAGCATTACAGAAGATACCGAGCTAGGTATCTCCATTCACAAGCTTGGATATAGCGGGGTATACGTCGATAAGAGTTTTGGGCAGGGGGTGATGCCGTTTAATTACGATTCTCTTGCACGGCAGCGAACTCGCTGGGTGTACGGCAATATGCAGATCTTAAAGGCTCGACTATGGCAATTAATAGGCGATTCCTCGTTGACACTTCGCCAGAAAATCAGTTTTGTAAATCAATTATTTGCCTGGATCCATTTTGAGTTACTTCTTGCGATCATTTTTGTAGCGAATGGCCTGAGCTGGTTTTTGTACGGAGATACGTTTCAATGTCTTATTGCAAAAATTATCGCAGTAACATTAATCGCTTCTATGGTTGGCCAGCTTGGGCTTTTCCTCTTTTATTCAAGATCCCACACGAGCATTACAGATAGAATCAAGGGTTTTTTGGCTCACTATAGTCTACTTCCTGCCATGACGTATCCTTGGATGTACTGTCTTCTGGGTGGAAGATTAGGGTTTGTCGTTACCAATAAGGAGCAAGAAGCGCGTCGTCGCTCAGGTAAGCGCATAGTAAAAGGTGCTTTTATCCCCGTCCTCCTTACGATCGGGCTTCTTCTTACGGGATGGGGGAAGATGTTTGGTGAAGGCTTATTCGTGTCGATCGGAGTTATTACACTGATAGAGATTGCTTCTCTTATCTATATGCTTGAAGAATTTAAAGAACTTTAGCTAAAAAATCTTCTCGTTTTTTAATTCGTCGGGTAGAAAACCTTTGTTGTGTTTAAAATCAGCTTCCCATTTGTAGCCCCCACCATAGCCGAGGTCTTTCATGAGTTTTGTCGGGGCGTTTCGAAGATGAAGCGGAACAGGCGCATCTGGATACTGCCGCGCTAGTGCCAGGGCCTGTGTCATGGCATCACTCGTTTGGCGCGACTTCTCGGCTTTAGCCAGTGCTGAAGCAACATGGAACAATACATAGTTACTCTCTGGCATGCCAATTCGTTCTACGGCCTGAAAAGCCGCTACCGCTAAGCCGAGTGCGCCGTTTCCTGCGAGACCAACATCTTCTGAGGCAAAAATAACCATGCGGCGTGCAATAAATTTAGGATCTTCGCCTGCTTCGATCATGCGGGCAAGGTAGTAAAGTGTCGCATTTACATTGCTTCCACGCATACTTTTAATAAACGCAGAAATGACATTGTAGTGCATTTCGCCTTTTTTATCGTAACCAGGCACCCGTTTTTGGGCGGCAACCCGCACTACTTCGGGTGTTACTTTTTCCTTCATTGATAAAGCGAGCTCAAGATTGCCAAGAGCGACACGTGCATCGCCGCTAGACAATTGGGCTAGATAATCCAGGCCTTTTGGAGTGACTTGCTTCGTGGCCTTCAATTCCTTTAGTGCGCGCTTAAGAATGGCTATGATTTCATCTTTCGTGAGCGGCTCTAGTACGAGTACGCGAGTTCGCGAAAGAAGTGGGGTAATCACCTCAAAGCTTGGGTTTTCGGTTGTAGCGCCAATAAGTGTAATGAGTCCGCTTTCAACATGAGGCAAAAATGCATCTTGCTGAGCCTTATTAAAGCGGTGAATTTCATCAACGAATAAGATCGTGCGAAGCTTTAAATTCCAGTTTTGCCTGGCATGCTCAATCACACGCTCCACATCTTTTTTGCCGCTTGTTACGGCAGAAAGTTCGATAAACTCGGCGTTTACCTCCTTGGCAATAATCCGTGCGAGCGTCGTCTTGCCGCTGCCCGGTGGTCCCCACAAAATAAGGCTTACCGGTTCTTTGTTTTTGACGATCCGACGCAAAATTTCCCCGCCGCCCAAAAGGTGGGTCTGGCCTATTACCTCATCGAGGGTCTGCGGTCGCATACGTTCGGCTAATGGTCGTCTCTCCATACTATTATTATAAAATATTATGGTAAATGAAGAAACCCCGAGAGGGGAATCTTCAAGCCGTATTAAGGCGAGATTCTCCTCCCGGGGCGGGTTCAGGCGCTCACGGAGAGCGGGTGGTCGCAGACGTTGCAGGCGGGCGCGCTTTTACGCGTCTCCATGAAGCAATTTCCGCAGATGGTCATCTCGGCCTGGCGGGCCGTCGGCGACCCCGACAGCGGCTTGCGCCCTTTGTCGGTGTTGTTTTCCGGGTGGAACAGATCGGCTTCGTCGCACGGTCCGAGGTTGGTGACAACCCAGGTGTGAACGATGTCGATCGTCCTGTAGTTGAATGTCCCCGTGAGGTCGTGCAGCACCTTGAAGCACGTCGACAGGGACAGTCCGGTGCCCTCCGCCAACTGGGCTGCCGACACGAGGCCGGAAAGGATGCTGGCGACAGGGTTGTTGCAGATGATAATCGCAACCACCTCCAAATTGTTAACCTTACCGACTTTCGGTAATTAACTTAAATTATAACATAAAAATTAATAAAAAGCAATAGTCTTATTGACTAAAGTATCGTGGGATAGTATGAATATATGCATGACGGAAGCGCCGATTACATTCTGTAAAGGTTGTCCCAAAATCCCGGAAGGAGTGTGCGCGCAGTTAATCAGTGTCACTAATGTTACTGAAGCCGAAATGTGTCAGTATCGCATCGGTCGGGATGCACCCGACTTGCTTCGTAACATAGGGGTTATCGATGGAGCCAGGATCACCGCCGTGGTCCTGTCATCGGAGAATCCGGCTGTGGAGGTGAGACGAAGCTCAGCCTATTGTTCTACGCGAGGGCAGGACGGATGAAGAAGTCGCCATGGCGGTCAAAGACTGCCCCGGGGTGAAACGAACGCGCACCGACAAACTTCTGGGACGCCCGGGTGTGTGCGGTGCCCTAAGAGATCTCACCCAGAGACGCTAGTCCGCTTCGCGTAACGTCAACCCCGCCGATAGTGAATGTCGGCGGGGTTTTCAAAGTTCCTAAAATATCCCATGGTATAATAAGACCACAATATGGATCGAACAACCGTTTTGCTATTATTCGGCGGTGAATCTTCCGAGCATGAGGTCTCGATCTCTTCGGCGCGCAATGTATATGCCGCCATTGATGACACAAAGTATACGGTGCTCCTTGGATATATTGATCGTCATGGTAAGTGGTGGCTTCTTGACAGTTTTGGTGAATCTATCGTTACCCATGGTGCGCCGCAACTTATGCCAGTTCTCGGTGCGGGAAGTTTTGTCACTATGCCCGAATCAAGAATCGTCAAACCCGACGTTATCTTGCCTGTTCTTCATGGAAAAAACGGCGAAGACGGCAGTGTGCAAGGTTTGGCTCAGCTTCTTCATATACCTATGGTGGGCTGTGATATGATAGCAAGCGCGCTCTGTATGGACAAAGTTGCGACAAAACAACTCCTTCGCGCCAATAATATTTCGGTTGTTCCGTACGAAAAGCATTTCATTACCGATGAACTTCCTGATTTCAATAGGCTTAGTATGAGGCTGGGAAGTCCACTCTTCGTCAAGCCTGCTCGAGCTGGCAGCTCGGTAGGGGTGAGTAAAATATATAGTGAAGACGAGCTCGAGCAAGCGTTAAGCGAAGCACACAAGCACGACGATATGGTATTGATTGAGGCCGGTGTTGCTGGGTATGAACTCGAAGTAGCGGTCTTAGGTAACCCGCCATATCATCAAGCCAGTGTTGTTGGTGAAATAGAACCAGACGGTGATTTTTATAGTTACGATGCAAAATACGCCCCCAGTAGCACTTCAAAAATCACCATTCCTGCTCAAATAGAGGCGGATACGAGCAAAACCATTCGTGATATCGCTTTAAAAGCATATGAGATCCTCGGTTGCAAAGGACTTTCTCGAGTTGATTTCTTCCTTCAAGATGACGGAACAATTTTTGTTAACGAAATCAATACATTGCCAGGTTTTACAAACATCAGTATGTATCCTAAGCTCTGGCGCGAAGAAGGTATTTCGTATCCCGAACTTATAGAACGCTTTATTTCACTCGCGTTAGACGCTACAATAAAGCCAGCAGACAAAACGGAGGAATAGCACGCGTGGATGGATTTATCATTTTTATCATAATCATTGTTGGTATTTATATTCTGAGTGGAATAAAAATCATTAACCAATACGAGCGTGGCGTCGTGCTCACACTCGGGCGTTTTACTGGCCTTCGAAATCCTGGTCTTCGAGTCGTCGTACCGGTTTTTCAGCGGATCATTCGAGTTGATGTGCGCTCAACGCCTATTGATGTTCCAAAACAAGAGGTGATTACTAAAGACAATGTAACCGTTGGCGTTGATGCGGTTGTGTATTTCAAAGTGATTGATGCGCCAAAGGCAGTACTTGAAACGACCAATTATATTTATGCAACTAGCCAGTTTGCACAGGCAGCTCTTCGCGATGTGACAGGTAATGTTGATCTCGACGACCTGCTTTCGAAGCGAGAGGAAATCAGCCAGCAGATTAAAGAAATCGTCGACCGTCAAACCGACCAATGGGGAATTGATGTTGAGAACGTAAAGGTGCAAAATATCGAACTTCCTCAGGATATGAAGCGCGCAATGGCCAAGCAAGCTGAGGCTGAGCGTGAGCGCCGAGCGGTTATTATTACGGCAGATGGTGAAAAAGCGGCGGCGCAGGCTGTGGCGGATGCGGCAGCAATGCTTACAAAGATTCCTGGCGGTATTAATATTCGTACGCTTCAGACGCTCGAAAAAATCAGTGCCGAACCGAGTCAAAAAACCTTGTTTGTCCTTCCTGCCGAGCTAACTGAAGCTGTCGGTAAAATACTCCGTAAATAAATATGTAACTCAGGAGGGCTCATGGCGTCTTAGAGCTATGAGCCCTTGAAAATCCTCAAGAAATACCTTATACTACCTCAAGTTACCATCTGTTTTCTGGCTCTTTAGCTCAGTTGGTAGAGCAGAGGCCTGAAGAGCCTTGTGTCCCCAGTTCGAGTCTGGGAGGAGCCACCAAGATTATTTACAGATACGAAAAGTTCCAGATTTTATTTTCTGGAACTTTTTTGTTTTGTCTGACCCCCTGTTATCTTTAGTTCGAGTCTGGCGGGGACGGATTACTACAATTTTTAAGGTAGAATATGAAATGTGAAGGTCAAATAAGTAAGAGATTACAGGTATTGTAAAATGGCTCATGAAATTCCCAACCTAAACGAATTTGAAGGCACAGTCTTCCTTGATCAAGATGACACACTTGCTCCGACTGCCGGAGGCATTGAAGCTATTTTCGCAGAAGTCGGCGATCCTACTCGACTTGTAAGCGAGCGCCAGCGCCAGCGAATTCAAAGTCAAGAATTAGCGGCGGCTCAAGGCACTTTAGTTGTACCACCCTATGACATCCGTGACCATTTAGGGCCAAACCCTAGCTTTGAGCTTGAAGGCGAGCCATATAACCTGTCTGAAGAGGATATTATCGCAATTGCACGGCGACTACGAGAAAAAAATCCTGACCGGCTTTTTCCGGATGCGCGTCGGTCACTTGGCAGGCTGGCAACACGTAACCTAGTTCCAGTCATACTTTCATATGGAGATGATTTCACTCAACGCCTGAAAGCATCTTTGAATGGACTTGACGAGTATCCCGTAGAAGTAGTTGACGAGCTAAAGGGCGACTATTTAAAAAAGCGGGCGATAGGCCCATACCTTCTCGTCGATGATCGCAGTAAACATCTTCCCAAACGAGGTGGTGTTTTGTATAACCCAAGCGGAAAGGCTACAACGTATGATGGCCCGACTATACGGAGCCATGATGAGCTTTGGCGATAGAGCCGCTGCGACTAGTCATTCCAGTAGTCTCAATAGCGAACCTTCCAGAAGTCCGAAAAAAATATCTCGGATTTTATTTTCTAGAAAAGGTCCACTGGTATCCGTGCTGATATACTAAAAACATGAGTACGGTTTCTCGGCTTCGACGGACTGTTGGCACCACCATGCTTACTTTGTATGGTATTGGCAATATCGTGGGGGCCGGTGTATATGTGTTGGTGGGAAAGATTGCCGAACCGGCAGGGTATCTTGCGGTGCTCGCCTTTCTGCTGGCGGCGCTCGTGGCTTTTTGTGCCGCGTTGAGTTATGCAGAACTGGCGGCGCGGTTTCCTGTAAGCGCCGGCATCGCCGTATATTTACACGAGGCTTTCAAGGCCAAGCGGCTATCGACAGTTATTGGCCTGCTGCTGGTGTTGGCCGGAACTATTTCAACCGCCACACTTCTCAAAGGTTTTAGCGGTTATTTCACGCACTTCGTATCAGTTGACCCACGGCTAGTGATTGCATTGGCAGTGGTAGCACTGTTGGCTGTCATGCTGCGCGGGATTAAAGAATCGGTAGGTACGGCGGCGATTCTGACTATTATTGAGGTTGGTGGATTGCTGTTCTTGATGGCAGCGATTCTTATAGCTGAGCCCGGTGCGTTAGCTGCCTATGGCGGTAGTTTTTCGCATGCAATTGGTACGGTAGACGCAGCAGCGCTGGCTGGCATCCTGGCCGCGGCTCTCATTGCATTTTATGCATTTATTGGGTTCGAAGATATGGTCAATATTGCAGAAGAAGTGAAGAGACCGCAACATGCCTACCCGAAAGCCATCTTGGCAGCGATGGCCTGTGTTACCGTACTGTACGTTGCGGTCGCCGCGGTGACATTGGGCGTACTAACTCCGCGGGCGTTAAGTGAAAGCTCTGCTCCGCTGGCCGATGCCTATGCTACAGCTACCGGCCAATCACCGGCATTGATTATCGGAGTCAGCTTGGTGGCTACGTTGAATGGAGTGATTGTTAATGTGGTAATGGGGTCACGATTTTTGTACGGGCTGGCCAGCCGGGGATGGATTCCTTCGTGGTTTGGCGGAGTATCAAAACGGCACGTCCCGGCACGTGGGCTAGTGGTGGTTGGCGTCGGTGCGGCGCTGTGTGCCTTTCTGTTGCCGATTGAGCAACTTGCCCAAGCTACGAGTTTGCTCCTGCTGGTTGTTTTCCTGGCTGTCAACATATCGCTCATTGTTATTCGAAGGCGGCATTCTGTAACAAGTCGCGAGATACGGATTTCTCCGCATTTTGTTCCTTGGGTAGGTGCCGTAGCTAGCGGTTTACTGTTAGCGGGTCAGGTAGTCCTCTTTGTAAAAGGCTGAATTCGTTTTATTTATCGAAGTTTTTTATCTGTTCTTTGCCGTCACTGCGTACGGGTTGTTCGTAACCAGTTTGCCAGGCTGTTTGTATGAGTTTATGGAGCTCATCTAGGTCTATATCGGCAAGTCTCCGTATATAAATACAGCCTTTGCCTGTTTTGTATGTGCCCAAATCCGGAAACTTACTTGTCAGTTTTACAGCATCAAAGGTGACGTAAAGCGATATTTTGCCCTTGCGCGGACTAAAGCCGACTTGTAGCCACTGTACGTGACGGCCGCTCGCGTATGTCAAGTCGACTGAGCCAAAACCAATAAGTGCCGTTCCCCACATAACTGGCCTCGCACCGGTTATATCACTGAATATCTGTAATAACTTTCTGCTATCAGCCCGCTGTACGGGATCGTCTAACCCATCGATAAAGTCATTGACGCTTGCCTTATTGGCCGTGGTTTTGTTGCTCATCTTGGCTCCTTTTTTATTCCCCAAGTTTCGTAAGATCGGCGATCCGATATCACTCATATATCTATTAGTATACGCCATGTCTCTTTTAAGATTCGACTCAATAGTTACTTTAATGTTCGATCCATTTAGTCGTTAAATCTTCAAACAAATAGCTCGAATCCAAGGGGCGTATGTTAGTTAGTTGTATCTAGGCACGTTATACTAGATAAGAAGGAAATATATATGGCAAATGTAGTGTTTTTAATGGCAATGTCGCTCGATGGATTTGTAAACGATAAGAATGGCGATTCCAGTCTCTTGTATCCCGATTTTGAAGAGTTGAATAAGAGTGAAGTAATAAAAGAGTTAATTCAGAAAACAGGTGCTGTCATAATGGGTCGCCGTACCTTTGAGATGGCCGAGGATCCAGACTGGTATGTAGGTAATTATGAATTCCAAGTGCCCATTTTTGTATTAACCGAACAGGCACCCGAAAAACAACCCAAGGAGGACAAAAATATTAGTTTCACCTTTATTAACGATATCCAGGCGGCTACAAAAAAGGCTAAATGAGCAGCTGGAGACAGACAGGTTACCGTCGTTGGTGGTCCTAATGTCGGACGACAGCTTTTATTATTAGACTTGATTGATGAACTACAGGTGGCTATTATGCCTGTGCTAATTGGTGAGGGAACTCGCTTGTTCGATCACCTCGAAAACACCCCGATTACATTGGAAAAAACGCGAATTGTCGAAAGCGGCCCAAGAACCGACATCTGGTTTAAGGTTGTTAAGTAAAGCTATAATTCCACGAAATATTCGTGACAACCCAGGCTCCATTGTGAGCTTAGTTATATCATATTTTGAATACATGTACCATTGACTCTAATGTTTTTATACAATCGTCTTTTAGTTAATGAACGGCAGTTGGAAGTTTGTTATAATCGTGAGCATTATAAAATAGGAGGATCTATGCAAATAGTACAGAGCATATGTCGCGCCGGTGTCAGGTTGGGCGTGGCCGTTACGATAGGTGTTGGTTTGGCAATTGTCGGCTGTGTGCCCTATGGGTTGCAACAAGCAAAGGCGAGTCAAAAGAATGCCGCAGCGTCAATAGTATGGCAGCCGAATTGCACTGAGCTCGATCCAAGCGCAGCCAGTAATCAGCAGTGCGGTACCTTGCAAGTTCCTCTTAATTATAAGGATCCGGGTGGTCGCAAAATTACGGTAGCGGTCTCTCGAATCGCAGCTGCTGATCCTAGCCAGCGACGCGGTGTCCTGTTTCTTAATCCCGGCGGCCCTGGTGGTCCTGGGCTCGATTTGCCTTCTCAGTTTGCAACACTTATGTCGCAGGATGTGCTTAATCAGTATGATCTTATCGGTTTTGACCCCCGCGGGGTTGGACAAAGCACCCCAGTATCGTGTGGGTTGACGAGCGAGCAAGCCGAGCAGGCACTTGTTCCGCTTACTCAAAACAATAATTTTAACGATACGGCTGCCTTTATGAAGATGGTTGCAGGCAAATGTGCTGCTACCTCAGGAGATTTAATGCCGTATATTACGACAAATAATACTGCCCGCGATATGGACCAGATTCGCCAGGCACTTGGTGAATCCAAGATCTCATACTTTGCTTATTCGTATGGCACATACCTTGGGTCTGTCTATGCATCATTGTTCCCGCAGCAAAGTGACCGCTTTGTATTGGATAGTAATGTCGATGCAAACTGGGTATGGCGCAAGCAATTTCGCTCATGGAAATTAGCCGATTACGATCGTTTTCCAGATTTTGCTAAATATCTGGCCGCTAATGATGCGACGTACCATCTCGGCACCACCGAGAGTCAAATTAATGCAAAATACTTCGAGCTTATTAATAAACTTCGGCAGAATCCGGCCTATATTCCTGATTTGAATACTACGCTTAACGACACGATGTTCCGTGAAATAGCCTTCTCAATACTTTATAACGATGCTACCTTCCCGTTAGGTGGTAGGATATGGCAATCAGCCGATGGACAGACACCAGCCACTTCACTTGATAAGAATGCCATAAAGTCGCTGCGATCCGTCTCGCCGACGCTTGCCTCCGTGCCAGTAGATAATGGCGCAGCATCGGCATTGGCTGTGGTTTGTGGTGATGTGGCTTGGTCTCGCTCACCGTCGCAGTATCAGCAAGAACTCGCCTCTGACAAACTACTATTCCCTAAGTTCGGTGAGCTTGGCTCAAACATTTGGCCTTGCGCGTATTGGCACTACCAGCCACAAGAGCAGCCAGTTGCCATAAATGCAAATGGACCAACCAATATTTTGATGATTCAGAACAAGCGTGACCCAGCTACACCATACATAGGCGCACTTGAAACGCGCGTGCTTTTCTTGAATCGTGCCCGTATGGTAACTGTTGACCAAGGTGGTCATACGGCGGCATACTTGGCAGCAAACCAATGTGCTACCAACTCTGCCAACAACTACCTTGCCACTGGGGCAATGCCAGCTCATGATACTACTTGCGTGGCGGAGAATTTGCAAAGTCAGACGCCTAAGTCTCAGACTCAGCAGCAAGCCATTAATAGACTGCGGGAGCTAGTGCGGTAATTGTAGTTTTCTTACTCAAATATATGAAATTCTAGTGATTAATGTTGTACCCCGCCAGGATATCCTGGCGGGGCGATGGGGCGCGGACAAATCTGGTCAGAATGTGAGCTGTCGTACCTCACACTGACGTGGTACGGGTCGCTCGTACTGGCTGGCCGTACCGAGCATGGTGCACAGGCCAGCAACCAGCAGGCCGTGCGTCACCCAGATATTTTCGGTGGGCGGCCGCTTCAGGGTCTTTTCGGCTGCGGCCAGCGCAACGGGCGGAATCCGGTTCTGTCGAAGCATGCCTCGGAGCACGTCGAGAGCCATTCCGTGCTCAACCTCATTGAGCTCGGGATGCGGCGTGCGCTTTTCGAAGCCGAGCGATTTCGCTGTGAGCTGTGTTCGGGTGAACTCTGACACGGCCACAGGAGTTGTAGCTGGGGTGATTCCGTACTTTTCCGGAAGCAGAGCGGCAAGAGCGAGACACTCAGTTGTCCCTCTCTCGGTGAGCCCGGCGGACCGATTGGCAAAAGCCAGTCCTTCCGCAGTCATCGAAGCTGAAACTTCTGTCGTGTTGGCGGTCGAATGTGCATGACGAATAACCCATACTGTTCGCATAACCGGCTATTATACAGGGAGGAGAACCCATATACAAGATAATGAAATGGAAAAAATATTTCGAACAAACCCGCACCATGAAGATGCGGGTGTCCGTACCTTTTGTTGCTAGTACGTGATGATCACCGTCCTCGTTCGGCTCGGCGCTTCAGAAGGGCAGCCCGCGCGCTCTGGTAAGCGGCCTTGCAGAACGTCGCATATTCCGGCTTCTCGTTCACAAGTTCCGTCAGCTGCGGATTCCCAACAAACATGACGCCACTGGCGCCGCGATAACCGCCTGTGTGAAATCCGTATCTGCGCGACCTGTCGACGAGGGAGAAAGAGGAGCTGGAGTCATACCAAGAAGGCCATGGGCCTTTGCCCCAGCCTCCCTCGGGCACTCCCGGCTCTCTCACTAGCTGCTCAAGGAGAAAACCGTAAAGGCTCCTTGAGCCATCGTGCAGATCGCTGTCCGGAACTTCTGCCCCCGCGAGAATCGCTGCTGCGACTATCGTCTTGCGTCGTCCGGAGTAGTTGATGGCTACCTCTTTCAAGCTGACCGATCCTTCGAGGACGGGTCGTGTGGTTTCGAGATCTGCCGCGGTAAGCTCCACAGCTCCTACCTCCAAAAAGTGTTGGACACTTCTCACCATACAATATTGTATGACAGTAAGCAAGGACATGAAAAAAAGTTTATAATAAGTATATGCAGCTTACTATGAAACCATGGAAACTGGTAAAATCTCAGATTGTTTTTGATAACTATACAAAAATAGAAGAGCGAACTTACGAATTGCCCGGTGGCCAAACAAAAAACTTTTATATCAAACTCTCCGGTAGAGCGGCATGTGTTGTTGCATTTACGGAGGATGGTAAAATCATTACCGTCGAACAATTCCGCCCCGGCCCAGATAGAGTGCTCTGCGAACTCCCGGGCGGTGGAGTTGATGGTGACGAAACATACGAGCAAGCTATTGCTCGCGAACTAAGAGAGGAGACCGGCTATGAGGGCGAACTTCAATTTGTAGCCGAATGTGTTGATGATGCCTATGCAACGATGCTACGCGGGTGTTTCGTTGCGACGAATTGTAAAAAAGTAGGTGATCAGCAGCTTGATGACAGCGAGTTTATGAACGTGAAATTGCTGGAATTGCCGGAGTTCCTTGAAATCATCCGCGCGGGCCAAATGACCGATGTTGAAGCAGCATTTTTAGGATTGGATTTTCTTGGGGTGCTTAGACCGCAAGAATCGTAAATATGAAAGTCAAAACAGGAGAAAACTGATGGCGAGAACTATCGTGTGGAACAATGAAAACGAGCCTGGTGTAGAAAAGCTTAATTTGGATACGAAAGAAAACAGCATCGTTGCAAAATCTCACGTCATAGGCGGCGATGCAGATCTCCATACTAAATGGGATGCGGAGTACGAAATTACTTGCGGTGCCAATTGGCACGTACGTGATGTTTCCATCTACGAAAAAACAGCCGGTCGCCACCTCATTATTCATAGCGATGGAGCGGGCAATTGGACCAATGAAAGTGGTAAAGAAATAGAGGTCATTCACGGCTGTATAGATATCGACTTTCGCGCAACACCATTTTCAAATACATTTCCCATTAAACGCCTTCAGTTAGCGGAAGGTGAGACTGCTACTATCGAAGTGGCATATATCAATGCGCCCGATCTTGAAATAACCAAAGAACAGCAAGTATACACGCGGCTCTCAAGCCATACATGGAAGTTTATTCAGCCGAGTGCTGATTTCGAAGCAACCATTACGGTTGATGATGAAGGTTTCGTCGTGGATTATCCCGGGTTATTTACAAGAGCCAGCTGATCCAATTGCAAGTCCTCCCGTGTTTTCATAAAATCTTTCCCTCTTGAAAATCAGAGGTATGTCCTTTATAATCATTTCGTACATGCGGGTGTAGCTCAGTTGTCTAGAGCGCGTCCTTGCCAAGGACGAGGTCCAGGGTTAGAGTCCCTGTACCCGCACCAAGAACGAAATCATTGGCCTTTAAGAACCCGTCCCAGGGTTCTTTTAGTTTGTAAGTAACATCCGACCCCTGTCGAAAGTCCTTTCCTCGTGCCGTAATTGTGAAGTTAGAGAAGAAGATTCTAAGCAACGAATCCATCTGCTTCATATCCTGAATTTTACCCAAAATAACAGGGGTAGATTCAAAAAGTTTAAGATATTCTTCAAATGTTGGAAGAGCATTCGGTGCTTCCTTGCGCAACTGTAATATTTCGTTATATCGCCCTCTTGTTTTCTCAATTTCGGCAAGTGATGCGTCAAGATTGTAATGCTTGTGGAGCTTTCCTGTCTCATCGTTCTCGATAAGCTTCTTGATTTTTTCGTACGATGCTTCTTTATTGCCAATTTCGACTTTAAGTCGAGCAATTTCAGAATTCATCTTTTTCTGGCTTTGTTTGATTTGCTGTTTAGCGTTTTCGATGAACACATTATAATTGCTCTTCGTAACAAATAAGTACTTTGTAAAGAATCGCTGTGCCTCATCAATTACAAATTTTGCTCTAGCAGATCTGCCTTCAAGTTCACAATCGGGAGTGTCGCATCTGTAATAATAGCGATATTCGTATACTTCACCGTTCTTTTTCTTATTGGTCATCATTGATGTCATTGTTTCGCCACAATGTCCGCAGTAGACCATCTGTCGCAGCATATTAGCTTTTATATCGCCCCCTCGTGGTCGATTGATAGTAAGGATCTTTGGAGAATCAAGGCTGTCAATCCTGTTTATTTTCAAGAAATCATCAACTGTAACCATGGCTTGGAAGTCATATTTTTCATTCAAGGTTATGAGAGTTGCACCCCATTTATGTACACCGGCGTAATGAGGGTCTCTTAAAAGCTCCGAAACATCATCTTTGCTCCATTTGTGGGACACGGGATCAGCCTGGGGACGTTTCTGGACTTTATAATCTTGTTCGTTGATCCAGAAACGAATTTCTTTCTGTGACTTACCATCCAATGCCATATCAAACATATGCTTCACTTTTGTGAAGTTATCGGGGTCGGGCTGAAAATGACGGTCAACATCAACGATGTAGCCATGTTTGAATTTACCAATAAATTCACCATCTTCTACTGCACGACGATTGCCACGGTTTACGGATTCGCTAAGATGTTCTGAATACTGTTTTGCCATCACGAAGGTAATGCCAAGTAGCATTTTGCCAGCAGGAGAGTTCTCAAATGTAAAAGTCGGGAATTGAAGGTCTTTAATAAGATGGCGATCAACAAGATCAATAACCGTCCCTGCCTCTTTCATGTTGCGTGAAAGTCTATCGGGGTGCCATGCAATTAAACCATCAATTTGACCTGCCTGAATATCACGAATAAGTCGTTTAAATTCTTCTCGTGTATCTGCAACTTTTGCTGAAAAATTTTCTTGATAAATACGAACCACATTAAGATTTTGGGGTGTAATGATGCGATCCATGCAATCCCGTATCTGGTCTTCGACAGATGATTCTTGCTTTTCATCTCCCGCTGTTGATTTTCTGGCATAGAGAGCATACCGAATTTTCTGTCTATCAAGCTCTTCTGGGTCATCTCCTTTAAGCATTTCAAGGAGTTTCTGCTGTTTCTTTAGCTCATCCATATATCTGATTATATAGGGAGGAGTGCAGAGTTAGAGCTTTTTTAGGCTATGAATTATAAGATGATTTTAACGCCGTCGTCACTAATAAGAAACGGTTTATTGGTACCGTCCTTCTCGCAATTTTTTTTAAGGATATTGAGTAAACTCTCGTATCTAACAGATTCGTCATTGGAGTCTGTATTTTCAGTAGTTACAGTTTCAACGGTGTCGATATAGGGATCATAAAAGGATGAAGTTTCCTTCTTATTATTGTCTTCTATATCATCCATGCCTTAACAATAGGCAAGTTTGAATCGATAGTAACGGGATTTTAAAGAGTCTTTTTAATACCCTTTACAACCCTGTGGTAATAGTCGATAAAATCTTTGTACTCAGTATAATGTCTTTCGCCGTTATAACCTTCTAATCTCTCGTGCTGGTAATCATCATATATTTCAGATAATTTCTTTTTAGGATTACGGAGTTTTTGTTTGTAGATTGCGAACGCGAGAGTCGTGTCCTTAGACGTAGCCGATCTTTTTGATCCCTGTAATTGCTCTTGCAACTTCTCGATGTGATCCCATATGACAATCACATCTTTTCTTCGTGTTTCAGAACCGATGACAATATTTATCCGATTATTTTCGATATATGCAACAGGCGCACGGTTGCGGCTCCATGCCTGACTGTATTCGTTATGTAGTAGGAGTCCTTTACGAGCAACTTCTTCGTGGATGTCTAGCTCGGCACCTAGTAGCTTCACATAATGTGCAACGATCTCTTCTTCACTTTTAACCATGGGTTTACCGGTAAGCTTCATTATTCCCAGTGGATCAACAGCCTTCACACTCTCTAGGAAGTGCTGCTTTATTTCTATGAAGTCGCTGTCGGTAAAAAGATCGTAAAGAAACCAATCTTTATCAGTGCGCGGACTATATAGCCCACGGTCGTCTTCTCGCTTCATGCCCACTATTATAACCGATCTATCGTAGCATCACTGCTGTGGTGTAATATCCTCACCAATATCGTATGTACTTGGGTCAATCGTGGGAAGCACAAAACCTTTAATAAGCGGTGGGCCACCTTCACCCTGAACATTCAAATCCACATCAGTCTTACGACCATACACCTGATTCATCATCTGATCGAGTTCTTTCCATTCGCTTTTTTGAATCGCTTCGGCTAGCTTTCTTTCAAACGTTGGAGTAGCTGGATCTTTAACAACCTCTTCTAGCTCTGGATCGGTGAGCTGCATCATTTTTTCGAGCTTATACCGTGCGGTATCTTCACGCTTCCAGGAGCCATTACTACGACGCTCTGGATTAGTATGAAAGCCAGCCTTTGGTTTGTTGCCCGGTAAGAATTTTCCCTGCTCATCACGACAATTAACCGCTTGCTTTGTAGCGGTATTTTCGTCATCGATATATGCGTCTGTTCCCATACCTTATTTGCTCCTACCTCTATTATATCGAGGACATTAGCGAAAAGGCTGGGCGTTTTTGAAATTAATAACAGCGCGTATAGGCGGATGATCCAACCGCATTCGATATACAAGTCATGCCTGAATTGTTTTGGGTGTCAGCCTCTGCTTTTGTCTTGTACGTCGTTTGTTCGTCCTCTTTCTTTTCATTCAGCCGTTGGATATTAGTATCACGATTGGCGGTCGTATCGTACTGTGTATGGCAATCGATCTGGTTGTTGTAGTAGGTCATCGTAAGCTGATGTGCGCTATCTACGCTCATATCGTCTGTCCATTTGCCATCGAGGGTATCCCAAGCCGATTGTAGGCAATTATTTAGTGACTTGGCTTCTGATACTTGTTTCTGGTATTGACCTGCGTCTCGCTGTAGCAGTACCCAAATTAGGAGAATTGCTCCTGCTGCTAATGCAAATAGAATGACAATAGCAATAATTGCATGTTTTGCCGTTGGGCCTGGTCGCTTGGTTTGTGATTTCATATAATCCCTTTCTTTTTCGCGGCAAATAAAAAGGACACCGCGCAGGTGTTCTAAGCCTTTATCCACATTTGAGCGGTAAAGCCCAACTGTTTCGCACGGTGCCCATTTCAGACCTTTACCGCACGAAAAGAAGTCGCAATTCAAATGTGAAAAATGGCTTAGAACATTTATGATTATAGCGTGTGTACACTCTGTAGTACAGTAGATTACTAGTATTACAAAATAGTCTGTATAATGTAGATCATGAAGATCGCCGCTATATACGCAGATAATTTTAGAGGTTTTACAAAAACAAAAGTCCCGCTTTCAAGGATGAATTTTTTAGTCGGCGAAAATAGTACAGGAAAAACTTCATTTCTAAAATTAATCGAGTTAATTACTTCTAGTGATTTCTGGTATAACGGAGAGTTTCGCACCCAAGACGTAGATTTAAGCTATTTTGGCGACATATCTTCAAGTAATACGACTGATAAGGTAGTAAAAATAGGTATTCTCTATAGTGATGTAGTGAGTGACAAGAGCAATGCAGAAGAAAAGTTCTATCCAATAGCGATTACACTTGTACGAGGCCCAAATGGAAAAACCACCGTTAAAAATTTAAGAGGCGTATCTGGTGACGGTACTGAAGTCACTATAGTTAGATCGATTGCTTCAAATGTTACAAAGTATAAGTATAGAGAGGCTGTCAAAGTCGATCTTGTCAATTTCGATAGCTGGGTAGAGGAAGAAGTTACTAATATAGGCTACTCCAAAACAGATCTGGATAGTGAGCATCGTTTTGAGCAGTCTCCATACTTTTTGTTATCTTATACCTCCCACATTACTAAAAAAGAGAAAAGGAAAGGTGTAAAGAACGATGGTGATAAGTCTATTAGCTTACCTAATGTAATTAATTCGTACATTTGGATAGCTCCGATTCGAATTAAACCAAAGCAAACATACGATGGGAATGTCTATGACTATTCATCGGATGGCGCGCATGCACCTTATGTATTGAAAAATATTTTCAGTGGCCGCAATTCCAAATCTTCCACTCAGTTAGTTTCAGCCCTTAATAAATTTGGAAAGTCTAGCGGTCTATTTGAGGAGATCAAGGTCAAGAGCTTCACTCGTCAAGACAATGCACCATTCTCCATAGAAGTCATTATTGGTGGAGAGCCTAGAAATATAGAAAATGTCGGATACGGTGTTTCACAGGTTCTGCCTGTTGTTACTGAAATACTTAATCACGACCATGCACGATTTGCGATCCAACAACCAGAAGTTCACCTACATCCAAAAGCACAAGCTAGCTTGGGCGGTTTATTCTACGATATCACAGATGCTGCTAACCCATCGTTCATTATCGAGACTCATAGTGACTTCGTTATCGACAGGTACAGGCAAAGGATGTCAAAAGACAAAAGGAATAGTCGGGCTAAAGATGCCCAGGTGGTCTTTTTTGAAACTAAGAAGTCAGTCAATAGTGCGATACAGATAAAGATAAATTCAGACGGTTCCTATCCAAAAGATCAACCTACTAACTTTAAAAAGTTTTTCTTTGATGAAGAGCTTCAAAACCTATCGATCTAGAGAGTAATCTGTGTGTATTATTGTTGACATAAATACGCTTGCTTCAGTTTTCAAAACAAGCAGTGCAGATCATGGACAATTCGCTCCTGTCTTATCTCATATTCGATCACGAAAATCCAACTTAATCATTGGCGGTAGTAAATTTGAAGCAGAATTAAAACTTAACAAAGAGTTCTACAAAATTCTTTCTATTATGAAGAGTAATGGCCAAGCAGTGGAGGCAGATAGATCTCGTGTAGACTCACTTGAGGCGTCTATAGCGGCAAAGTTTTCAGACCCGTTATTCAATGACAAACACATCGTAGCACTCTGCTATATTTCGAACGCTCGGCTTGTCTGTACGAAAGACTTGGTGTTACAAAGTTATATTAAAAAGAGAGATTTTTATAATAAAGGCAAAACACCAGCCAAAGTATTCAATTCAAAAAGCCCCGCCAAAATAGTGCCAGGGGGTTCTTTTAAACCGAAATGTGGACTGTGCTAAGGCTTCTCGAGGAGAATGCGTACGGCTTAGAGCCTAAGGAACTCCGCCCTCTTTTTGTTATACTTAGCACAAAGGAACGAGAGTGCAGCAATATATATCGACTTTATATGCTTTAGAACATTTTAGCGACCAAAGCGCTTTTGAAAGACTGGCTTTGGATATTTTGAATTTATCTGGCAATGCCATCGCAATTCCCATGGCAAATCGAGGCGGCGGAGACGATGGACAGGATATAGTCTATACAAATCCCTCTAATGAAAAATCTTGCGTATTTGTTAGCCTAGAGAAAAAAGGATTAACAAAGTTTAAAAAAGACGCAGCTAAACATAAAAAGGGGGAATATAGAGAATATTCTTACTTTACTACTTCGTATATATCTTACCCTAGTAAAAAGAAGATAACACAAATTGCCTTGGACGATTTGGGTGCAATTATTCATATCTATGATATCGAAACACTCCGTAGTCTACTGGATACAATATATACAAATTTACGCTCAAGCTACTTAGGGGTAGACTCAGTACAGCAATCCAACTATGAGATCACGTCTAGTCACACTAGACAATATGGTGCTGTTATCTTAGAAAGGTCTGCCCAAGACCTATACGAAGCTACGAGAAATAAGTTTGCTTTTAAAAGCAGTATGGCGAACGCAATTCCAGTCTCACTTACAGCTTTTGGTGGTATACGCTCAACTGAGGAAATATTAAACGGTATTAAATATTATCAGCAGGAAGTTGATGAGTTTAACAAGAATTTATCTAACTTATACTCCTTCACTTTAATCGTACAATCAGATATATATGATGAAAACGTGGAAGTGCAAATTACTAGCAAAGATGACATTTATTTTTCTTTTGAAGAAGAGAAACTTGATCAACCTGTTGCACCTGAGTTATCGCAATACAAAGAACTCTTTCCTAATATAGCTCCTGTCATGCCAGGTTTAACTAATTTTACTTCCGCACATAGAAGTAGGAATGAATTCTTTGCAACTTTGAGTGAAGACGGAAAGGTAATAACGTCAAAAATTGACATCATTAATCCTAATCAGCCGAAAGAACTTTTCGATGAACGAATTTTTTTTAAAAACCCGAATAATCTACAAAGGATAAAATTAAGTTATATTGTTTATTCTAAACATTCTAAGGTGCACGAACAAGAATATATACTTGATCTTAAGGACACCGAACTAATTGAGTTTAAGCCTGATTTCGAATCATAACTCTACAAGTAGTCCATGGCATGACAAAAATGAGGCACTATTACCTACAGGTTAATAAATAATCATAATGTCGCTGCTTCTTTCTTCGGGTATTTGCAGCGTAGGTAGGTGCTGTTTAGAAATAAGCCATTCAAAAAGTTTAAGTAGATTCTGTTCCGTCGCACCAAGAACTAATTCATTGGCCTTTAAGAACCCGTCCCAGGGTTCTTTTAGTTTATAAGTAACTTTTTACCCCTGTTTGAATAACGTATCATGATCGTAGTGCTTTATCTAGCTCTGGATTTTTGACCAAATGCGAAGTGGCAAATTGAGCGATTACTACGCGGCTGTGAGCCGCGTAGTAATCGTAGCCTCTAACTATGCGATACAGCGAAGTTGGTCCGCCGCTTCTGGCGAAGCCTTCAGAGCCTTTGCGAGGAGAAACAGGCCATCTGTCTCAGGGCTGACTTCTGTGAGTGGTTTGCCGTCGATAGAGAGCACCGTGAAGGACACCGGATAGATAGTCTCCTCGGCTTCCTGTGCTGCCACCGTGATGTTCGCATTGCAGCCTGGGATACGAACATTCGACATCCACCTCCCATCCTTGTAGTGGGGCATGCCCCATACCTCGTATCCGGCTGCCCTGGTCAATCGCGTCAGCACGTTCTGCTGCTCGACTGGAGCGATGACATCGTTGCCGCATGCAGCAGTCACTAGCAGCAGGCTCAGTAAAACAAAAAGGCGTTTCATGCGTACCTCTCGTAGAAACATAGTTAACCGGCAAATGCTACTATGACATAGAATAGGACAAAGCGAAAGAGGATATAAATAACGTCGATCAAATACAAATCTGGTAACAAGTGGTTTTTACTTACCGCGCCAAGAGAGACTTTTTAAGTTTCGGAAGGTCTTTTTTGTTATGATGGAGAATATGGCAAAGCGATATACCGAGGAACAGAACAGACAGTGGCAAGCAAGTCTTCCTAAAAAGAAAGTTGCCGTGAAGGTTATCCTTAAGTCAGACAAGGGTAATATTCTTCTTGTAAAGCCAGGCTATAAAGATACTTGGCAAATGCCTGGCGGGGGCGTTGAAGAGTTTGAAGATCCTAAAGTGGCGGCTATTCGCGAGACTGAGGAAGAAACAGGCATTAAGATTGAAACACGCGATCTGCGACTTCTAGATAGTATCTTTAAGGCAAAGGAGGATTATTTATTTCTTCTTTTTGAATATGCAAAACTACTTCCCGAGAATGAGGATTATAGTGTAGAAGACGAAGAGATTGAGGAATATAGATTTATGCAACCATCGGACGTTACTAATTTCCTTCCT
Source organism: Candidatus Saccharimonadales bacterium (assembly GCA_035697325.1). Lineage (NCBI taxonomy): Bacteria > Candidatus Saccharimonadota > Candidatus Saccharimonadia > Saccharimonadales (SeqCode) > Saccharimonadales bacterium (SeqCode). The sequence goes on from DASSDB010000002.1 coordinate 481,012, forward strand.
GGGTACTATACGGAAGCTTGGAATAGTTACATGAGTAGAGGCTAGCTCTATGTCGCTCATTCTGATTACGGGCATATCTACATCAGGAAAGTCCTCTATTGCTGAAGAACTCGTCGAACGTGGGTTTGAGGCATACGATACAGAACATAACGGCATTAGTGCCTGGTTCAATAAAGAAACAGGTGAGAGAGCTGCTGAATTTGGACAAGTAGCTGATCGAAGCAAAAAATGGATGGATCAGCACGAATGGCGCATGTCAATGGACTGGGTAAGGCGAAAAGTTGAGGAGTCAACGAACAAACAAATCTTTCTTTGCGGTGGGTGTCAACGAGCCTGAAGTTCGAGAGTTATGCGATAAAGTTATCTGGCTAAAAACCGATGAGGCGACCATTCGTTCACGAGTCAATAACCCTCGTGATCATACCTATGGTACGCAACCTCACGAATTAGAAAGCATTCTTGAAGGGAATAAGCGAAAAGAGATCGAGTATCAAGAATACGGTGCAATTATGGTAGATGTTAGGCGGCCTTTCGTGAAAGTTATTGACGAAATCCTCGTAAAGGCTATTTGATATGAGCATTGGACTAGAGCGAGGCACTGTCCGGTTACAAGCATATGATCCTAACTGGGCAATTGAATTTGAACGGGAAAGGCAAAGGTTGCTAGATGTATTTGGAGATAGGCTGATTGCTATCGAGCATATTGGAAGTACTTCAGTTCCAGGTCTACCCGCAAAGCCGATCATTGATATGATCGCTGCCATTCGTTCGTTCGATGAATTAGAAAACTTTGTCGAACCACTCCAGGAACTTGGCTATGAATACTCGCCAGAGAGAATGTTTACTGACAGGAAGTTCTTTCCAAAAGGCCCTCACTCTAGTCGAACACATCATCTTAATTTCGTTTTAAACGATGATGCTAACCAGTGGGCGTCACCGTTGCTATTTCGAGATTACTTAAGAAATCATCAAGAGGCTAGAAATGAGTATGCTCGACTAAAGTTTTTGCTTGCTGGGAAATATAGCAACGACAGAGAAATGTATACAAAATCAAAAAGTGATTTTATTCAACGAGCGTTAAGTGTAGCCAGGTTGTAGACGGCTAATCACTAAAAATTACACCTACGAGTTTTCTTTTATCGTAAGATGTATGGAGCTCCTGATTTAGGAATTCCTCTTTTGTAAACCATTTCCACTCGGAAACATGCTTTGTTTTCCTTATAGAAGCTTCGGGTATGAAAACTTTGAAGAAGAGATTCATTCGAGGTACGGCATTCACGACGTTACCAATATTGTAATATACGATTTCAAAATCAGATGATACATCGCTCGCGGGTACGCCCAACTCTTCTTCTATTTCGCGTGTGACCGTTAGTTCAATCGACTCACCATGATCTATGCCACCACCTGGGAGTGCCCACCAATCATCGTCAGCTTCTTTCACAAGCAATATCTTATTGCCATTAACAATGAGTACTCGTGCAGCTACACGATACAAACAATCATCTATTTCATTTAAGCGAGGGTCTATATTCATTCCCTCATCTTAACAGGTTGCTCGATAAGCTAAAACTTTACTCTAAATGCTAAAATCATAAAGGATATAACTTTAAGCAAGGAGTGGATAAAATGGCTAAATATGTTGATGGATTCGTTTTGGTAGTGCCAAAGGGTAAGGAAACTGATTATGAAGAAATGGCTAAAATGGGGCGAGATTCCTGGATGAAGCATGGCGCGCTTCAGTACTTTGAATGTAGGGGCGACGACCTTAAGCAACAGGAAATGGGTGACCAAAAATCTCGAGCTTTTCAGGAGATGGCTGGCGCTGGCGGCGATGACAATGTATGGTTCTCTTTTATCGTCTTTAATTCCAAAGAACATCGTGATGAAGTAAACAAAAAAGTAATGGAAGAGATGGACGAGAGTTATAGTGATCAGGTTAATTTCGAAATGCCTAACGACATGACGAAGATGGCGTATGGTGGATTTGAAGTAGCGGTTGAAGGGTAGCCATACACAACAAATCTTCGTACGGCTGGAATAAGCCTGAGGAAGTGCCCCCTAATTGACAGCAATAAAGTCGCCACAGAACGATGGCGACTTTGTTTTTGACATATTGGTGGTGCACCGGTGGGTTATGGTAACAAACCACAACCCACCGGTATTTCCCAGGAATTTCCTGGGAGTTCTAATCCTTGTCTCGGCCAAAACGATCTTCGTATGCTACCGCGCTTCCACGTCGGGGATGATGACCTCCGGCTTGAAGATGACCTTGTAGTGGTCGACACTCACGTTCGCGGCGTCGAGCTGCTCGACGAAGTACGTCGTGTTGTCCGACAGACCGACGAAGTGCTTCTTGTCAATACAAAGAAAAGTCACTTATATCTATTCCCGTATAATAAATAATATGCCTCGTAAAGTTAAAAAGACTCATTCAGCAGCCGAATTCAACCTCGATGTACTGTCGGGTGAATTGGATATGTTTCGTTGGTTCTTGCTCTGTTATCTATTTGGAAAACCGATTCAATCTGGTGTGGCGGTGACGACGTGGAAATTGTTTATAGAAAGAAGGCTCGACACTCCTTGGGCAATTGCCGATGCTTCGGATCGTACACTTGTAAAAACCTTACACGAAGGCGGATACACGCGGTATCAGCATGTTACTGCTGCTGGATTGCATGCATGCACGGAGCAATTAATTCGTGAATATGAAGGATCTCTCTATCTTATGCTTGAGAGCAGCTTTAATGAGGATGAGTTTTCTAAGCGCCTCCAAAAACTATATGGCGTCGGTCCTAAAGTAGCGGAGATTTTTACACGCGAGACAGAAGAAGTATTTGCTAGAAGAGTAGAGTAGCTACGACTTCCGATCCTCTTTGTGTAACTTCATCATCTGCTGATACTCAGGGTCGTTTTTGGCTGTTTCGTATCGTTTATAAAATATACGTGCCGATTCGGCCTTTACGGGATCTTCCTCGCTGCGTGGAAGTTCTTTACGGCCGTGAGCACCACTTTGTCCTTTTTTATCTAAAGGTACCGGTCCTTCATATTTTTTGCCGCCTTTATGGTTCGCGTACCGGCGCGATCTGGTAAATCCCATTTGGAGAAATTTTCGAGCCATATCCATTCCTACAAAATCATGTTGTTTTTTGTATTCATAAAACATCGCAAGTAGTTTATCTGCCGATTTTTCTGCTTTGTCTGGCGTTGCAAACCGCCAATGAGGAAGGAGTTCACTTTTGTACGGTTCTGCGAGCAAGACTCCTTGCTCACCGCGGCCAATTTCGTATGCTTCGGGGTGTTCTCGAAAGTTGATGCTCCAATCCATTGTTGTGTAGGCCATAAGCCTATTATATAACGCGCTTAAGCCTTTGCTTGCTCGCCAAGCCGTTCGAGCAGTTGGCGGGATCCTTCATCGGCGTGAAATTGATTAACGTGCTTGTCTTTTTCTTCCTGTGATACAAAACGCATCTTTAAAGAAAGTTTTGTTTTGCCGGCATTTTCTTGGATGTCGACGACAGATTGGAACGGTGCGAGGTCGAACTGCTCCGAACCTTCATTCGTGTAAATTAGTTGACTTAAGGGGTGGATTTCATCGAAAGTGTAAATGTTCGGATAATCTACACCGTCGGGGCCATGCATAGTAATGCGCATCTTACCCCCAGCCTGTACGTTTAATTCGTCTACAGTGCTAGTAAATCCAGCAGGTCCCCACCATTTAGCGACCTTTTCAGGGTTATTCCATGCATCCCAAATTTCTTGCGGGGAAGCATCGGTCACTACTTCGGCGGTAAGTGTATAGATATCATTCATTATTTTTTGCTCCTTATTTAACCTTTTAGTTAACTATAGCGTGAAATACCTCGGCAAATCAAGAGCTGTTTTATATTTTAATAAAATACCTTGACTGTCATAGTAATATGATATATGATGTAATTATGATAAATAATAAATTATCATCAGATCTGCTTCGTGGACATACGGATACGATTATCTTGAAGCTCCTTTTGAGCAGTGATAAGTATGGGTATGAAATAACGAAACTCGTACAAGAACATTCGAAAGGGCTTTATGAGCTAAAAGAAGCCACAATGTACTCAAGCCTTAAACGCCTCGAGAATAATGGTCACATCGTCTCCTATTGGGGTGATGAAAGTCAGGGTGGTAGGCGAAAGTATTACCGTATGACAGCAAGCGGTCGCGATGTATACCAAGACAATAAACGGAACTGGATTTTTTCGAAGGAAGTTCTAGAAAAATTATTATAAGGAGAAAGTATGGAAAACAAACTCAAAACATTTTTAGATGAAACGTTCAAGCCATATGGCAGCTTTCCGGCACGCGCTGAAGTTGAACAAGAACTCCTCGCAAATCTAACTGAAAAGTTTAATGATTTGAAGCACCAAGGGAAAAGCGATGATGAGGCGTATCGATTAACGATCGACTCATTTGGTGACGTTTCAGAAATAATGGCGGAAGTTCGACGTGCTCCGCAGAGTATAGAAGAGGACGAGCGTTCCGTATCTAAAACGCTTAAAAAGGCTTTTAAGCTAGCAAGACAGAGCCATTCGAAGTTTTCTTCGACCGAACTGAAGCAGTCTGATCTTAGCGGTACACAGCTTGCCGAGGCGGATTTTAGTTTTAGCTCTCTTTCTGGGTCGAATTTTCAAATGGCAGAGCTGACCGGAGCTAAGTTTAGGGGTGCTGATCTTCGCGGCGCTTCATTCGAGAAGGCAAACCTAACAGATGCCATATTTGTAGGCAGTGATGTACAGGACGTTCATTTTGACGATGCAAACTTAACGCACGTGCAGTTTAAAGCAACCGCGATGAAAAATGCGTCATTTAAAAATGCCACATTAGACGGCACGCGCTTTAGCCATTCCGATCTAAGGGACGTATCGTTTGAAAACTTTACTCTCAATAGAACGCAATTTGAGGGTACATCACTTAAAAATACATCTTTTAAGAAAGCCATTCTTAATGACGTCTCGTTCCATCATTCTGATGTGAAGCATACTGTCTTTGACGGAGCAACGATGGATAAGGTTACGTACGCGTTACTAAAGGGCGCTAAGGCCAAGCTCGATAACGTGATTATAAAATAAGAAGGTGCTCTAGGTGAGCTTTATGGCTAAGCCTTTGTGATGGTTATTAAGTAATCACATACTAAGCGTATTCTCACGTTGGACCAACTATCATAATTATTATATTATGATAGTTGCCAGTTGTTTCAGCCAAGACAAGGAGAGCCATGAACGTCAACAGTGGGATGCTTCCTGTGGGCCCGATTTTGTGGAAGCACATCGGACCCTACAAGCGGGTGCTGAACATCGTGGAGAATCCCAGCGTCGGCTTGCTTGCGGCACCGCCGGAAGTGTGCGAACTGATCGATCTCGCGCTGGAGAAGATGCTCCAGGTGACGCTGGATCGCGGAAGTGAGCGGGTGCGGGTATATTGCACGACCTCCGGCCGCAATTTGGTGCTGGGGGTTGCCGACGAAGGCCCGTGGTACGAAGATGACGACCAGCTTGCGTTCGCAGAAGTCATCGACAGAGTTCAGAAGCTATCCGGCGACTTCAACCTCGGAAAACTCGAGAGCGAGGCGGAGACAGCGGTCGAACTCAGGGTGCCTCTCTCCAACTAACCCCGCCAGGGTCGAGAAGCGTACATAAAGTACCTCACTCGTAACCGGGCGGGGTGCTTTATTATAAGATGCTTGCGCTTGAAGTACTTGGGTGCTTAAATAACGGCATAGACGTGTAATTATTGAAACAAAAGGAGTCCGTCTGATGGCAAAAACAAAATCATATCCCGTTAGTCTAGAAATAGAGCATCAGGAAAAGCTCGACCGATTTACATCGTTCTTTCGACTCTTATGGGTTCTTCCTATTCTGGTCGTACTCACGCTTCTTCTTGGTCCGAGTGATGGCGGCAGCATGAACGAAGCTGGAAAAGAAATGGGCAAGAACGGCGGAGGTATCATTGTGGGATTATTTGCCGCGACCGCACTTATGATTTTATTTCGGCAACGCTATCCCCGATGGTGGTTTGACTTTGCACTAGAGTTAAATCGTTTTTCAACACGCATAAGCGCTTATATTTTTTTACTTACCGATAAGTATCCTTCAACGGTTGAAAATCAGTCCGTTCGTTTGGAAATTGAATACCCCGAGGTAAAGCAAGACCTTAATAGATGGCTGCCACTTGTGAAATGGTTGCTGGCATTGCCACATTACATCGTGCTTGCTGTGCTTATGGTGGGTGTGTTGGTAGTGACGATCATCGCGTGGTTTGCGATTCTTTTTACAGGCAAGTACCCGAAGGGAATGTTTAATTTCGTTGTCGGATTCATGCGCTGGAATATGCGCGTGTACGCGTATGCGTTCCTGCTTTCAACCGATCAATATCCTCCATTCAGCTTTAAGTAAGCTTTGCAATAAACTTTGATTATTTTCAAGGCTAAGATACACTGAAGAGGATCCGACGACCGTCGGAAGTACCGAGCTCGAACGAAAGAGTGAGGACGACAAAATGACAACGACTTCTGAAGTCACTCACGACGAAGATGAGGTTCCCCGGGGCAAACCACTCCTGGAAGCGCCGCCTTCGTTCTGGATGCGGGTTCTGGTTGTAGTTTTCGTGGTGGTGCCCTTCTTGGCACTCGCTGCCGCGTTGCCGCTGGCGTGGGTGGCCGGATGGGGCCCTGATCTGCTGATAGTTGCCATGATCGTGGTGATGTATACCATCACCTGCGCGGGAATTGGCGTGGGATTCCACCGCTACTTCACGCACGGGTCTTTCAAGGCCAACCGTGGTTTGCGCATTGCGCTTGCTGTGGCTGGCTCACTGGCTGGCGAGGGTGAGTTGATCCAGTGGGTTGCCGATCATCGGCGGCATCATAAGTTTTCCGACATGGAGAACGATCCCCATTCTCCGTGGCGATTCGGCGGGGGTCCCTGGGGGCTGACGAAGGGGTTGTGGCACGCTCACTGGGGTTGGCTGTTCACACGCGAGCTGTCCAATCGTGAGCGCTTTGCCCCCGATCTCCTGAAGGACAAAGATATCGCGCGCATCGACAAGTTGTTCCCGTGGTTCGTTACGGCCTCCCTTGGGCTGCCGGCGCTCGTTGCGGGGCTAGTGACGTGGTCGTGGCAGGAGGCCTTGTTGGCGCTTTTTTGGGCTGGCATTGTGCGGTTCGCTGTGCTCCACCACGTGACGTGGAGTATCAACTCCATCTGTCACGTGTTCGGTGAGCGGCCGTTCAAGTCCCAGAAGGGCGACAAGGCGGCCAACGTCTGGTGGCTGGCTATCGCTTCTTTTGGGGAGTCGTGGCACAACTTGCATCATGCCGATCCCACTTGTGCCCGCCACGGGGTCGACAAGGGTCAGATCGACATCAACGCCTGGTTCATCCGTCTGTTCGAGAAGTTTGGCTGGGCGACGAGGGTCAAGTGGCCGAAGCCGGAGCGATTGGCCCAGAGGCGCCTGTCGCAGACGGTGTAAGAATTCGGGTGTCGTTATCCAAAAAGGCGTGCGAGAGGTGGTATCACTCTCGCACGCCCATAAAAACTATTATTTCTTCTTCTTGAAAGTATTCCAGACCTTTTGGAAAAGCAGGATGGCGGTTTGAACCACCATCCTGCCTCCTTGTAGTGCTACAGCTCGCTCAGGCTGCCCGCGGACTTCCAGGAGTCGTGGGCGGCGTAGAACAGCGCGATCGGCAGCTCACTGCCCGCCTGGGTGAACCAGCCGGCGAACGGCTGGTCGAAGGTGATGGGCTTGGGGCTCATGCCACGGGTTGCGAAACCAGTGGCGACCTTCGCCCGTGCGCCCTCCTCATTCATCCGCACCTTGAACTGCTGGAACGCCTGGTCGATGTACTGGCTGCCGCAGTTCACGCCGATCATCCACTCCAGCGGCACGCTGGTGGAAATGTCGATCATCGGCACGATGGCTCCGTCGATCCAGGTACGATCGGCCGGACGCTTGTCCGACATCGCTTGCATGGCAAGCTCAAGCAGGTCCAGCTCGTGATCGGGCTGGTCGGCCATCATGACCCAGACAGCCGAACCATCCTTGGTGTCCAGCCGAACCAGGTTGTCCTTCTGGCCCGGCACGTCGAAGACCTCGATGCCGTGATCGGGCACTTCGAAGGCGGGGTAGGGCAAGTCCTTCAGACCTTCGTAGGAGAAGATCATGGTGCGGCTGGCCTTCGCCTTCCATTCCACCAGCATGTCCAGGATCGCAGCGGCACCGTAGCCGCCGTGGCCGATCTCACGGAACATCGGCTCGAAGCCGTTGTCCGTGAGGAACTTGTTGAGGATGGCTGCGTCGCTGGATGCCTCGGTCTTGAGGTCCTTCAGCTCCTCGACCTCCCCCTTGTGCTCGTGGTACCAGGTGAGAAAGCGCTCCTGAACCTCATCGCTCATCGTCTCCCAGGTGGAGCCGTTGCTGATCTCGCCGGCCAGCCGCGTGAGGGCCTTGGCCATGGTGACGGGGTCGAGAGCGATCGTCCGGGAATCGAGCTTGGTCACAATTTACCTCCGGTAGATGACGCCAAGTGCCAGAGTGGCAAATGACTGTCAGTACACCAAACTGATGCACTCGCAGCCATTTGCCACAATCATATGTACTACAAGGAGTCGGAAATAAGCGAACACACTTGCTTCCGACTCCTTACAGAGTTTATAAAGGTACAAAACCAGGCAATTTAAACATATATAATTAGTTGCGTCAATGGCATCACTGTCTGGATTTGTCATGAGGACAAAAACGTTTATTATGAAAGGAGTTATGTTTAAAACCTATGTTCAAAAAAAGCTTGAAAAATATGTACGACAGTACTTTTTAAAACACCCCGAAGTAAAACTTATTGCCGTGGCGGGAAGCGTCGGTAAAACAAGTACTAAGCGAGCTATTGCGACACTCTTGTCGCAAAAGTATCGGGTTGCGATGCACGAAGGCAATCATAATACAGAGATGAGCATCCCCCTGGCTATACTTGGGGTTGAATATCCTGAGAAGGTGAAGAGCGTCGGGGCGTGGCTTTCTGTATTCAGGGCGATGCGCCAGCGAGTCAAGGCACCTACTGGTGTTGACGTTATCGTCGCGGAGCTGGGCACGGATCATCCTGGTGAAATTGCTCATTTTGGCACGTACCTCCAGCCGGATATAGGTGTACTTACAAGTATTACACCAGAACATATGGAATTCTTTAATACTATTGAAGCTGTTGCGGAGGAGGAAATGGGCGTTGCCAACTTCTCTAAGCTCGCACTTATCAATCGAGATGATATCGACAGTAAATTTGCCAGCTTGCTTACGAACAGCAATGTCGATACCTATGGTACGACCGGAATGGCGGAATATCGGTTTGAGATAAAAGATTTTTCGGTAGATGAAGGATATGTGGGCATGGTTATTACGCCCGATTTTGACCAGCCTATCGCGGCGACGGTCAAGGTGGTAGGCGAGCACAGCTTGCGGCCAGCTATGGGTGCTGTAGCGGTGGCAATAAAGTTAGGCCTTGGCCCGGACCAAATTGCAGCGGGTTTGAAGCAGATTCGTGCCGTACCGGGGCGCATGCAAATACTTCGAGGATTAGAGCAGTCGATTGTTATTGACGATACGTACAATTCAAGTCCGTTGGCGGCTAGCTCGGCGCTTCAGACACTTTACGGTCTTCAGGCGCCGCAGCGAATTGCCGTATTAGGGTCAATGAATGAGCTAGGCGCAAGTTCGGCCGTAGAACATGAAAAACTGGGTGCAATGTGTGACCCAAGTTTGCTCGCCTGGGTAGTAACAGTGGGTGAAGAAGCCGAGAAAAACCTTGCTCCGGCAGCTCGCGCTCGCGGTTGTCAGGTGCGAAGCTTTAAAAATGCCATTGAGGCTGGCGGCTTTGTGCATTCGGTAATGGAACGCGGAGCGGCTATTCTTTTTAAAGGTTCTCAAGGAGATATTTATCTGGAAGAAGCGGTAAAAGTAGTGGCGCTAATGACTGAAGATGATAAACTTGTTCGTCAGAGCGATGCCTGGATGGAAATCAAAGACAAGTTTTTCTCGCAATTTGAGGATGCCCCCGTACAACAGAGATAAAGTTTGGTATAATAGGCGCATATGAAGCGCTATAACCCAACCGAAATCGAGCAAAAATGGCAGGACCAATGGGAAAAGGATGGTACGTACACTGTCGATCTGTCTGATCAGTCGCGCCCTAAATATTTTGGTTTTAGCATGCTACCGGGTATTACTGGTGCCGGAATCCACATCGGTCATGGTCGAACATATCAGTTTAGCGATATTAAAGTACGCGCTAAGCGGCAGCAAGGATTCAACGCCTATCATCCTATCGGCTGGGATTCGTTTGGTCTTCCTGTAGAAAATTACGCGATAAAAGTTGGCAAAACTCCCCGCGAAGCACACGATGACGCTAAGGTTAATTTCAAGCGGCAGCTTAAACGGCTTGGGTATAGCTACGATTGGTCAAAGGAGATCAGTACAGCTGATCCAGAATATTACAAGTGGACACAATGGATTTTTAATCAGCTCTATAAGCATGATTTGGCCTATCAAAAAGAAAGCCCGCAGTGGTGGTGTGAAACCGACCAGACGGTCCTTGCGAATGAGCAAGTTGAAGGCGGTAAGTGTTGGCGCTGTGGCAACCCAGTAGTAAAGAAAAACCTCAAGCAATGGTTCTTTAAAATTACCGACTACGCGGATGAAATCTTGGAAGCAACCGACGCGCTCGATTGGACCGAATCGGTAAAAGTGATGCAAAAAAACTGGATCGGCAAATCCGAAGGGTCTGAAATTGACTTTATGCTTCAGTTTGATAATGAAAAGCGCAATGAATGGCGGGATGAAGATGGCAATCCGGCGCATATCACAGTGTTTACCACCCGCCCTGATACGATTTTTGGTGCGACCTGCCTCGTGCTCGCCCCTGAGCACCCGTGGGTGACAGCGGCTCTCGAGCAAACCGACACGCTTCCCGGGATGGAACATGTCCGTGCGTACGTAAAGCAAGCGGCAGCCAAGTCTGAAATTGAACGCATGAACGATACGCGTGAGAAAACAGGTGTCTTTACGGGTGTGCATGCGATTAATCCGGCTACGGGCAAAAAGATTCCTGTATGGGTTGCAGATTACGTATTGGCGGGTTATGGCACCGGTGCGATTATGGCTGTGCCCGCACATGATGAGCGTGATTTTGCTTTTGCGGACAAATTCAAGATCCCTATCGTTGACGTTGTTGCTCAAGATTTTGGTGAGGAACTTCCCGAACCAAAAGAAGTTGAAGGCGTCGTGGTAATCGGGTACGACCCAAAAACTAAGCAATTTATGGGGCTAAAAAATCGTCGGAATGATCGAGGCTGGCTGGTTGCGGGTGGTCGAGAAGACGGCGAAACATTTGAACAGGCGGCATACCGCGAACTTCGTGAAGAGGCGGGGTTTGTTGAAGTTGAAGCTATGATTCCTCTTGGAGCCCCTGTTTATTCGTACTATTACAATAGCAATAAACAAAGCAATCGCCGCTCAAAAGGATACAATTTCTTGGCGATAGTTGATGCGAATAACCAAGGAGAAACGGCTCAAGAAGCGCATGAAGACTTTGAAGTGTACTGGGATACCATCGACGGCCTGAGGCGTCAGACTAATCCTGATGGCGGTGCCGGTCACTGGATGGAGGGAATTGACCGCGCTGCTCAAGCTGCTAAAGCATACGATGCGAATGAGGCCTACCAGGCGCGGCTTTACCACGGTGAGGGTATTTTGGTTAATTCGGGTGAATTTGATGGCATGCGAACCGAAGAGGCTCGTGAGCATATTACCGCATGGCTTGAGCAGCAGGGTATTGGCCGGCTCAAAACAACGTATAAAATGCGCGATTGGCTTATTAGCCGTCAGCGTTACTGGGGTGCGCCAATTCCTATTATCCACTGCGAAAAAGACGGTGCTGTTGCCGTGCCGGATGACCAATTGCCGGTTATTTTACCCGAAGTTGAAGATTACAGACCTAAAGGCGGCACGACCTCTGTGCTTGCCGGTGTGGAAGCTTGGGTAAATACCACGTGTCCTACATGCGGTGGTCCGGCAAAACGAGAGACAGATACGATGGACGGCTATGCATGTAGTAGCTGGTATCCGCTTCGCTATCTTGATCCGTTCAATGACAAGCAAGCTTGGAACCCTGAGGTTGAAAGCTACTGGGGTCCAGTTGATTTTTATAATGGCGCCGACCACGCGGTGGCTCACTTGCTGTACGCTCGCTTTTGGACACGCTTCTTTTATAAGCTCGGTCTCGTCTCTCATCCAGAGCCATTCAAGCGGATGATGTATAACGCGTATATTATGGCGCCCGATGGGCTTAAAATGAGTAAATCGAAGGGTAACGTGATTGATCCACTAGAGATCATGAACAGTGGCTACGGTGCCGATTCGCTTCGTATTTACGAAATGTTCATTGCACCATACGACATGGAGGCGCCGTGGGATACGCGTGGTGTTCCTGGAACATACAGGTTTTTAAACCGGGTATGGAATCTTGTGCAAGAGTATATTGAGGCAGGTGATGTCATCGTCGATGAAAAACATACGGAAGCTATCCTTAAAACCGCTCATCATACCGTTAAAAAAGTAACTGAAGATATTGAAGGTGAAAAGTTTAATACGGCCGTCTCATCCATGATGGAAGCAGTAAATACTTACTACAAATTGAAAGAAGAAAGCCCATTGGGCGTATCGGTAGCATGGACCTTCGCTATTGAAAGTCTCCTTAAGGTACTTGCGCCATTTGCGCCGCACATTACCGAAGAGCTATGGCATCAGCTTGGAAACAATACGACAATCCACATCGACACATGGCCAAGATGGAACAACTCCTACCTCACCACTAGTGAAATGACGATCGTCGTTCAGGTTAATGGCAAGGTGCGGGCAAAGCTTACGCTTCCTATAGAAAGTTCGGAAGGTGAAGTAAAGCAAAAAGCACTTGATGAAGAAAACGTGCAAAAATTTACTGATGGAAAAGAACCCAAGAAAGTGATCTATATTCCTGGCAAACTCGTCAGTATTGTTTTATAGTTCGATTTACTTGAGAAATAGGAGTTATTTAGGTATAATAGTACCAAGTTTAATACCACAACCTATAAAGGAGATCTTTTCATGGCTCAACCTAAAAAGCAGAGTAGTCCGCGCAAAACCGGTCTGCGCCGCAGTCATCTTCTCTTGAAGTTGGCTCGTCGCGTGAACGGTAAATCACCTGTAAAAGCACGCACGACCAAGCGACAGAACGGCAAAGCAGCAAAACCCGACGCAAAATAGTTGTCGTATTGTTAGCAAAACCTAATTAACAAGAAAGAACCAACCTATGGCATCAAACCGCCACCTCGGACGTATCGTTGCATTACAGAGCTTATATGAGTACGAATTTCGTACCCAGTCTGAAGATAGTACCGTTTCGATAGACGAAATCTTAGAGCGTAATCTTGCTCGTTATGAAGATATGATCGACGATAAAACGTTCGTAGAAGAGCTTGTAAAGGGAATAATTGCCGATCAGGCAGATCTTGATGACAAGATTCGCCCTATCGCGCCTGACTGGCCTATCGAACAGATCGCTCGGGTCGATCGAGCGGTGCTTCGCATGGGTCTTTACGAACTTCTTAAGCTCGGCGATGTCGTTCCTCCAAAAGTTGCGATCAACGAAGCCGTGGAGCTTGCCAAAGCGTTTGGTTCCGATAACTCCAGCAAATTTGTGAACGGTGTGCTAGGAACAGCCTACCGTACACTTATTGGAGGGGAGCCCGAAAGTGCAAAATCCAAAGTTTGAACGTTTTAAAAAGTACTTCAACCGCCACAAGCCGTCGATTCAGGAAATTGTTCGTGAGCCGACTGCTGGAGGTGTGGTCTTTCGCCGTAATAAGGCCGGTGAAGTAGAGATCCTCTTAATCCAAGATGCTAAAGACCGCTGGACGATTCCAAAAGGTCATATTGAAGAAGGCGAAACGGCTCAACAGACAGCCCGTCGCGAAATTGGCGAAGAGGCTGGCCTTAAGGACGTAGAAGTCCTCGGGTGGTTGGGTAAAATCCATTTTCGTTACCGCCGGGTCGATCGCCTTGTACTGATGACTACTCAAATCTATCTTGTGCGCGCCAAAGGCGACACGGATGCAATTAAGAAAGAAGAGTGGATGAACGGTATCAAATGGTTTAAATTCCATGACGCCCTAGAACAAATCGAATATGAAGATATCGGTAAATTAATGCTACTCGCAATGAAAAAAATTCGACAGGAGAATTTGTAAATGAGTGGAATGCAAGTTGCGCCATACCAGGAATTTGCACGCGAACACCTTGGTTTCGAATATAAAAACATAGAGTTGCTTGTGACAGCCCTCACGCATCGCAGCTATGTTAATGAGCACAAAAAAAGTGTCAGTGAGCACAATGAGCGCCTTGAGTTTTTGGGGGACGCCGTTTTAGAGTTGGCCGTGACCGACTATCTCTTTCGTAATTACAGTGAGCCCGAGGGAACACTTACGAGCTGGCGTGCCTCTTTGGTGCGAACAGAAAGTATTAGTGATGCGGGCGATAAGCTTGGTTTTGAATCGCTCCTTCGTATGAGCCGTGGTGAAAAAAACGGTAGTGCGCGTGCTCGCCAGCAGATCTTAGCGAATGCATTCGAGGCGGTAATCGGTTCGATTTACCTCGAACGGGGGTATAAAGACGCGGCAGATTTCATTGATAAGCATATCCTTTCAAAGCTCGATGATATCTTGGCCTCAGGTAGTTGGCGCGATCCAAAATCGCATTTACAAGAAGTATCCCAGCGAATCGATGGCTACACGCCGCAGTATCGAGTGCTTGAAGAGGTGGGGCCAGATCACGATAAGGTATTTACGCTCGGGGTTTTTGTGGGTGACAAACTAATGGGCAAGGGAACAGGCCCAAGTAAGCAGAACGCTCAGCAAGATGCCGCTCGGGCAGCCCTCGTGGCTTACGAGAAACGTACCTCTAAAACAGATTGACCAAACAAGAGAAATAGTGTAAACTTGACCAAAGAACGATAGTAGTCTAAAGAGACAAGAAAAGGAAGTTTTAATTTTATGCTCGCAATTCGTTTGCAACGTATCGGTCGCAAGGGATTCCCTGTGTACCGCGTCGCTGTGCAAGAAGCTCAGCGTCACCCATCTAGTGGCCGTGTTGTGGCCTACGTAGGAAGCTACAATCCTCACTCTAAAGAGGCTAAAATCCAGGTTGAAGAAGCCCAGAAATATCTTGATAACGGTGCGCAGCCAACTCCTCGTGTCGTGAAGCTCCTCAAGGATGCTGGTGTCAAACTCCCTAAGTGGGTGAAACAGCCAAGTGCGGACAAACAGAAATCTATCCGTAACGCTGAAAAACTTCGCAAGAATCAGCCAAAAGAAGAAGCTCCTGCTGAAGCGGCAGATGCGTCTGAAGAATCCGCTGAATAAAAATTAGTTTTCCATTTAAAATATCCCTTAACCAAAGAGGGATATTTTAAATGGAAAACCCTCTCTAAAAAGAGAGGGCACTTCCAACCGAAGCTATACGCGAGAGTTGATCTCGTGAAACGCAGCCTCCACCTTCATACGAGCGTCACGAATATCCGCTTTGCTCACGAGCTTTCCAAGGCGCAGTTCAATGATCGCCTGTGTGAATAGCCGGGATATCCGCATCTCGACAGTCGGGGCTTCATCCTGGGGGATTCGAGAGAAGTCCAAGAACAACTCCAGCATTTCGTCTGCGAGCTTGCGTGCGCGTGTTCCGTATGGAACACTTACGAACAAAGAGCTCTCTCGCACCAGGTCGGCTATTCTCTCCATCTTCTCCGATGTTTCATCGACATCGGAGGCGCGAGACATAGTTGCCGGCTGGGCGATCATTCCTTGCTGAGAACGTCCGTGTGTTCTGCGATTTCTTCCCATCTCAACCTTCTTTCTATCGGCAGGAGTATAATAATTCTATAACATATTAGCTTAAAAAGGAAAGCCCCGCGACAGCGATTACTGTCGCGGGGACGATCCGTTCTACTAGGATGGGTGGGCTTGAGTTATTCCGTGGCCACCCAGTACGAGTCTTCGTCCGGGTCTTCGCCGTTGATGAACACCTTGTTGGCATTCGAGAGGCGACGAATGGCGTCACGGAGAGCCTTGTACTGCTGAACCACGGAGTCGTGTGTGTCGAGATTCACCTCGACATTCTTCGTCTCCAAGTAGTTCGCAATACGCATGTATACGCAGTCAAGTCCCTGGGGACTGGCCAGCCGGACAGGGATGCCTCCGATGGTGCGCGAAATTCCATCGGCAGCCACCGCACGCAACGCTTCCAGCACTAACTGGTCGATCGTGTCCTCGGTCACGCGTTACTCCTCCCAAGTAAACGGTTGGATCGTAACTATATTGTGACATAAAATAATACCAACACAAGCATTAGTACTAATGAGTATTTGTTAAAGTTACCAATGGTAGGATCTCGCGGGATGTAGGCCCAGTACCTACATCCCGCGACCAGGTGGTGGGCTAATCGCCCATAACCACCCAAAATGCACCAACAATAGAATCGTCTCGCTTGAGTAGCTTCCGCTCTACCAGCCGATTCGTAGCACGGATGATCTTGAGGAGTGTCACAGAAATACTCCGGGGACGAGAGAGGCCATTCTCCTCAATCTGCTCAGCCGCAAGAACGTAGACACACTTGTTGTCATCGGGGGTAACCCGACGTACCGTGACGTCATCGATTTCACGAATGGCGCCATCCCGGCTAACAGCAAGTTGTCGGAGTGCCGCCAGGATGTCTTCATCGGTAAAATGATTCACTGTCTTTAACCAGCTTTCTTTACGAACGAATGATGCCACTTCACTTTACCATGACAAATAGGAAGGAGTAAGTCTTAACTGAATAGGGACCGTTTTCTACTTACGTTTTCTGCGTGGTATAATGAGAATACGATATTAGTGGATAGTTTCGCTTACGGCAATGGAGGGCATATGTCGACAATAGATCAGCAATTTGTGGAATATATCGTAAAATCACTTGTGAATCATCCTGACGACGTTGTGGTGGAGCGTCAAATCGATGAGAAGGGGGTGCTTCTTACACTCACGGTAAATCCCGAAGATTTGGGGCGAGTAATTGGTAAACGGGGAGTAACTGCGCAAAGCCTTCGAACGTTGCTTCGTGCATTTGGCACCAAAAATGATGCCAGGTACAACCTAAAAATCGTCAATAATGATGAAGACCGTGAAAATTATGAAGCAGAGCCTGTACAATCTGATAACTCCGCAACCCAGTCTGTGAAAAACTCTACAGATGAAGATGTGGAAAACGAGTCTAATCTTACGAAAAACACACGAAAAGAGCTTGCAGAACTCGACGATCTCGATATATAATCATAAACAGTTCAAGATTACATGAACTGCGAGAGAAGCTCTATGCGAGCAACAACTATTTGTTGAGAGCTTATATGTGCCACGAAATGAATCCGCCTTATAGGCGGGTTTCGTGGTTTTAAGAATATTCAGCAATCTCAAATTTGAAATATTTCAAACCTAAGGTTGTTGCCCGAGAATCTGGCTTTCGGACAACAATGTGTCTTTTAAAAGCGATTCTCGGGAGGCCTAGAGGCTCAGCAGGGTGCAGCTTGCCGCCTGGGTGGCGTTGAGCTGGACTTCTCCGTCATCCCTCCTTCTGGGGAAGGTCGTAGCTCTCCATGAAGGTGGTGGCCTTCCAGCCGAACCGGAAGTACCTGAAGTAGGAAAGGATCGGGATTTTGCCGATGAGGCTCACGTAGAGCCTCGCAATGTCCTGAGCCGCCTCGTAACGAGGCAACAGCTCCGGCTGGTCGGGCGCGGGGCCTTCGCCTAGAGCGACGATCCGGAGAATCTTCTCTCCTTCTTCTCCACGTCGCCGCATGGCGCCGTCCAACATTTCACGGGTAATTCCCATGTCGGTCTCCAATCGTAGTGGCCTGAATATATTTTAACATAATTAAAGTAGTTGTCAATATTTATCAGGGGTGCTACACTAAAGAGAATGAAGAAAATCCAAGTGATAACGCTATTTCCTGAAATGTTTGAAGGGGTATTTACTACTTCGATGATGTGGAAGGCGCAAAAAGAGCAAGTGGTCGAGTTTTCGCTTGTTAATCTCCGCGACTTTGGTATCGGTCCCCGCAAACAGGTGGACGACACGCCTTATGGTGGTGGTGATGGTATGCTTTTAAAACCTGAGCCGCTTTTTGCAGCCGTAGGAAAAGCCAAAGAGTACGATCCGAACGCTAAAGTAGTTCTTATGACCCCCCGTGGAAAGCGGTGGAAGCAATCACTCGCTCAAACATGGGCTGATGATAGCCGAGGCCTGATATTTATTTGTGGGCGCTACGAAGGGTATGATGAGCGGATCGTGAGCCTGGTTGATGAACAGGTAAGCGTTGGAGACTACGTATTAACTGGGGGAGAGTTACCGGCCATGACAGTGATTGATAGTGTCGTTCGGCTTATACCCGGTGTCCTTGGGGGAGAAATGAGCGCTGAAATAGAAAGCTTTAGTGATGGAGAAACACTCGAGTTTCCGCAGTATACTCGCCCTGAGGAATTTCAGGGTATGAAAGTACCAGACGTGCTTTTAAGCGGAAATCATGCCTTGATCGCTAAGTGGCGAAGCGAAAAATCCATAAAAGCGGATTAAAAATGATATTTTTGTCAATGTAAAACACCTCCTATGGAGGTGAATACAGTTGTGGTGTTATATCGTAGAGCGATCAGTCACAACATTTTTTTGTTGGAGTATGTTTGTTTTTGTAACCTTCGCTGCTTTGTACAATACGGGAGTAGAGGAAAAAGCGCAAGCGAAATAACAAAAATAACAACACTTTTCATTGGAGGTGGCCTGACGTATACTAAAAGGCATGAGCTTTTTCGCGCAAGCCACCCCTCCTTCTAAACCTCGGACAAAAAATATTCAAGCGGTCAGCCTCCTCGCTGCGGGCATTATTGCCCTGATGGCAGTAACCCAGCTATTTACGTTTGAAGATCTGCCAGCGGTTATCTCTGGCCTTTGGGTGCCAGGAGGTATCGCCGCTGCCCAGACCATTGCTGCGGTACTCGTTGTTACCGAGGTCTTGTCGTTGCCTTTCCTACTTTCGTTACGGCTTAGTCCACTCTTTCGCTTTGTTAGTATGCTACTAGGGTGGGGAGTGGCCGCACTATGGATACTACTGACCTTCTGGGAAAACCTTATGGTCGGCACTATATCGAATAGCGGGATGCTCGGTGCAACAATACCTTTACCGCCAGGATGGTGGAGTGTTCTCTTTTCAATAGCCTTGGCAATACTTGTCGGGTGGGCATCATGGGGAATGTGGCCCAATTTAAAGCAAAAATCTAAAAAATAATAATTCTGTCTATTGTTCCTCGCGGATCTTCAGCGTACTATAAGGATAAGTAAAAAAGAGAGGAAATTATGGAGTCTGTGAGAAAACTAGAAGTAACGATTGCATCCTGGTACAAATCTGTACCGCATCTTCCAAAAAAAGGACAAGAATGGTTGGCTGTGAATGCATGGTGGCTCACGCTCATAGGAGTTATCTTAGGGGCTTTAGCCGTTGTAAATATCCTGTTCTTTAGTCTGCTTGCAGGTGCGTTTCTTACAGCAATTGCCGGACCTGTTGGGGCAGTTGCAGGTGGCTTGGTGCTGGTTGGGGTTATTATTTCGCTGTGTTTAGGAATTGTTTGTATTCTCTTGGGAGGTATGGCTATAAGTCCCCTCAAGGCCTTGCAAAAGAAGGGCTGGACGCTGCTTTTTATTCTGCTGCTTATTGAAGTCGCGGCCATCGTTATTTCAGATGTACTGAGCTTTAACCTGTTGGCACTCGTATGGGAGCTTCTTTGGGCGGCAGTCGCCGGGTATTTCTTGTTTGAGATTCGCGGTCAGTTTGAGGCGAAAGCTCGCAAGCAAAAAGAAAAAGCTGCTAAGTAAGGCATCAATTAAAATAAATCTCCTGTGGCATTCGTCGGGGGATTTATTTTATGCTTGCGTATTCCATCTCCAGTCACGAATTTCGGGCATATCGACTCCATGGGTAACTATGTAAGTGCGGTGCTCGAGAAGCTTTGTTTCCATGAGTTGTTTGAGCGGCTGTGCTTTTTCATTGGTAATCCCCAAGCGTTCAATTACATCAAGTACAAGATGAAAGCAGTCGAGATCGTTAAGGACGGTCATATCAAAAGCGGTAGTAATGGTTCCTTCTTCCTCGTAACCCCTTACGTGTAAATTACGATTTGCACGTCGGTAGGTCAGTCGATGTATTAGCCAAGGGTATCCATGAAATGCAAAGATAATCTCTTTTTCGCGAGTAAATAGCCTATCATACTCGGGATCGCTCAGGCCATGTGGGTGCTCGCTGGTTGGCTGTAGGCGCATGAGATCTACTACATTTACGACGCGGATTTTCAATTCTGGCATATGTGAGCGAAGAATCGAGACGGCTGCTAGGGTCTCAAGTGTGGGAACGTCTCCGGCGCACGCCATGACAACATCAGGATCGCCCCCATCATCGTTGCTGGCCCAGTCCCATACAGAGATGCCTCGTGCGCAGTGAAGGGCCGCTTCCTCCATGCTGAGCCACTGTGGGCTACTATGCTTGCCTGTAATGGTGAGGTTAATATAATTACGGCTTCGCAAGCAATGGTCAACTACCGACAAGAGGCAGTTGGCATCCGGGGGTAAGTATATCCGAACCACGTCAGCTTTCTTGTTTACTAAGTGATCAATAAAACCGGGATCTTGATGAGTAAATCCGTTATGGTCTTGTCGCCAGACATGCGAAGTCAGAAGGTAGTTCAGTGATGGGATTTTAGCGCGCCATGAAAGCTCGGAAGCCATTTTGACCCACTTGGCGTGCTGATTAACCATCGAGTCAACAATACGGACAAACGCTTTATAGCTATGAAATATGCCGTGTCGTCCCGTAAGTAGGTACCCTTCAAGCCAACCTTGCGCTTGATGCTCGCTGAGCATGGAATCCATGACCGTACCTTCTATACTAAGCGATTTATCCGCGTCTTTAATACGCGCTGACCACTTACGGTCTGTAACTTCAAGAACGGACTCGAGCCGATTGGAAATAAGCTCGTCTGGTCCGAAGATTTTAAAATTGCGACTGGCTTTGTTGAGCACAACAACATCTCGTAGGTAAGGACCGATAGCATGAACGTTACCTTCACTGGCCGCCCCTCGGTAGTCGATTTTGACCTCGTAGTCTCTGAAGTCTGGCAGATGGAGTTCGCGCAGAAGATTGCCGCCATTTGCATGAATATTCTCTCCCATTCTTTGACCTTCGGGTGGAATAAATGTGCTGTATTCATGGTTAAGTTGGCCATTGGCATCAAATAGCTCGTCGGGGCGGTAGCTTTGAAGCCACTGTTCAAGGACTGCGACATTTTCTGGATGAGCCTCATCAACCGGAAGAGGAACTTGATGTGATCGAAAGTTGCCTTCAACCTTATGGCTATTAATTTGTTTTGGCCCTGTCCACCCTTTTGGGGAGTTGAAGACTATCATTGGCTACCTCGGACGTGTTGAATCATTATTGGTGCGGGCGTTGGATTGATCGTTACCGCCACTCGCTCGTTGCGAAAGGTGATACGCCAACGATTGACTTTCACGTGTTCGATGCTCGGCTCAAGGCCGATGGCTTTTTGCATTTCCTTTGCTTGTCGCAGGACTCCCACCGGGGGAGTGGTTTCCGTGGACATGCTACTCCTCACTGAAGTTTCGAGTAATGGCCATGTATACTCTAAACTTAAGTCCAGCATAAGTCAAGGTACATATGAAGGTCAGACGTTTTTAATAAGATGAGAGATTTTTTCTCGATAATCGCGCTGATTAAACTGGCCTGGGTAATCGACAAGTTCGGTATTGAGCACGGTAAAACCAGCTTTTTTGAGCGGCTCTGCGGCCACATCGAACACGTTTGATTTTATGAGGATGATTTTGGTTTTTGGGTTGGCGAGTTTTTTAATACGCTTTATGAGACTGGGAAGAGCTTCGGCAATTTTTTCTTGACGCTCTTGCTTCGTAGTTTTATGAGACTGTGATACTTCAAGTGCTTCGATCATATAAAATCCATCGTCTTTGAAGCGCTGGAGCCATTTTTCTTTCTGTTCTTCGAGTGCGGGCTCCGGGATTTCGAGTGTTTCGGGGTATAGCGCACGGATGGTATTAATAAAAAGCCTATCGTCTTTTCTGATGCGATCTGTGTAATAGAACTGCCGGCTGCTTTGGGTAGACGGAGGTGGTGGCGGTGATTCGGCAACGAGTAGACACGCTATATGGTCTGGTTTATACGTTAAACGAAGTTTTTCGTAAGTGTGCATAGCTTTATGATACAGGCTATAGAAATAAAGAACAGCATCCGTATGTTTTATGGAATCTTAGTTATAGCATAGTTGCACTATTTTCAAATATGTTTTTATAGTATAATCGTACGCAAGTAGCAGGGCTTGACGCACACTGAAGCAATATTGGTGAGCATTGTCTCTTCAAGGAGACCTCGATCTGTTACGGATCGTTAACATCCAAAACTGTCGAACAAGGAGTAGCCATCATGGCGCGCAACGTGCAGCTCGTGGTGATCGACCCGCAGTACGACTTCATGGACTACCCCGACTCGGCTCTGCCGGTGCCGGGTGCCCACGAGGACATGGTGCGGTTGGCCGCGATGGTCGACCGCATCGGTGACAAGCTGAGCCGCATTCACGTGACGCTCGACAGCCACCAGCTGGTCGACGTCGGTCACCCCACCATGTGGGTGGCTTCCGACGGCAAGACGCCGCCGCCCCCGTTCACGCCCATCACCTCGGACGACATCAAGGCCGGCATCTGGACGCCGCGGTACGCCAATGCCAAGCCGGCGGACCTCGGCGGGGAGACCATCAAGCAGTACATGATCAGGTACGCCTCGACGCTGGAAGCGCAGGGGAGTCACTTGCTCATGGTGTGGGCGGTTCACTGCCTGATTGGTAGCAACGGCCACGCCGTGCAGGCCGATCTCAAGGCGTCGCTCGAACGCTGGGCGGCGAAGAACTTCGCCACGGTTGACTACGTGACGAAGGGCACCAACCCCTGGACGGAGCACTACGGCGCCCTCAAAGCCGAGGTGCCCATGCCCAACGACCCCGGCACCGGTCTCAACACCCGGCTGCTGGAAGTGCTGGAGGAGGCGGATATCATCGCCTTCTCCGGTGAGGCCCTCACGCACTGCGTGATGGAGACGGTGAAGCAGGTGGTCAACGAGGTCGACGAGAAGCTGATCCGCAAGTTCCACTTCCTGACCGACGCGTCCTCGCCGATCCCGGCGGTGCCGAACGGTCCGGACTTCCCGGCCATGGCGGACGCCTGGCTCCAGGAGATGGTGGGCAAGGGCATGGTCCTGACCACCACGCTCGAGTTCCTGTCCTGATCCACAACCACACGGCGTAGCCTGAAAGACTGCGCCTTTCGAGAAAGGGTCATCATGCCGAGACTGGCAGCGGAAAACGACGGTGAAATGCAGAACTACCAGGTGGGTGGTTCGAACTTCACCTTCACGGCCGCACGAATCGGTTCGCTTGGTGCCACGGAGTACACCCTCGTCACCATCGCGGTCGACGTCACGGGTTCGACTGCGGGGTTCGCCGACGAGTTGCACAAGATGCTGCTCACCGCGATCGAGTCCTGCAAGAAGTCGCCGCGATCGGACAACCTGCTGGTGCGGGTCGTCACGTTCTCGACGTACATCGGGGGCGTGAACGAGCTGCACGGCTTCAAGCCGCTCAGCGAGATCGAGCCCACCGACTACCAGAAGTTCGTCCCGGAGGGGCTGACGCCCCTCTACGACGCCACTTTCGACGCCATCGGCGCGACGGTGGAGTACGGCGGGGAGCTGATGGAGAACGATTTCCTGGCGAACGGGATCGTCTTCGTCATCACCGACGGCTACGACAACATGTCGGACGCCACGCCGCGGGAGATCCGCGAGCAGATCCGGAGGGTCAAGGGCGAGGAGCGGCTGGAGTCGCTCCTCACGGTGCTGATCGGCATCAACGCCGCGCAGTACCGGGACTACCTGGAGACGTTCCGCAACGACGCGGGACTCGACCAGTACATCGACGCGGGTGACGCAACGCCCGGCAAGCTCGCGAAGCTCGCCACGTTCGTCAGCCAGTCGGTCTCGTCTCAGAGCGCCGCGCTCGGGACGGGTGGGCCTTCCCAGACCATCTCCGCGACCATCTGAACGGTCGCACCCAACTGAGGAGTGGTGGGGCAGCTGGTATAATGCCGCTGCTCTACTACTCCTCCTTTTCAATTGCGGGAGGTCTTGCAATGTACGCGGATTCGTATTTCATGATTGGCCATGCACACCTGCAAGGAGGCAAGCCGTGCCAAGACTACGCAACGGCGGCGGCTCTTTCTGAGAGTGCGGCCTACGCCATCGTGGCAGATGGGTGTTCTACCGGCGGTAAAACCGACGTGGGCTCCCGAGCCTTGGCGTTGACGACGTCACAGGCAATCGTCAAGCACTGGAATACGGTGGGCAATGCGTTGGAGCGGACTGCTCCAGCCCGCATCAACCTCGAGCAACAGGTGAACCTGGCGCCCGTGCGGCAATCGTTCGGGTGTGCCACTCGCGATATGCTGTCGACCTGTGTCTACGCCTGCTATTCACCCGAGGGCGGATTTATCCATATCCAGGGTGATGGTGTCGTAGCATGGGAGGAAAGCGGGCACACGGTGATGGGTTGTTTTGAATGGGACAACAACACTCCATTCTATCCGGCGTACAGTGCCGACAATTATGCGGAGTTCATCAAGGCTCACGGAGGTGACGTCAATGAAGACAAGCTGACGTATACCTCTTGGGAGCGAACTCCGGATGGTTCGTTGAGTCAGCTGGATACGACTCGTTATACTCTCGGAAGGGGAATTCAGGGAATCACCCTGCCGCTTTCTGGAGGTCTGGAAAAAGTGGCCGTCTTCACCGACGGTGTTACTCAAGTTGAAGGGATGAAGTGGCAAGATGTCGTTTCGCAGCTATTGGCGTTCAAAACGACGGCGGGTGATTTTGCCAAACGGCGAATGATCCGCGCGGTCAAGGACGCGCAGCGGGAAGGCAAGGGGCCTATGGATGACATCTCGTATGCTGTCATTCTTTCGGACATGTAAGGACGGAAGGTCATGAAACTGAACCGTCGGATTGACATCGAACTGGTGGGTAGAGGGAGAGTCTCGCTCAACCCGAATGATCACCTGGCAACGGGTGGTGAAGCGTCGGTTTACCGGCTTGCCGGCTCGGTGATCAAGCTGTATACTGATTCGGACAAAATGCGGCAGCAGGGGATGATCGAGAAGCTTGACATACTCGCTGGTTTCACGCATTCGGACATCGTCGCACCGCGGGGATTGGTTCTCGACAACCGAGGCAATCCCATCGGCTACTACATGGATTTCGTTGATGGAGGTGAGGCACTCTCTCGTGTCTTCACCAACGACTTCCGAAAGCGGACTGGCTTTGGGAATTCAGGCGCTTTGCATCTGGTGGATCGGATGTTCAAGGTGCTTGAGTTTGCCCACAGCCACGGCGCGATCATGGTGGACCCCAACGAGCTCAACTGGACGACCGTTGGTTCGAAAGGATCGCAGAGGGATCCGCGTGTTCTCGATGTCGATTCTTGGCTGGCGGGCAACCATCGGCCGCCGACCATTCCTATGATGCCATCCATCCGTGACTGGCACTCAAAGGGAGTCGGGCGTGAGTCGGACCGCTTTGCGCTTGGAGTGGTGACATTCCAGGTTTTTGCGGGAATCCATCCGTACAAAGGGTCGCTCGACGGCTACAAGCCCAACGAGCTTGAGCGACGCATGCAGAACAACGTCTCGGTGTTTACTCGTGGCGTTCGCCTGAATCAGGCTGTGAGGGACTTCAGTTGTATCCCCGGACCGCTCCTGGGGTGGTACGAAGCGGTCTTCCAGCAGGGAGATCGTAGCACGCCGCCTTCTCCATATGCCACCGTTGGTCGTACCGCTCGCACCACAAGGGTGGCGCGTATTGCGACAACCTCGAGGGGTTCGCTCAATTACAAGCGGCTGTTCGAGGTGCCCGGTGACGGCATCACCCGCGTGTTCCACTGCGGTGTGGTGCAGACGGAGTCAGGCAAGCTGATCGATGTGGCGTCACAGCGTACTCTATCGCAGAGCGCGTCCGAGGTCTGCGAGGTTGTCAAAGCGGATGGCGGCTGGGTAATTGCTGAGCCTGGAAAGCGTTCGGCATTCAGCTTTGTCAATGAGATTAACCTCGTGTCTACGTCGCTCAGTGTGAACGTGGAGGCAAGGGGCCTAGTCCGCTACCAAAACCGTTTGTTTGCCGTGACCGACAGGGGCCTGGCCGAGCTGACGCTCAAGCAGTTCGCGCGGCCAATCCTTGGTGTAGGCCAGCAATGGCAGACATCGGTCAACTCGACACGATGGTTCGATGGGGTGGGTGTGCTCGACACGATGGGGGCGACGTACTTGATTGCTCCATTCGGTGCAGATGCTTGCGCGCAAACCCGTGTTCGAGAGCTCGACGGTCTCCATGTCGTCGCAGCAAAAGCCGGTCCTCGTTTTGTGTCGGTTATCGTGATTGACGCGAAGGGTGAATATCGCAAGATGGAGTTCACCTTCGACAGGCAATACAGTACTTCCTACACCGTTTGGGAGGGAGGCGCTGAAAGTCCCGAACTCAACATGGCATTGCTCCCCCGTGGAGTGATGGCGACGGTTGTTCGGGACGGTCAGCTCGTTGTGTTCGTCCCCACCTCGGGGAACGTCACGCGAGCGGACGACAAGGATGTCAAGACCGACATGCTCCTGGGCAACTGGGAGGATCAGGTTGTATACATCCGTGATGGTCAGCTCTGGCATGTCAGCATGAAGAGCTGACCGACCGCAGCCTGGTGTGGCGCCGCTCGTATTTTTCGAGCATGGCGCCACACCGACTGCGGTATTTTATTTAAGAAATTATAAATACGATAAAATAGAATCATGAAACGGCTCGCACATTATTCGCAATATTTTCTCCGTAGCCCGCGGCTCATTAAAGAACTCGTTGGTCATACATCAATTAAAAAGACGGATACGGTATACGACATAGGCGCTGGCAGCGGTGTAATAGCTTCAGTGCTGGCGGCGCGAGCAGGAAGGGTTGTAGCTGTAGAATATGAACCACGTATGGCGGTCAAACTGCGCGACAATATGAGACGTTATTCGAATGTTACTGTGCATGAAGGCGATTTCTTGACAATGGATCTGCCGCGCGAGTCGTATAAGGTATTTGCAAATATTCCATTCCATCTTAGCTCGCCGATTGTGCACAAACTCACTGAAGCATCTTATCCGCCTGATGCGATCTATCTAATAGTGCAAAAGCAGTTTGCAAATAAGCTATTGCCCGACTCGAAAGCGTTTACCGGTCAGCTCGGTATGATTGTCGGTCCTCTATTTGCTGCTCGGATACGGAAACGTTTGAATCGGTCGGACTTTTGGCCGCATCCAAATGTAGACACCGTATTGCTCGAATTGATTCGTCGGCCAGAACCACTCCTTCCGGTCGAGGATATGGTAAAGTACCGCCAGTTTATCGAGGTGTGCTTTTCTGATCCTAGAAAATTCGCTCGCACGCCGAGGCAAAAAGCTGGATTGCCCGAGGGTATAAAACCATCTCAAATGAAGCTAGCCGATTGGGTGCGATTGTTTCAGCTTTCATAAAATTTTTATTAGGTCGTGTGAGTAGCGCAAGGGTCTCTGTTTACTAGAGTCGGCGACTTGAATGCAACGTATTAAAACTTGTTAAACTAGAAGTATGGTAGCGGAAATTTTTATAGGTACCTCCGGATGGCATTACAATGACTGGACGAGAACATTTTATCCACCGGAGATTACCGGATATCATGAACTAACCTATCATGCGCGATTCTTTAATACGGTTGAGAATAATTCTTCATTTTATCGGGTTGCGAGTGAGCCGACATACAAAACATGGAGCAAAATGACACGAGGGGGTTACAAGTTTTCCATTAAGCTAAATAAACAAATCACTCATACGAATAAGTTGCGGATATCAGACGATGTCCGCGAGAAGGTAGATTATATTTTAGATACCACTCAAGTACTCGAAAACAAAATCGGAGCTCTGCTTATTCAACTGCCGGCAAGCTTTAAGTTTGATTTGGAGCGTTTGAAATTATTTTTGGCATTTTTTACAAAAAAAGTTCGATCTCACCCTTTTGCATTTGACCTGGCAATAGAATTTCGTAATCGTTATTGGTTTACCGAGGAGACATATGCATTGCTACGAAAATATAATGTAGCACTGGTTGCGGCAGATTCATCACGTTATCCGAGCGTACGCGAGGTAACGGCAAATGTGGCGTATATCCGCATGCACGGCCCTACAAAATTATTTGCTTCTTCGTATTCGGATGAACAGCTAAAGGATTTGGCCGAGTATATTCAGACCATTTCGCCTGGCGTGAACCGGATTTATGTGTATTTCAATAATGACTTTCATGGCTACGCAATTAAAAATGCTCAGAGGCTACAATATTTCCTAGGGCCTGGATGATACAGTCTCTCTCCGAGTGTGGCCGCAATGTTATGCGGCCACACTCGTACTACGAGAGCCGACTACGCACAGGTTTTTGCCCGCGAGTGGCCAAAGCGAGATGTTACGGGTGCCACGGAGACGAGCTCGGGTTGCCCGGGCACGATGTGTGGTTCGTGCTGTTCATCTTGTTCTTGAAGCGCATCCACATGTCCTCGTGGTTGACACCGTCGTAGTTGCAGACGATGACCTGGCTTCGGATGTTCCTTCCGCCAATGACCGGGTAGTCGCGAATGGCAGAAAACAGCTTGTTCTGGATACCAGCGTGGGCATAGCCGTTCACCGGGTGGCGGTAGTCGGCGGTGTACTCGCCGGCGAGGACCATCAGCACGTGGCTCTTGTCGCGCGCCAGCCAGTCCGCCAGCATCGCCGACTTGTTCGGGTAGGCGTTGTCGCAGGCACCACTGTAGTAGGCGTCCTTGTCGCCGGGGTCGATCAGCAAAACGAAATTGACGTTTTCCCAGCCGGGCGGCCGAGCCGACAAATACATGATCGGTCCGTTGCGACCCGAGCTCCAGCCGGCCAGCGTCGTGATGCGCTTGGCGGTCGGTGTTTGCGGAACGCTGTTGCTTGCGTTGCAACCGGGCTGCCAGATCTTCTGGTCCAGGGTGACCGTTGCCGGCGAAGGCGCGTTCACCCAAGTGTAGGCATGGTCGAAAGGCCAGCGGTTCTTGTACACCTTGATGCTCGGTCCGTCGTACGGCGAGTAGTACAGGGATCCGCCGCCCGGAAGGGGCTGCGAACTGTTACACGGCGGCACACCCGGAGCGACTTGATTGGCGCCGGTGCCATCGTTGACGAAGTGGGCGTTGATCCACCCCTGGTTGGATCGCGGGCCGGGAGCCGTGGGTCGGCTCGTGTTGTTTGCTTTGTACCAGATGGTGTTGCTTCCGCCGTCTCGGCGAGGCACGTTGGTCCCGCGGGCCCAGCACTGGAGCTGAACACGATGACCAGCATAGACACCCCAGCCACTCACCCGGCTTGTGTCGTTCCAGTCGGGGCTGTTGCGGAAGTAGATGCCATCCGGCGGGTACTCGGACGTGTTCATGACAGGGTAGGTCGGCCCCGCGGCGGCAGCCGGAATACTCGTAGCGAACAGTCCGCCAGCCACTATGGCCAATCCGGTCATGAAGATGACGAACGAGCGCCGCATCCGCGCAAAACGCGCAGTCATATCCTTCACCTCAATCTCTCGTAGTAGGTTCAACGCCTTGTAAAAGTTAAAGGCGCCTCCGTACAATAGTAATATAACTCCTGTACGAATGCCAGGTTACGATTACTTTATAAAAGCGTTAGTATAGTGGCCGTTGTATTTCCTGGCATGAGATAAAGACGATCTACAGCATATTTCGCGCAGCTAAAAACAGATTAACAAACACTGCAAAGTCTACCAAAATATGTATAACGAGAGTCACAAGCAGAGTTTTTGTTTTATGAAACACATACGCTTGGAACATTGCGTACAAAAACACTAATAGGACAATCCATCCTCGAAATCCAATCTGAAATAAAAAGGCACTAAAAAATATGGCTTGTAAAACTATCGCCCAAGCGTATGGAAGAACACGCTGTAATATGCCGTACACCGTACCAATAAAGAAGAATTCCTCCCAAATTCCAATCACCATAATGCATGTGAAAACGACAGCTATATCACTTGGTGTTGCCATTGACCAGTTTTCGTGAGCATTAGTTGTAGAAAAATATAAAAGCATACACAGCATGCAACTTACTACCGCACCAACAACGTACGCTATTTCCAGCCACGACCATTTGCGTCGTAAGTTCAAATTAAAATGAACAAGCGAGTGCTTAAAGTAATAGCGGGAAATTGCGTACGGTACAATTACTGCCAATAGCATACCGCCTGCCATAAGAAAAAAACGACCCCACGAGATAGATGTTCCTACAGGAGTTGCAAGCAGCAGTGCTAATCCGACAGCCATTAGACCGACATGCGAAGTCTTGTGGAGCTTTGTAAGCATAATCGCCAGAGCCACAGCTCCCCACAAAAGCCACGCAACAAACGTAAGTGAAAACATAGTGTGAAGCACATACACTAGCGCAATAAGCAGGACAATACCGAGTACGGGCAGCTGCGCTCGAGATAACAGGTACGATTCTTTTTGAAGCAAGGGGTCCTTCATATTACCTCGTAATAAAAATTGGAATAAGATCTGGATGGTGTGCATTAATGAGGGCCAGGTACAGAACAAGGTCGAGCGTCAAGTGGATCGCAATAACATACACAAGATTCTCGGTTTTCTTGAATACAATTCCTTGAAGTAGTGCAAACGGAAAAATTAAGAATGGTGCCCATCCACGAAACCCAAGTTCGTATAGGAAAGAAGTAAACATCACGGCTTGTGCCATATTTGCCCAAAAAAATGGCATATGACGTCGCATAAGCCCAAGGGCGGTTACGACAAAAAAAAGCTCATCCCAAATACCCAGGCTGTTTGTGCCTATAAATAGTAGCCCCAAAGAGGCGAACGTAATTTCAAAATTCCAATGCGTATATCCGCCTGTCGTCTGCATCCAAAACGGTAAAATAAGGTAACTAAGCACGAAGGCAAATAGAAGATATCCAATATGACCCCTTGTCCACGTATGTTTTCCCAACGGATAAACGATCGATTTTTCTTTATACACATACCGAGTTATTAAAAACGGTATACCGACCGCACATGCTAACAAACCGCCCATAAGTAGCATATGAGACAAAGTGATACTAGTATCAATAGGTGTGATACCGAGAATACCTATAGAAAGATAGATAAGCACAATATCACGCGCATATGCTCTGGGGGTGGCAAAAAGCGTTGCCGCTCCGACTGTCAAAATACCATAACCCAGCAACCGCTGCTCGAATGGAATAAGGACAACTGCACCTAGGCAGAGCAGTACAATGCTTACAACCTTGGCAACTTTTCTGAATAGAGGAAAAGTCATAAAAGTAGTTTAGCATATTAACAGATATATGGTTTTGTACCTAAGTATTCAGAGCTCGCTGAAGTAATCAGTACACTCCAACCACAAAGCCAAGCTTGAGTTATGCGGTTTTACGCTTGTAAACACGAAGCGCAAGCAAGTACGATATCACTAGCAAGCCTACACACCAAGCCAGGGCAACTCCGGCGCTATCTCCGGTGCTTCCACTGGTCAAAAGCGAACGCAGCGTTTCAATAATGGGCGTCATAGGCTGGTTTTCAGCAAACCACCTAAGAGCAGGCTCCATTTTATCTACCGGAGTAAAGCCTGAACTTATAAAGATCAATAAAAGGAGGATATAGCTAAATGCCCCTGCGCCTTCCATTGTCTTGGCGAAAAGACCGAACAATATCGCGAGCCATGTAGTCGCAAGGGTAAAGAGAATAAGAATGCCCGCAAATGTCAGCCACTCAATAATACCGGCATCCGAGCGAAAGCCAATAAGAATAGCGACAAGCAGCACCAAGAGAGATGAAAAGAGGTTAGAAAGTGTCGATGAAGCTGCATGACCGCCTAAAATAGAAGACGACGCCACCGGCATTGTTTTAAAACGGTTAATAATCCCTCTCTGCATATCCATACTTAGGCGTACCGCCGCATAAGAAATGCCACTCACCACCGTCATGATGATAATCGTCGGCGTCACGAAGTCGACATATTTTACATTGCCTGTTTGCGGGCCAAACGAGCCGCCGAAGACATACACAAACAGCAGCAGCATTGCAATTGGCATAGCCACAACCGTAATGATAGTATCCATACTTCGTATCGTGTGGCGAAGGCTCCGCTTAGCCATAGTCCATGTATCGTGTAGTACGTGCATTATTTTGTTTCCTTTTTGTCGTTAACGATTTTTAAAAAGACATCATCAAGTGTGGGTGCTTTTTGAGCAAATTCTGCAATCTCAATGTGTGCCGTTTCTAAATGATTCAGTAATCGAGTAAGTTGCGTCACGCTACCGTCAGTCGTCACCACAATAGAAGACATCTCGTTATTTACGGCTGTTTTGTAATCCTTAAGTAGCTTTATAGCTGTATTCAACTGACCTGCATTATGAAATCGCAGCTCGACCTGGCCATGCGGCAACGATTTTTTTAATTCATGTGCCGTTCCTTGAGTGACGATCTTTCCCTTATGCAAAATCGCAATAGTATCGGCCAATTGATCCGCCTCTTCCAGGTATTGTGTGGTAAGAAAGACAGTCGTGCCGCCTTCCGCAAGTAGCCGTATTGTTTCCCACATTGCGTTGCGACTTTGGGGGTCAAGCCCGGTTGTCGGTTCATCTAAAAAGATGATCGAAGGGTCGCCGATAAGACTCATGGCAATGTCTAGCCGTCGACGCATGCCGCCAGAAAAAGTCATCGTGCGACGGTCGGCGGCATCAATAAGATCGAATTTTGCTAGCAAGGTTTCGGCAGTTTTTGCCGAGTCGCTGACATGGCGTAAATCACCAATTAAAACGAGGTTCTCACGAGCCGTTAACGTATCGTCAACGGCAGCAAACTGTCCGGTAAGGCTGATTGACGCACGTACCTTGTGGGGCTGAACCGCAATGTCAAAGCCATTTACGGTCGCTTTGCCGCTATCAGGCTGGATCAATGTCGTTAAGATATTGATCATTGTCGTTTTACCGGCACCATTTGCGCCAAGTAAAGCAAAAACGCTGCCTTTTTCTACTTCAAAAGAAACGTCTTGAAGAACGTTTATTTTCTTGAACGATTTCTTTATTCCCTCGGCGGTGATTACTGAGCTCACTTTAGTCCTCCTTATTTTTATGTTGTAATGCTTGACAATTTTTTTGCCACTTTTCTTCTAGGAGTGGCATTTCTGCAACGAGAAAATCAGACAGGTTTCTTATCTCTTCAAGTATTCGTCGGCGCTCTGGCGATGCATCTTTCAGCAACTCCAAACCTTCACGAGCGAGGCGTCCTTGCTCTGCATATTCTTGGATATCAAATGCCTTGCTGCCTGTAGCGCCATTGAGGTCGATGCTTATCAAATCGACTCGACTTCCAGCTGGACGCGAGCGTTGGATCAAATGTATATTTTCGAGCATCGTTACTGCTGAAGTGATTGCGCTACGGCTCGTCAGTAGTGCATCAGCTAAGTCATTGATCGATTGCTCCATCGGGTCACACACCGATAGATACCCCAGCAGTCGTGCGGCCACCGGGTTAAAACCATACTGTCGGGTATAAAATCGGCCTGCATGATCGGCATAAATTAACATCGCGTCGTTATCCATACCTGCAATATAGCACAGAAGACACAAATAACACAAATTTGCGTTATTTGGTTTATCGATCATTGGGCAGGAATGGCAGGGGTGCTCTGATAACCCGCAACACGCATTTGCGCGCAATATAACTCGGGCACGCAAGGTAATATGCGGCCATGCTACCCCAGAAATCAGATGGGATAACGCGATTGCCGCCCACAGTGATCTTGCTACGACGGTAAATGAACTGAAACAGCAACCGGGTAAAAACATCATCGTCTTTGGGGGTGCTGGTTTTGCCGCATCACCCATCGCCGCCGAGCTTGTCGATGAATTCCATTTCATAACCAATCCAGTCGTATTGGCAAGCGGCCGGTCAATCTTTCCAGAAATGGTTGTTCCGCTATACCTGACTCATCAAAAGACGACTTCTTATGACCACGGAATGACCGTTTCACAGTGGTTGAAGTAATTTAGAGTATTTTCAAGGTTACATTGATATAGGAAAAAGGCTCTTCCGGGAACGCCATAATGGCGACTCGGAAGAGCCTTTCCTCAACTCTGTAAGTACGCGGCCACGCGGTCGCGGTATCCGTCGGTGTCTTGCCAGACAACCACGTAGCGGTTCGTACGACACACCGGTGGCCCGATCACGATCGTACCGCGACGTTCCGGCTGGCCGGACAGTGGAGCGCCAAAAGGAACCTCCAAGATCCCGACCTGCTCGTACCGGTACGGAAAGTCCTGGTGGCCCCGAACACGCTGTTCAGCGAGGATGACAAGCCCCAGATCGTGGATGAAAAGCGACGTTCCCCGCCTCTTGGCGGAGTG
Organism: Candidatus Saccharimonadales bacterium; assembly: GCA_035697325.1. Taxonomy (NCBI): domain Bacteria; phylum Candidatus Saccharimonadota; class Candidatus Saccharimonadia; order Saccharimonadales (SeqCode); species Saccharimonadales bacterium (SeqCode). The sequence continues at coordinate 515,757 of DASSDB010000002.1, forward strand.
TTCGTAGTGCACCCGATACCCTTCAAGGAGCGGGGGATAGATACCGAGGCCTGCGAGTTGGTCGGGCGTGGCGAAACCGAGCTCGGACTGCTTGGTCATGTTCGACGGGAGAAGGATGACCTCTCCGTCGTGACCGCGCAGCACGTCGTCAAGCGCCACTGCATCAACCGCGCCATTGAACGAATTGCCCTTGCCCCCGAGGAGGTTGGTGGACTCGTCGTCAGCGAAGTCACCCGCCTGAACGAATATTGTCCCGAACTTGGCAGCGACGTCGGGCGCGTAACGCTGGATGAGTGCGACCTCGGTAAGGGGTCCACCCACAAGGACAAGGAACTTCTTGGCCTTGTGGTGCCGAAGAAATTGTATGCCCTCGGTGAACTCGTGGATCCTGGCTTCGCCCCACGCGTCCCACAGGTCGTAAACCTCCTCATTCACATGAGCGCGATGAGGGATGACAGTGCGAATCTGGGTACGGTGCACGCGTTCTCCCATGATGACGGGAATATCCGCGCGTCCGGCATTCTGGAGGAACTGCTGGAGGCGTGCCGCGTTGAGAAAGTGGATGTAACTGGAGTAGTTTTCGTCCCTTTCTTCAACCGAAGCATTGGGGTCGGTGTGTGCGGCCCGTCCCGTGACGAAAATCGCCTTCACATCCAGCAAGGAGGAAGGACGGGTCGCCGCCAAGGCGAGGGCCATGTTGTCCCAACTGGTGTTGTCAAGGAACAAGACTGCGGGGTGTTTCATTTCACCTTCCAAAGTCGAGGAAGCCAGACAGTCTCTGACTATATAATTATAACACAATAACTATGTTTTTGCAATCCGTGGTTCACAGTAATCGATAGTGGCGCGAGAACCTTATAATTGCTTTTCGGCGCCCATAGAACGAACGTGAATTTTTATTTTAGGTAGGATGGTACTAATTCGCTCTTGCGTTGCAAGAGAGGCTATATACGCGGTATTTGTCACGATACCTGTGTGGCGATAGTAGTCTATTGCAAACGCCTTCCATGTCACTCGATCTGCAAATTCTTCAAATTGGGCTGCTATTGAGGGCATAGCGGACTTATAGCAAGGACATTTAATTATAAGGTGCGATGTAACGCGCAAAAGTTTGGCCGACAATAATACACCGATTGAATAGGAGGTCTTGGGTATGACCTTTATTTCGTTTGCGACGAAGACGCCAAAGTAATCCAAGCTTTGTCTTGACGAGAGTATAGGCCTATGAGGGCAAGTACATTTTACTATTCTAATTCTACGTAGAAGTTGCCTTCAGGCAAATTATAGATAATAATAGCAATAATGGAAAGATTAAATAATGTAAATTCAAAAACACGATTTGATAACACTGACGAGGATCCTCACACAGACACTAGGCCATCAGAAGCCTCCACCATCGACATGGTGGCCCTCCAGGCGCTCACGCGGGTAAATATTCCAGCTTCTCCTCAGGAGACTGCCTTCGAGAGTCTTGTAGCTACAGATCCCGTCATTTCTCGAAGGAGTTCAGTGGTCGGAACGGGTGAGGCTCAGCGGTCTGACTTTGACGCTGACTTTGATTGATAAGAATGAATGGCAAATAGCACACACACCTTACCAACAGGACCGATATTGATTGCGACCTCGGCATATGACTGGCCGTGCATTGAACATACTGTTTCTTTACTTAAAGGCCATGGTTACGAGCTGCTTTTATTTAATTCTGACGAGATTGCCAACGGCGCAAAACAGTTCAGCATGCACATCAGTACGTCGGGTATACCGACCTTTATCTACGAAGACAAGCAGGTTGACCCCTCAAAAATTCAAGCGGCGTGGTATCGAAGGCCAAATATTTTTGGTCTTGATGAGACGCCGCTTCGCGCATATTCGCTCAACCAAGAATACCGCGAACTCCAACGGTTTTTTTGGGATTCTATTCCTCCTAGGGCATGGTTTAACGATCCGGTATACATGCGAGCGGCAAACAATAAACTTTCTCAGCTAACGTTGGCCAGAAAGTTAGGGTTTATCATCCCTGAGACCGTCGTTAGTAATAAGTGGAACGATATAACGGCACTCCGGGCGCAGACACTTACCTTTAAAATGCCCTGTAGCGGCACCCTTTACATGGGGTCAGAACCACCAAAAGGGATGGGCTCCACTACGCTAGCCAACGATCCTGCCGAGCTACCTTTACACGCATTGCCTTATCCTGGCCTATGGCAACGGCACATTCCCAAAAAGCGTGAATGGCGAGTAGCGGTTGTTGGGAAGCAATACTTTAGTACGTCGATCTACACACACAATGACGCCAAAGATGACTGGCGCAAGCATCAGGACAATCCAGAGTTAGTCCAATTTGCCGTTGAATCATTCCCTGCTGAACTAGGCGTGAAATGTTGTGAATACGTAAAGCAGTATGGGCTGACGTACGGTGCTTTTGACTTTGTCGAGCAGCCAGACGGCACCATAGTATTCCTAGAAATGAATACCAACGGTCAGTTTATACACCTAGAAGGGGCCGCCATGCCCGTCTCCGAAGCGATAGCAAACGAGCTAGCGCAAACCTTAGAGCGAAACCGTGCCACCCAGCAGTAGGCTTCCATGAATGTATTTCGTGCAATGTCTTTAGTATTATTCCCACCATGCCAATCGCAAAACAATAGCGTGAGAGCGCTTGTTTTGTAACGGTCGACTAACCCTGATACGCAACATGGCGGTACTGTAGCAGAATTCTAACCCTTCACGATGGGGTTAGAGTCAATAACACGTAGAGTTGCGTATTTTCTTATCTGTAAATAATTTTGGCTGGGCATAAAGAACGATTATAGAACTTTGATAGAGGCAGATAAACTAGATTTTGTCGAAAAAGAGGACGAAGACGAGGAGGATAGCAATCAAGAATAACTAGGTCTTGTAGCCACCGTGACCGTCAGCGCTCATTGTTTCAACCTCTTCCCACTCGACAGGTTCACGACGAACTATTATGCCTTGGGCTAGCGTCTCACCTTTTTTAACCTCTACGGCCTTGTTAGTGATGTTATATAGTTGGATCCTCAATTCATCCTCATCTCCACTAAAGAAAGGGTCGACAATGCCTACACCATTGGCTAACATCAGACCTTTCTTCCAGGGCGTACTACTGCGAACGGACAGCAATAGAAAACAGTCTGGCGGAGTTTGGATCGAGTTGTTTACTCCAACGAGCGCTAATTCATGAGGGCCGATAACTACGTCTTCTCGGCAGAAGAAGTCAAAACCAGCTACTCGACTTTTATCATATCTAGCTCCAGTTTTTGGATCAGATTCGTCAAATTCAGGGAGAGGCAACGATTTATCAAAACGTTTAATTTTTACCTTCATATTATTATTGTAACAGGAGTAAGCATGCAAGACGAAAAAAGGGATTCGAACTTTTTCGTGCTAAAATAGACTACAGTTCAAACTGTAGTTTTTCTCATAATTTCATGGCTGGAGATCAAGAACGATTATAGAACTAATTGGCCTTGAAACTGAGCCGTCAATTAAATGTGAGGAAGAAAGCGAACAATGGGACCTAGAGAGACAATCAGGAAGTAATGTCCAAAATATACAATAGTTTTAATATCCCATGTGTTTAACTGAATAAACAATACAGTATTAATGTAAAAGGAGCTTTATGAAACTAGTAACAAATATTCAAATCTCTGTAGATGGAGTAGTGCAAGCCAACGGCGGCCCGATTGAAAACGGCAAAAAAGTACTTGAGCGCGGTGGATGGGCGAGCCCGTTATTCGATGATGAGGCAATAGAATTTGTTAACCAATTCTACGAACGAGCGGAGGCATTCTTATTTGGTGAACGGACATATGAACTGTTCGCAGGTTACTGGGGTGCGAGAGATGACATGGACCATCCAATCGTTAACGCCCTGAACACCAAGCCAAAGTATGTTGTATCCGACACGCTTAAGGACCCGAAATGGACAAACACGACGGTCATTTCTGGCGATGTTGCTGCGGCCATCCGGGAGCTAAAAGCCAAACCCGGTGGCGAGCTGCAAGTACATGGTAGCGGCACTCTAACACACTGGCTTCTTGTGAACGATCTCATTGATGAAATGGACTTACTTATTTGTCCCGTAGTGGTTGGTCAAGGCAAGCGACTGTTTCCTGAAAATGGCCCGGATATTGCCCTTAACCTAATCGAATCACGTGCTTTTCCTAAAGGCATTACGCTCCAGGTGTATCAGCTAGCGGGCCGACCGGAATACGCATCATAAAAGTAATCTATCGTGACAAATGGTACGCAAAAAGCACCTTTTTAAAGAGGTGCTTTTTGAAAATAATTTCATGGCTGGGGTGGAGGGATTCGAACCCCACTAACAGAGTTATAAATAAAAAGAGTCCGAGAGTCGAACTCTTTTGTATCTGGAATAATTTCATGGCTGGAGAGAATGATCGTAAGTCGAGCTTCTGAGATTAAGGAACTAGAATTAGAAAACAAGGGATTACCCAAAAGATGGGTGGCGAGTATGTTAGTCATTTTCATGACTAGAAATAAGAGGTACTACCAAGACTTTATTTACTTCCGACTTACGTTATGTTATTTGTAATGGCCCAAGAGACCCACTAAATAACCAAAGCCTGAAAGTCCAACAAGAACCCCAAAAATGTCGAGAATCCAACCTACGACAGTTAAGGCGCTCTGAGGTTGAGCTGTCAGCGATAACCCTATCACAACGATAACTAGACCTACGACTATTATTAAAATTCCCTTTTTAACATTCTTAGTCGTGACACGTGTATTTGATGATGCCATTACAACCCTTCTTACATTAGTTCATATTTCGTACTATCTACTTCACAATGCTATTATAGAAATATGACAAAGTCAAATTCTCACGAGGCAGCACTTGAAGCACTCCGGGCAGCAGCACAGGCTATGTCCCGCCCTTCTACCGTGATGCGCACGCTAATAGCCGAAAGAGCGGGACTCAATGCGACGGATGCGGAGTGTATTGACTATCTTATGTCGAATGCGCCCTGCACGCCGAGCGACCTTGTGCGAGTAACCGGCCTAGGTAAAAGCACTGTCACCTCAGTATTGCACCGCCTTGAAAAAGCCGGTTACATTACCCGTCAAACTCATACAGAAGACCGTCGCGTCCTACAAATCTACCCGAACCTACCACTTATTCACGCAAAATTTGGTCCGTACTATAAAGCAGTCACACTAGGATTCCGCGAAATTACAGCCGACTACGGTCTTGAAGAACTCCAACTGCTTACAAAGCATTATAATCGTATGACCGACCTCTACGAGCGGCAAGTTATGCTTCTTTCAAATCCAAACTATAAAGGAGTGGGGTTTGTTGCTCCGTCGGAATAACTTCGCCCTATGGTAGGAGAACATGAAAAAAGATTGACAATTCGTCAATCTTTTTTCATGGCTGGGCGTGAGTTTCTCACCTGGCACCATCTAATATCTGACCTCATTGTTGTTGGCCAAAAATTAGAGCAATTGGGCTTCACTTACTCCCTGGGTACAGTACTTGTCATTGACCTTACGGAAATGCAATAGGCCTTAGGTAGGAGGATTAGGGTGCTCAAGCTTTGCAACCACGATGTAAGATCATTATTGACAAAAGTAAGAATAGGTAGTATAATAAAGTAAGGTAGTTACCTAGTCCTTCGATAAGGGAGTCAGAAATGACCGCCATCAGCAACTCGCAGCTTGCCACCGTCAAGATCCGTCTCGGCGCGGGCGGACTCGGAGTGATGGTACTCGGTGTCATCTTCTTCATGCTCGCGACCAACTGGGACAACCAGGCCGACCGTGTAGCATGGACGTGGATGTTCATCGCCCTCGGCATCGCCGGTGTCCTCGGGAGCCTCCTGATCGGACGTCGCTCGTTGCTGGCACGGGTCCTCCTGTGGGTGGGCATCGTCATCTTCGTCGCGAGCATCTTCGCGTTGAGGATCGCGCTCACCCTCACTGTCTGAGCCCCCCGCCACCCTGGCCGGAAATACTGCGTCTCCGACGTACTATTCCGGCCAGGTGAGACGGACGGGCTCTTTTTCTTTGTGCACAGAAAGGCTCCCTATGCTTATCTGCACACAAAGAAGTGTAAAGGTCACCCCAAAAAAACAAGCAAAGGGTGCCATATAAAGACATACGCCCCACTAAATGGAGCATATGTACCTCTGTATAAATTCATGGCTGGGGTGGAGGGATTCGAACCCCCGAATGCTGGGACCAGAACCCAGTGCCTTACCACTTGGCGACACCCCAATAGTGTTGGTCGAGTTAAATTGTACCATTTATAGGTTGTCTTCTCAAGAGTGGATGGCATGAGCGTGAGTACCTGCGGTTTTTTGCAAGTTTAAATTTTTTTCTATGGTGTAATTGTAAGACAAATACGAAAAGGAGAAAAATACGTATGCGAAAAATAATTGTTAGCAATATCGTCTCATTGGATGGTTTTTACGAAGGGCCGGGAAAGAACGTTATGGTACTTCCGATGGACGGCTCTTTTGATACTCAAAACCTCGAATGTATGAAAAATGCCGATGTCGTTCTGCTGGGCGGAAACTCATACAAATTTTTTGGCGCTTTTTGGCCGATGATGGAAAACAACCAGGAAACATCTGAAACGAATCGTGAATTTTCAAGGCGTTACAATAAAATTCAAAAGGTTGCGATTTCGAATAGTCTCACTCTTGATGATGCGCCAGAGGCTTGGAAGACAACGACCCGGATTATCTCGGAAAATGTATATGAAGAACTTGCTAAGCTAAAAGATGAGGATGGTAAGGACATTGTAATGTATGCAAGTCGCATGCTTTGGAATGACCTGATGCAACATGGTTTAGTGGACGAATTGCACTTTGTGGTTGGAAACGTGGTGCTGGGTGACGGAACCCCGATCTTTGAAAAGACGATCTCGTATGACGATCCAAATGTGAAACTAGAGCTTTTGGATACGAAAAAAGGAGAAGGATCGAATAATAATTTGGTGAAGTACAAGGTAGTCTACAAAGACTAAAAAAACGCCCTCCTGTAAAAGGAGGGCGTTTTTTTATTTCTTTCGAAGGTTGAGGGCGCTGAGTGCCAGGGTGATTTGCCAAGCGATAATCGCGATGACGACGACTCGGTTCATCCAGCCAATAGTTGCTCCAGGTCCGTAGTGACCTCCATTTTGGCCGGCTGTACTCATGAAGAGGACAAGGCCAATAAACGGCAGGGCAATAGTAGCGAGAAGCGCGGCCTTCGCTTGCTTCCAGTCTGCATTTTTACGAAGAAGGGCTAAGTTGAGTAGTATTGCCGCAAGTGGTGCGCCCCATACTGCCAGTGCAGCGCCTATCGAGTGCCAAAGTGCGCTTGTAGTGAGCTGATCTTGAGGTGTGTTCATTGGGTCGGAAATACCGATGCCACCAATGATGGCGCCAATGCCCGCAATACAAAGAAGCACAAGTCCTACGCGTCCGTAAATGTTTTTAATTTGTGACTTTAGCATGATAAATAGCGCAAGATGGCTAAGACCAAGAAGGATAAAGTTGAGTTGGCCGATCCAGCCAAAGTTTCCTCTTGAGTAAATACTGAGCGTCACCCATGAAGGATCAACCTCGGGCTTTATTATGTGAAGCAATGCAAGCAGGATGAGATAAGCAATGCTGATTCCGATAACTGCCTTTGCGGCAACCATCGATAAGTTTGATGTTTTCATATATTCCTTTTCCAGAACGCGAATATAAGAGCGTCTTATAACTCTTGGGCCAGCCTCAACCATGATGCCTGTAGCTGGTGTACGGCCTTGCTTGCGGTTGATGTTTTTGTAAGTTTCGTCTTTCCGCCCGTCAACTGCTCTAATGTGATCGTTACAAGGGCCTGCGGGCGTGTGCTGCTCGGCTCGCCAAAACCATCAGTATATGTGAGTCGCTGATAAGGAGTGACCTCTTTATACTGGCCACTTACCACAATTTCTTGTCCATGTGGATTTTCAATTGCAAAACGCCACATGCCGCCTACGCGTACGTCGTTGTAGCAGTTTGCAAGCCGTATCGTTGATGCTCCCCACCATCTTTCTATGTGCCTAGGTTCTGTATACGCATCCCAAACTTGCCGAGGCGTTGCGTTGAATACGTGACTCATAGTAAGAGTTTGATTTGAGGGTTTGCTTGTGTGACTAGGCTTATCGGCGGCCACATCCGTACCTTGTAGATAATGATCGAGTGATTCGAGGCGTGTATCCAAAGTTGTCTGGTACTCCAAGAGGTGTTTGGCCGCCATCTGAATCCGCTCATCAGAGAGACGAATAATATACTGGCGACCAACACGCTCTTTTGTGATGAGCTGCGCTGCCTCAAGAATCTTTATATGCTTAGATACGGCAGGAAGCGACATAGCATACGCATTTGCCAATTGATTGACCGATTGCTCTTTGTGGAGTACGCGCTGAAGAATATCCCTTCGGGTAGGGTCAGAAAGAGCGCTAAAGATGTTGCTAAGACTAGCATTAACCATAGGGTTAACTATATTATAATTCGCGTTCTTGTCAATATTAGTAGTTTTGTTAGACTCGAGTTCCTTTAAGATCGTAAGCCACCATACCAGGTTCGTTTTCGTGGCCTGGATCGGGACGCCATCCACCTTCAAATGAATTGCCATCTTTGCTGATGGTTGCGTGCATAGTAGCGCCAGCGTCCATGTGAATAGTCAACTCATTGTCTTCGAGGCTCCAAGTGTAGGGCACGGGGATAGGCGCCATATTGGAATAAACGAGAGAGGTGAGCGCATCTTTTTCTGCGTCGTAGCCCACAAGCTCTAAGCCGGTTGGCTCAAACATACCAGCAAAGTCGATGCGAGTTGTTTGCTTGAGGAAGAAGCCGCCCGGTAACCATTCAAGGCTGATTTCGCCGGTAATATTGTCTTCTTCGGCTCCTAGTGTGCGGCCAGTAACTTTCCATTTTCCGACCATAGGATCAAGTGACTTTAGTTTTGGATTTGGTGTAGGCATTTGTGAATTTGTATCTGCCATAGTATAGTATTCTCCTTTTTCATTATATCCTCGATACTTCTAATATCGATTCAGTTAACCCTTTGGTTTACTATAAGAAGTTAATCATGTTAAAATAAATAAAACTTGCAAAAAACCGTATGAATAAAGAATTTTTAAGAACATCTCGTTTTTTCCAGAAAACGTATAGACATAAGGGCATCCTAAACTCTCAGAACTTTGAAAAAGAAGTTGATCTGCGATGCTATGAGCCATCACCAGAGATGGCTGAGTTTGTTGACGTATATTTTATAGCCCGCTGGGACCGGCAAGGAAAGCTGCCTTATATTGCCGCGGACATATTGACGCAGCCAGTCGTGAATCTGTTTTTTACGGCTGGAGGTGCTTTTGTGCAATGGCCGGCGATGGGCGTGCGGCGCTTTAAAGTCGGTGATTCGGGAGTGTATGCCGGCGTAAAATTTAAGCCTGGCGCGTTTTATTCTTTTTGCGCGGAATTGCAAGTCGATACAAAGACGCCTGCTGATACGTTCTTTCCTGGGGCGACATCACAGTTCAGTAGCGAATTGTTGCGTCTAGCGGATGGAGATATATTGGAGGGCATGGAACGATTGCTATTAGATATGCGACCCCAGCTACACTCAAAACAGGAAGTAGTTGCGAAAGTGATGCGTGATATTGCCGAGAATTCAGCACATTCTGTTGGGTCGCTTGCAGAAAAGTACAAGATAAGTGAGCGCACCTTGCAACAAATAGCAAAACAGTATGTAGGCATAGGTATTAAGCAGGTGATGATGCGGACTCGGCTACTCACTGCTGTGGAATATGGTTTGGAGAAAAAGCCGAACTGGACAACGATTGCGGCCGAGCTAAATTACAGCACACAGTCCCACTTTACGAATGATTTTAAGCGTTACATAGGTGTGTCGCCGTCGCAATATACAAAACTTACTACGATTGATGAACTGGAGCCAATAGCAGAAAAGAGTACCGTGATACTATAAGCATATGAATTATGAAAAAAATCCACAGGTGGATGAATATATAGCCGCGTTACCCATGTGGCAGCAAAAAATGTATCAAAAAGTGCGTGATTTGGTGCATGTGGCGGATCCTGCGGTAGAAGAAGTGATAAAACGGCGTGTACAGCCATATTTTGTCCTTGGAGGGAATATTTGCGCCTTTCTTGCCGCAAAGGATCATATTAATGTTTTTATTTATGACCCGATTGCACCAGACCCGGAGAGGCTTATTAACCAAGGCCATAATAATCTTACGGCGCGATCGATCCAGCTTTATGAAGGTGATGTAATTAATGAAAAGGCATTCATCGCTTTATTTAAAGCAGTTATCGCTAACAATCGTGCCGGGGGTTGGCGCAAAGTTAAAGACAAATAGGCACTATACCTCGTAGTGTTTTTGCTTGAGTTTGTCGCCGGCAATGGCGGCCAGTTTATATTGTATGAGCGCTACAACAAAAACAATGCCAATAACGGGCCATAAATATATCCAGTTGGGCTGCGTAAAATCAAAGAAGCTGCGGCCAAAGTTGAACCCGAATGTCGCAAACGCGATAACAATGACAGATACGATATACAACCAACGAGCCGTTTTGGCTGCTGTGTCGTATATGACACCCAGCATTCGTGACGCCAGAAATACTAGGTAAACACCAAAGAATACGGTGATGATGACAGTCATAGTGCGGATATCAGCATGGTTGGGCGCGTGCAGTTGGGTCATCAGCCAGTAGCTAAAGGCGATTGCAATACCGGTAAGGGACGCAATCGGCACAACCGCCCATAATGTATCCCGCCAGAAATGTTTTGGCTGTACGCGATGTTGTGGGCTCGGTGGAAATAGCGTCCACATAATGGTAGGCAGCGTAACGAGAAAAATATTCATAAAAGTGATATGGCGTGGATCGAAAGGAAAGCGAAGTCCGAGTGCCAAGGTTGTCAAAAGGAGAATAATACCATAAATAATTTTATGGAAGAATAAGACTGAAATCACCTCAATCGCTTGCATGATGCGGTTGCCTAGGTGCATGCCGAGTGGAAGTGCGGTAAAGGAATTATTAAGGAGCACTATATCGGCAACTCGGCGGCTGGCCGAAGCTCCGGAAAACATGGCGACGCCAAGGTTGGCTTTTTTAAGTGCAAGGGCGTCATTAACACCATCACCTACCATACCGGTGAAATCTCCATCTTTCTGAAACGTTGCGATGAGACGCTCTTTTTGTTCTGGGAGAACGCGTGCAAAAATAGTCGTTTTCTTGACAGTTTTATCCCAGTCGCGATCATTTAATAGCGCAAGCTCCGCTCCCGTAATAACACGCTCAGGGTTAGAAATACCTACTTCCCGAGCGACATATTTGACCGTCTCAGGATTGTCACCGCTAATGACGCGTAGACTCACTCCATTCTTTTGCAAATACGCAACGGTGTCTTGAACGCCCTCGCGCAAGGCGTTTTTCAAAAGGATGATACCTACAGCTTCACCATTAACAACATTTTTAATTGAGGTTTTCTGGTCCTCAAATAAAGCAACAAGGAGCACGCGCTGGCCTTCACTGGTTGCATGTTTAATCTGTTTTTGAAGAGATGGGGTGATGGTGCTTACCTTACCTAAAAATTCAGGAGCTCCTATAAGAATAGTATGTGCCGTACCATTGAGTTTGACACGAACGCCACTCGTTTTGCGCTCCGAGGAGAAGGCAAGCGTATCTATGACAGTATATTTTTTTGGAAGCGACAATGCGTTGGAAATAGCCTGACTAGTAGCATTATCGCCTTCTTTAGTAGCGACGGCCACAAGGCTTTCGATGAGGGTTTGGTTTTTCTCGTACTTCTTTGTAAGCGAAAGTGATTCAAAACCGATTTCCTCACTAGTGAGTGTTCCGGTTTTATCAACACACAGCACGGATAGCAAGGCCATGGCTTCAATGGCTGAAAGTTTTTGCGGGAGTACCTTTGCTTGTGCGAGCTTTAATGACCCAAAGGCAAGAAGCAGTGAACTTGCAAGAAGGAGGCCTTCGGGCACGATGGTAACCGCCGCGGAAGTGATTGTTTTAAATATTGTTACCGCGTCGAGTCCAGAGGCTTTATAGACGACAAAAATGAGAAACGCTAGTACAAGGGCGCCATACGTCAGAAACGTAATGGCGCGACTAATTGCCTTTTGAAGCGGGGTGAGTTGAGGAGTGTACCGCTTAAGGGTTGCGGTCATGGCGCCGGCTTTTGTGTTTGCGCCTACGGCATTAACGCGTACGATAGCATTACCCGCAACAACGGCACTTGCTGCGAAAACGGTCGATTTGGCTGGCTTTTCAACAGAGGCAGATTCTCCTGTCAGCATACTTTCATCTACTTCGAGTCCGGTGCTTTTTAGAACTTCACCATCTGCGGGAATCTCATCGCCAGTCAGTAACTTAATTGTGTCACCTTGTTGAAGCTGATCGTAAAGTATTTCATCGTAGGTATCGTTTTGCATGAGCCTGCGAGCGTGGGGAGCGCTCATGAGTTCGAGTTTTTTAAGCGCCAACCTGGCCCGCATTTCCTGAATGATAGCCAAGAGGGTGTTAAGGATAATAACAAAGGATATAAAAAAAGCATCGCGGGTTTCGCCAAGAAAAAGCAGCGTGGTGCCCAAGAGCAATATAGCGATAACAATAGGCGACACAAAGTTGCGTCGTACGATAATAAGAAAATCTTTCACCTTATTAGTATAGCAGCAAGGTACAGATTAGAGGTGGTAAATAATTTGAGATGTATCACAGCGTGGAGGGCGGCTCTTAGGCTACCCTCCACACTGTACGCCCATGATGGGACTGCTAGATCAACTGGCTCAATGTGTTCATGCGGTCACTCACGACCACCACATGTACGATCTTGCCTGCGTTGTTGAAGGTGAGCGAGTCCATTGACTTGACTGTGATCTTCTTGTTGGTGGCCGGCAGGATCTCGCGTCCGTCGCGAGTCATCAGCGGCCCGTCGTGGGTGACGGTCATGGTGTAGAATGCGCCGAGACGATTGTCGTCGACGATCATTTCCTTGATGGTGACGTTGCGGCCGAAGTCGGAAAACATCATGCGCTGACGGTCGAGCTCGACGACAAACTGAGCGAAGTCGAGCGGCACTTCGATCCCGGGCAGCATTGCCAGGAACGTTTCTGTGTCGATGACGGCTGCCATCGCACTCGTGTTGTTGCTTGCGATTGCTTCGTTGAGACGACGATAGATCTCGCCGTACTGGCTGTAACGCATGATACTCCCTCGGTAGTCGGTACGGTAGTAGGGCGCATGGAATAGTATATAAGGCTTTTTGTCTCAGTCAAATATTCCATTTGAACCACAAAGATATCTCATGTATGGTTAGTAGCGTACGATACCAAAGAAAGAGCCCTTAAAGAGGCTCATTCTTTTGCACTTTGACAGTTTCTACTGATTAAGATGGGAAGAGAAATGAAACGTCTTATCGGCGCAGCGATAATGGCATGTTTGCTCGCGTCGTCATGCGGTGTTCCTAAAGAGGATGATTATGGCATACCTTCCTCTCCGGCACCTGCGACGAGTGCAGCTAGTAGGCCAACGGACATCCCGAGCAGCGCATACGCGCGCCTAAAGCCGATTTCTCCAAAATCTGACTGTGAAGTTTCAGGCGATTTAGAAGGAAGGTTCACAAAATCGCAGATGGCTCAATATCTGGAGTGCATTGTTCCGGATGTTGATCGGTGGATCGATGTTACTTACCAAGAGATGCCGCATCCTAAGGGCTATTTTTTTGTTCCCTCTGGTATTTCTGCGGTGCTGGGTGACTGTCCGGTCAACGACAAAGTGTTGCAATATTGTGGCAATGTGGATCAGATCTTCTTGGGTCAGGCGGCGGTATGGCAGCAGTATTCAGTGTACGGAGATGCTGCCCCGCCCGTAGTGGTGGCGCATGAATTAGGCCATCATTTTCAGCACGAAGTTGGAATGAAGATGGCGGCCGGTAATGCGCAGATTCGTTATGAAAATCAAGCGGATTGCGTTGCTGGTGCGTACATGAGCTGGGCCCGGTCCCGGGGTCTCATGAGCAGAGACGACGTCAAAGATTTGTCAGGCTCGCTTATTGCTGCTGCCGATGCTGATGGCCCTCGCAGGGATCATGGAACGAAAAGCGAGCGTATTGGTGCGTTCGAACTTTCGTACGACAATGTAAAGAATGTACGGCCTACCCTTCGTAACTGTAACCAGTACGTTCCCGAAATCCCCATCGTTCAGTAGAAAAGCCGGCCAGTAAAGAACGGGGAGTCTTTGCTGGCCGGCTGTGATGGTATCGTACTTTTTTCAGAGGCTCCATAGGGAAGTTCTGAAAAAACTAGACGTGTGTTGCTGCGGGTTCTGCCGCCGCCTGAGGCTGCTTTGGTGTACGGATGATAAAAATCGCGATGAGTAGTGCAATTACCATAAGCACGGAAGCAGTAAGAAAAGCGAGCTGGTAGCCGTGCACTGTTGACGCGGCAAGCGCGTGACCTTGGTTCAGGTCTTGCGCTGTCGTGCTAGTGGCCACGACCGCCAAGATAGCAAGACCAAGTGCGCCGCCGATTTGCTGCGAAGTGTTAACAAGTCCTGAAGCAAGACCTGCTTCATTTCCAGGTACACCTGCTGTCGAGGCGATGGTGACTGACAAAAATGAGAGCCCAAAGCCTACAGCAAGCAGTACAAAGGCAGGAAGGATATGGAACCAGTATGAAGAGTCGGTGCCAAGAAAACTTAGCGCAAACGTACCAATTGCAATCAGGCTCAGCCCAACTACGATGAGCGGTTTAAAGCCAAACTTACCAAGTAATTTTGGTGCTTTCAATGAAATCACACCAATAATAAGAGGAAGAGGGAGGAAGGCGAGTCCGCTAAGAAGAGGAGGGAACTTCAAAATATTTTGAACGTACACCGATAGGAAGAAAAACATTCCAAGGGCGCCTGCGCTTACAGGGAGCATCATCAAGTTACCACCGCTGACATTACGAATACGAAAAATGGAGAGGGGTACAAGCGGGTGTTTGGCCTTCGTTTCGTTCCAGAGGAAAGCTACAAGAAGGAGGGCGCTTACACAGAGGCTTATGAGTGTGATAAGACTTCCCCAGCCACTTTCGCTGGCCTGCGTAAGAGCGTATACGAGTGCCATAAGGCCGCCGGTAACAAGCACTGCGCCAGGCATATCTAGGTGTTTGTCACGAGCCTCTTGGATATGTGCCGGAACGTACTTGAGAATTCCAAGGATGGCAATGATACCGATTGGCACATTGACGAAGAAACACCAGCGCCAGCCGAGATATTGAGTCAGGAGGCCGCCAAGGAAGACGCCTGCGGCTGCTCCACCAGATGCAACCATGCTCCAAATACTCAAAGCGCGGTTACGGGCAGGCCCTTCTTCGAATGTTGTGAGAAGAATAGACAGGGCAGTCGGGGCCATAAAAGCGGCGGCGAGGCCTTGGAAGGCGCGAAGCACGACCATCATTTCGGCTGAAGCGGCAAGGCCGAGGAGAAGCGAGAAGAGTGTAAAACCTCCAATTCCCCATATCAGGACTTTACGACGACCGTAGAGGTCGGCGATACGTCCGCCGAGCATTAAGAACCCACCAAAAGTGAGGATGTATGCGGTTAATACCCATTGCAATGCCGAGCTGTCAAAATGAAGCGCGGATTTAATTGCAGGAAGGGCGACGTTGACAATTGCGCTATCGAGCACTACAAGGAACATCGTAGTTGCAAGAAGCAATAAAATAGCATTGCGCTGCTTATGCATGCAAATCCTTTCGTTTTTATTTGTTACTATCCCTAGTCTACAAAAGTTACTTTTTTTATGCAAGTATTTTTTAAACAAAGCCAGATATTGAAAATAGTTATAGGTGGC
The DNA here is from genome assembly GCA_035697325.1 of Candidatus Saccharimonadales bacterium. Lineage (NCBI taxonomy): Bacteria > Candidatus Saccharimonadota > Candidatus Saccharimonadia > Saccharimonadales (SeqCode) > Saccharimonadales bacterium (SeqCode). The sequence continues at coordinate 531,630 of DASSDB010000002.1, forward strand.
GGCGAGATGCTAAAATAGTCTTATGGAAAAAATGACACCACACGATATTTTGAACCGACGCGCGTTGCAAATTCAGCGCGGTGCGGCACGGGCGGCCGTATTGGGCGTCAATGATGGGCTTGTGAGTATTCTTTGTATCGTGCTGGCTGTCGCAGGGGCGGGCGCGCACTCGAGCAGCGTATTGCTGGCGGGGTTTGCCGGACTTATTGCTGGAGCTATCAGTATGGCGGCAGGTGAATGGATTTCTGTACGCGCTCAAGTTGAGCTGTTCGAGGGTGTGCTGAAGGACATTCACCATCTCATTCATGACGATAAAACTATTTTAGTTTCGCAGATAGCCAAGAGCCTTGAAGAAGGTGGCCAAAGCAAGAAAACTGCTGAGCGCTCGGCGAGCGAAATGGCAGAAGATCACCGTCAGCTTATCAAGGTGTATGCTCGCCAAGTTATGGGGTTCAATCCAGATGAGCTGGGTTCGCCATGGCTCGCGGCTCTTTCTTCTTTTGCGCTTTTTACCCTGGGTGCACTTGCCCCTCTTGCACCATGGGTATTTATAGGTGGCTCTATGGCAATATGGATATCGATTGGTCTTACGGGGGTGGGCAGTCTTATCGTTGGCGGATATATAGGAGTATCAAGTGGAAAGAATAGACTGTATGGTGCCGTGCGGCAGTTGGCAATCGTCGCACTTGCCTCGGTGGTCACATACGGCATAGGATATATTTTTGGCGTAAGTGTTGGCTAGGCAACGAGCATGTGGAGAAAATAGCCTGTAGAAGCTCCGACGACGATAATACAGGCGCCCAAGAACATCATTTCTACACCATCTCGCGCGGGGTGAAGGTGCATAAGAAATCCCCTCCAATAACCAGCAGCAAAAAGCATTCCGAGCGTGAGGAGGCTACAAAGTGCGAGGGCTAGATAAAGCTGTGGCACAAGAATGAGCGGGAGAAGCGTTACAAACCCTACTGCGAAGTAAGCGGCGAATTCGATGATGGCAGGCACCAGATAATGCTGAAGAGGATGGTGCTTTTCGCGACCATCGAGTTCGTCGGTGTAATGTTCAGAACTATATTTTACGGAAGCATTGTTAAAACCGTTAACAAGAATGCCGATCCCAGCGCTAACGAGAAGTATGCGGCGATCGAGGTCGGCAAAGCTTAGGCCTACTACGATACTTGCACCAATGGCGAACCCACCTTCAAGTCCTTCGAGAAGAGCGAGCAACCGCTCGGCGCCTAGGGGGAGGTGTAATTTTTTTCTTTTTGCTCTTAGCAAGCGGCGTCGCTGAGCGGTTTGAACATGCATGTCATTAGTGTAACAAACGTGGGCCAATGCTCGGTAATTATTGTCGAAATTACATTATTTTCACATATTTTCACGTACTATACTAAAGTCATAAGCGGGACTTAAGAAGCGCTTATAGAGGAGGTTGAGCATGAAAATATCAACCAAAACGGTAGCATCGCTACTTCTTGTCACGGCGGTTGCGGCTGCCGTACCGGGGACTAGCGAAAAAATACCGAAGCAGCAGCGCTTCAGGCGTGAGTCCCAATTTGATCGACTTCTTCAACGGCACGATCGCAAAGGCGAATTACGAGCAGAAATATTGGGCATGGAAACACGAGCGTTCCGTGCCCAATTAAAACGAATGAGTCTGGAGGCAATTGCTCGCCAGCGGGGATTTAAAACGGTTCGTGAGTTTCGCATTGCACTCTTCGGGAGGCTGAAAGACGAACTTCATCATCGCGGCTGGTCGTTCCGACGAATTGAGCAATATATGATGCGGCGCAGTTCACGGGTAGGCTAACCGCGTAGTATACTGGGTACATGACGCAAACGCTTATCCGGCTTCTTGCCGATGGTCTCCTTGTTCCTATCGTACTTTTTTCGGGGTACGCTCTTGTATTTTGGATTCCAAAAGGCGGTCGATTTGAAGCGTATAAACGCATTTTTATCGCAGGACTTACGACATACTTAATAGCAAAGCTCATGGGCGCGGTATATCAGCCCTCGATGGAACGCCCTTTTGAATTACTGGGGATTGCACCCGGGGCTTCATACCTTCCTAATCCAGGCTTTCCATCCGATCATGCACTATTCGCAGTATTCCTTACAGTAGCAGTATGGTTTGAGACGCGTCGTAAATCGGCAAGCATCATTCTCGTGGCTCTCACTATTCTTATGTGTATCGGCCGAATATTGGCATTGGTTCATACGCCGCTTGACATTGTAGGGGGTATTTTTGTCGCGTTGCTCGGTGCATTGTGGTACTTGCAAGGATCAAAAGAAACTCGTTCTTTCCGCAAAAAACCTGTATAATTACAAAATACAATTGATAGGGAGATACGATGACGATAGAGATGGATGAGCAGACGCACCCAATAATGACCGACATGTCACTCCGGCAAGTTGGCCAAGTGGTACTTCTTGGCTTTGTGGCGGGACTCGTTGCTGCGGGCGCAACGCTTCTTTTTAGTGCTTTCGTGTTTAAAACGCTGCCGTGTGTCTCTGAGGCCTGTGGAACCGGTGGGCAATACGCCGCCATTCTTGCCAGTATTATCAGTGGTGCAGCCGCGCTTTTTTGGCTCATGCGTGTTCAGGTTTTTCGACCTTTGCTTGTCGTTTTAGCGGTCACAGTTGCGCTGTGGGGAGTATCGCTCTATATACTTGCAATGCCTTGGTATGTAGTCTTGGCGATTTCCTCCGGTCTTCATGCAGTTGCGTACGGGCTATTTACTTGGATTTCTCGGCTTCGTCAGTTTTGGCTTGTGATTTTACTCACACTCATGATTGTAGCCGGTCTCCGATTTATCCTTGCTAGCTAATGGTATACTAGCACTATGGATATAACGCTTATTTTTATTGTTTTAGGTTTGATTATTGTCGGTTTTGCTGCGGTTATTTTTGTATTGAACCAGCGGCTAAGTGAAATGAAGAATGCGGGTGCCGTTGAGCTCATGAAGACTGATCTTGTTGAACTAAGCCGCAATGTCGGCGCCTTGCAGCAGGCCATGGGTGACAAGCTAGAACGTAGCACGACAGTCATGCAGGCATCGGTGCAAAAGCAGCTCGGCGAGAGTGCTAAGCTGGTGGCAGACGTTACTCAGCGGTTAGCCAAACTGGATGAAACCAACCGGCGCGTGGTTGACGTGGCCGACGAGCTTAAGACGCTCCAAAACGTTTTGCAAAATCCGAAACAACGCGGTGTTTTTGGCGAGTATTACTTGCAATCAGTGCTCGAAAACGTCTTGCCCCCAGGACAGTTTGCGATGCAATACAAGTTTAACGATGGTGAAATTGTGGATGCGGTGATTTTTTTGGAGCGAGGGCAAATCTTAGCTATAGATAGTAAGTTCAGCCTTGAAAATTACAATCGTATGATCGAGGCAAAAGACAAACCTGAGCGCGAGCGTTTATTGTTAAAAGTGAAGGCTGACCTTAAGGGAAGAATCGACGAAACTAGTAAATATATCCGACCAAACGAAAACACAATGGACTTTGCGTTTATGTTTATTCCGAGTGAATCATTATACTACGATCTTCTTATCAATAATGTCGGTAATGGTGGTAGCTCACGCGACCTTATTGAATATGCATTTCGCGATAAACATGTGATCATCGTGAGTCCTACAAGTTTTATGGCGTATCTCCAAACAGTGCTCCAAGGGCTTCGTAGCCTCCAAATTGAAGAGCAGGCTAAAGATATTCAGGTGCGTGTAGGCAAGTTAGGTCAGCATATCGGTAAATTTGAAGTATATATGCAAAAACTTGGGTCATCTCTTGGGACAACCGTAAACCACTTCAATAATGCCCATAAAGAACTAGGAAAAGTTGATAAAGACGTTATAAAAATAGCCAATACTGCTGCGGGTGTTGAGCCGGTGTTGCTTGATAGACCTCGCCAAGACGAGGATTAGGCATTCAAAAACCCGCTCCTTACAGTAAGCGTCTAGCTCCTTTATGGAGGAGCGAGCTTTTGAAGAGCGGGTTACCGCACGGGCAGACGATCCCACCATGCGCAGCCATCAGCGGGAACGCTGGTGTAGCCCCAGAAGCCGGTGTTTTCGGCGGTAGGAATGGCAGGAATCCTCCACTTGATGCAGTCCGTCGGCAGGCCGAGGTCAGACATGTACTTGCCGTCGGGCCGCATGGTCGAAATGTCGACACTCTGTTCTGCGGCCGAGTCGTCCGCACAGAGAAGGGTATGTGCCACCTGATGTTCTCGCCACAGCTTGACACCAGTCCTGCCACACTTGCCGCAGGTGTAGCTTGTCGGCGTCGCCGAGGAAGCGTAGTCTACCGGTTGGGTTGGGTCGATAATGGACCTGCTCACGTTTTTCACCTCGTGTAGTTGTGCCAATGACTGGGATAAATTAGCATATTTTACTATCTCTTGTCAAATAAAAGAAAGTCCGTGACAGGACCTTCTTTTATTTGATCGGTATGAATTTTTACGCGTTTTCGCGGCTGTTATTGCGAAGAAGATCGTAAAGCGCGAAACCAATAACCGCACCAAGAATGCTTCCAAGTATGTATACGGCCCATGACCATACATTGCCAAAGTTGACCTGAAGGGCAACAGCAACGGCTGGGTTGAGGATCGCGCTGGCACTAATTAGGGCTGCGGCAGAACCTGCGATCATGAGACCGAGATAGACACCAAGACCCACGGTAAAGGCGGCTGCGGTGCGCTCCTTGATTTCGCGTGTTGCTGCTGCGACGGCAAAGCCAAAGATTGCAGTACCCAAAACTTCGCTCATAAGTACAAGCCACTGCTTGCCTTCAGGAAGTGCTGCTGCCTTGAACAGCTCAGCACCGGCTGAGTAGAGCTGGTTTGGGTTTGCGGCGGTTGTATTGCTCATGTATGCATTGAGAATAACAAGTGCGAGCATTGCACCGAGCACTTGGGCAACAACGTAGCCCAGTGCACGCCATGCGCCAATACGGCGAGTGACCCATGCGGCAATAGTAAGCGCAGGGTTAACATATGCACCAGACATCGTTCCGATGGCAAGTACAACACCGACTAATGCGAAGAAAACCAAAATCGGTTGTCCTTGGCCGGCTATGATAGCCGCAGCAAAAATAAAGGTTCCGATAAACTCGGCAATCAATGCTGCGATCAGCGGCCGTCGGCCGATGTCTAGTTTAAACGTTTTTTTCTGTGTTGCTTCAGCGACAGCTACAGGACGAGATTCAACAGCCTTTACGGTCGTTACCTTTGTGCTCGTCTGCTTTTTAGCGGCTGCTTTTTTGGCAGTCGACTTTTTGCTGGTCGAAGCGGCTTTTTTGGTAGCCATGTATTTCCCTCCTTTAGTGAAATATAGGGATAGTATACCATAAATTGTATCGCGCAAATACCGGGTGTATACTAGGTGCAATGGCATTATTTATTAGACAAAGCGAAGACAGATCTAAATTACAGGAGCGTTTGGCTGCCGAACTTCAAGAAAAAGCGAAGGCGAAAGCGCTTGCCGAAAATGAACCGAAAGACATAGAAGATTCGGCATATCTAAAGGATACAAAAAAGACGACCAGCCTAGCTTGGGCATGGGTGGTTATCGGTCTTTTGGCCGCAATCGTTGTGGTGATGCTGTTTTTACAAACGGCTCGCTAATTTTTGTCTCGATTTTTTATACCTCTATAGGCTATACTAATCCATAGATATGGAAGCAATTGATACTCTGCGTTCTCAGCTTTTAGAGCGCATCGAACAATCCGAACAGCCACGAGACATTTTAAAAGCCGATGAAATTAAAAAACTCTATGCTGCTATTCCGAGCTTGTTGCCTGAAGAACGAGCTCTGTTCGGCAAGCGTGTTAACGAGCTGAAGATCGAACTTGAAAAGGCAATCGAAGTCCGTGAAGCCAGCCGGGAAGATGCGGCGATCGAACCGATTGACATTACCGCACCTTGGGACGTGAATACAAAAGCATCACAACTTCTTCCCACCACGCAAGGTAGTCGCCATCCGCTAACTCGCGAGCTGGAGCATGTCGTCGATATTTTTACACGCATGGGATTTGAAGCGATTGAGTCTCGCCAAATTGATGACGATTTTCACATGTTTGGTGCGCTCAATTTTCCCGAAAATCATCCTGCCCGCGATGGCTACGATACCTTTCGTACTGAAGAGGGATTCATCCCTCCTGCGCACACCAGCACGATGCAGAATCGTATTTTAAAAGATGGTAAGGCCAAACTTGAGGCAGGTGGGCAAATTGCCGCCGTAAGTTATGGGCGCGTGTTTCGAAATGAGGATGTCGATGCGACGCACGAACATACATTCTATCAATGCGAAGGCGTGTTCGTGAGTCGTGATGCGAGCTTGGGCCAAATGCTTGGAACGCTACGCAGCTTTTTCCAAACATATTATGGGCAAGAACTAAAAATCAAAACACAGCCGGGTTACTTCCCATTTGTTGAGCCGGGACTTGAGTTTGCAATTGAAAAACCGGCGGCACTAGGGGGTAAACCAGGCGAATGGCTGGAGATGCTTGGGTGCGGTATGATTCACCCCAATGTGCTTAAGGCGGCTGGTATCGACCCAAATAAATATACAGGTTTTGCGTGGGGAGGGGGTGTCGAGCGCCTCGTGATGCTTAAATATGGCATTGAAGATCTTCGCTATTTTGAATCCGGCAAACTACAATTTTTGAGGAAGTTCGCATGAGTCCAGCGGAAATCGAACCCATCATTCGCGAATATATTGAGCAAGTCGTTCATATGTCGCTTGCAACTGTGAAGGACAACAAGCCATGGGTATGCGAAGTGCATTTTTCGTATGATGACGAACTGAATCTTTACTTTACTTCAAGTAAAAACAGCCGCCATGCTCAGGAGCTCATTGCTAATCCTTTCGTTGCGGGCAATATTGTTACGCAGCATTTTAAAAACCAGAAAGTCCGATGCGTTGAATTTGAGGGGGAAGCGGAAATGCTTGATGGTGCCGAGGCAGAGCAGACAGCTTACGCAGCGTACGTCAATCGATTTGGTGAATCGGAAGGTCTTCTCAATGAAATCCGAAAAGACGGTGATGTTCGTTCATTTAAAATTACCGTACACGATTTCTTCTTGTTTGACAGCTATGGAGAGTCGCGCGGAAAACATCACTTACCTTGGAAGGGTAAAATAGCGGAGAGTAGCAAATGATTATTTCTGTAAATTGGCTAAAAGAATATACGGACATCGACCTGCCGATCGCTGAGCTTGCGACACTCATCGGTGCTCGTCTTGTTGAGATTGAAGAAACAATTGATCTCAGCGAAAAGTATAAAAATGTAGTGATTGCTCGTGTTGCGTCATGTGAGAAACTTGAAGATTCCGATCATCTTAACGTAACAAAACTTGATGACGGTGGCGTGGTTGATGGTGTTGAGCGTGATGAAAATGGCTATGTGCAAGTAGTTTGCGGCGCTCCAAACGTACGTGCGGGTCTACTTGTTGCGTGGTTACCTCCTCAAACAACAGTGCCTGAAACTTTTGGCACAAACGAGCCATTTGTGCTCGGCGCCCGCAAGCTTCGTGGGGTAATGAGCAATGGTATGATCGCGAGCCCGCGTGAACTGGCGCTTTTTGATGATCACGAAGGAATCTTGGAAATTGCAGACATGGATGTGCAGCCAGGTGTCTCTTTTTCAAAAACGTTCGCGCTCGACGACACATTGCTTGATATTGAAAACAAATCACTTACTCATCGCCCCGATGCGTTTGGGGTGATCGGCTTTGCTCGCGAAGTTGCAGGTATCCAAAATATGCCTTTTAAAACGCCGGTATGGCTCAAAAATACGGACCCCGATTTCGCCATTTCCGCGAGTGCAACTACGTCGCCGAAAGTATCCATAGATGACCCAGAGCTTTCTGCGCGGTACCAGGGTGTTGTTATTGGAAATCTTGACGGTCTAAAAAAGTCACAGCTTTCTTTACAAACTTTTTTGGCACGCGTGGGTATGCGGCCGATCAGCGCCATTGTTGATGTGACTAATTATCTTATGCTCGAGACAGGCCAGCCTCTTCATGCGTTTGATTACGATAAATTGGCGGCCGTTAATAATGGCGCCATCGATATCCATGTGCGGAGCGGCCGCGAGGGGGAGACTCTTGCTTTACTCGATGGCCGAACCATCACGCTCTCTTCGGAAGATATTATAATTGCGAATGGTGAAACAGCCGTTGCTCTCGCCGGTGCAATGGGTGGCGCTGATACTGAAATCGATGAGTCAACGAAAACGATTTTCCTAGAAAGCGCAACGTTTAATCTTTACAATTTGCGGGCGACGCAAATGCGCCACGGTATATTCAGTGAAGCAATTACCAGATTCACCAAAGGTCAGCCAGCAGCTCTGACGGCACCTGTTTTAAGACGGTTCATAGAACTTCTTGAGGGCACAATGACTGCGGTGCAATTAAGTGAGGTCGTTGAAGACTATCCTAAAAAGAGAGGGCAAGAATGGATTGAGCTTAGTCGTAGCCAGGTCAACAAAACGCTCGGGTCTGATTTCACAGCAGAAGCTATTGAAGCAGCGCTTCGTAACGTTGAATTTATCGTGGAAGGCGACGGTGAAATGTTTCGTGTGGCGGCGCCTTATTGGCGAAGCGATATTCATATTTCCGAAGATATTATCGAAGAAGTTGGTCGGCTTAATGGCTTTGACTCAATCAAACCGACGCTGCCTGAGCGTGACTTTACAGCTGTAGTACCAAGTGACTTTGATGTATTGCGAGCGCGTGTTCGTGATTTACTTACAAGAGCGGGGGCGAACGAGCTTTTAACATATAGTTTTGTGCATGGTGATATTTTAGAAAAGGCCGGCCAGAAAAGGGATGATTCGTATCGTATTACCAACTCCATCAGTCCCGATCTCCAGTATTATCGTCAGACACTTACGCCGAGCTTGCTTCAGTATGTTTATCCAAATATTAAGCAGGGTTACGATGCCTTTGCCCTATTTGAACTTAATAAAGTTCATCCTAAAACTCATGGCATGACTGACGAAAATGTACCGCGCGAAGCTGATATGCTTGGGCTTGTCGTTGCAAACAAGAACCAGCAAGAAGGTGCGCCGTATTATCAAGCTAAACGACTGCTTGATTACTTAGCGCAGAGCCTTGGTCTTGAGCTTGAGTATGCGTCAGTCGGTCCGAGTTCAAATTATCCCGTTACGGCACCATTTGAGTATCGGCACTCGGCATTTGTCACAGACAAGAAAACGAACACATTTCTAGGTATTGTTGGTGAGTATAGGAAATCCGTATCACGTGCATTCAAATTACCCGCAAGTACGGCAGGGTTTGAACTTGGCATGAACGAACTATATGAGGCTGTATCAAAACTCGAGAGTAACTATACGCCAATCAGCCGTTTCCCCGGAACAGAACGTGATATATGTTTTCGGGTGAGCGCTGAGATTTCTTATGCAGAAATCGTATCGGCGGTGGCACGCGTACTTGAATCTGAAACGGTAGAATCCTCAATTGCTCCTGTGGATATATATCAGTCCGAAGACAAAACGATGAAGAATATCACCATTCGAATTAAGCTTATTGCTCATGACCGTACGCTTACGGGCGATGACGCGGCGCGGATTGTTGATGATGTTACGACGAACGTTATAAAACAGACAAACGCGACTGTTGTGTAGTAAGGCAAAACACACGGACAACTTCGTAATCGCTTCTGCATTCGTCACTGGTGAATAGCTTCCCCAAACATTCATCCGGGTGTATGATATAAGCAATGTTTATGCTTAACTTTTTTCGGATAAGACATGCGAAGAATAACTAAAATTATCCTTGCTTCGGTCGCTGTTATAGGACTTGGTGGTATCTTTTATTTTCTGTTGCATGGCGCGGATATAGCCGTTTTGAACCCTAAGGGACAAATCGCGGATAAGCAGCGAGACCTTATGATTATCGCAACAATACTCGGAATGAGCGTCGTGTTGCCTGTATTCATTATGTTGTTCGTATTCGCCTGGAAATACAGAGAGGGAAACACCAAAGCGCGGTATATGCCCGACTGGCAAAATAACCGGATAATTGAAACTGTATGGTGGGGAGTGCCGTTTATTATCATTACAATCCTTGGTGTTATCGCCTGGCAAAGTTCGCACGAGCTAGACCCATATAGGTCGCTTGATTCATCTAAAAAGCCAGTTAAAATTCAGGTAGTTGCGCTCCAGTGGCGCTGGCTTTTCATATACCCGGATGACCATATAGCGAGCCTTAGTGAAGTGAGATTTCCTGTTAATACGCCGGTTGATTTTGAAATAACGGCAGATGCCCCTATGAACTCGTTTTGGATTCCAAAACTGGGCGGTCAAGTGTACGCAATGACGGGTATGTCAACGCAATTGCATCTTCAGGCGAACGAAAAAGGTGATTACCCGGGAAGTTCCGCAAATATTAGCGGTGAAGGATTTGCTGATATGAAATTTACCGCCAAGGTCGTATCGGATGATGATTTTGCACGCTGGAAAAACGATGCCAAGACCGCCAAGGAAGAAATGAACAGTACGGCATACGCTAAAATTGCTGAACCCTCAAAAGACACAACGCCTCGTCTTTATACGCTGAGTGAAATTGACCTTTATGATACGATAGTTATGAAATATATGGATATAGGGAATCACTAATGTTTGGCCGTTTGAGCGTTGATGCTTTACCGCACGATCTTATTACTATCGGTGGTGCGGTAACCATGCTGGGCGGTGCACTTTTAGTTGTTGCGGCGCTGACATTTTTTAAACGATGGAAGTGGCTGTTTAAAGAATGGCTTACTTCGCTCGACCCGAAAAAAATAGGCGTCATGTATCTGATAATCGCCAGCATCATGTTGCTTCGGGGAGTAGGAGACGCGTTGCTTATGCGGACACAGCAGGCGCTCGCTTCGGATGCGGCCGGTATTTTGAGTAGTGATCATTTTCAGCAGATATTCTCAGCCCACGGAACAATCATGATTTTCTTTGTCGCAATGGGATTGATCTTCGGTTTATTTAATCTTCTTGTGCCGCTCCAGATCGGTTCGCGGGATGTTGCCTTTCCGTTTCTTAATTCGGTGAGTTTTTGGCTATTCGCTGTTGGGTTTGGGCTCGTTAATCTTTCCCTTATAGTGGGTGAATTTTCTGCCGCTGGCTGGCTGGCATATCCGCCACTTTCGGAATTGCAGTATAGCCCGGGAGTGGGGGTTGACTATTGGATATGGAGCCTTCAAATAGCAGGTGTCGGAAGTTTGCTATCGGGAATTAATTTCTTTGTGACAATCCTAAAAATGCGCGCACCCGGTATGACACTCATGAAAATGCCTGTATTTATTTGGAGCGTGCTGGGAAGTCTTGTATTGATCATGTTTGCTTTTCCGATCCTTACGGCAACACTCGGTATGCTTTCGCTCGATAGACTTATCGGGGCGCATTTCTTCACGACCGATGCGGGTGGAAATGCCATGATGTATATAAATCTTATCTGGGCCTGGGGGCACCCAGAAGTATATATTCTCATTCTGCCGGCGTTCGGAATATTTTCTGAAGTTGTCGCTACATTTTCACGTAAGCGTTTATTCGGCTATACGTCGATGGTATGGGCGATTGCGGCTATTGCTTTTCTTTCATTCACTGTTTGGCTCCACCACTTCTTCACGATGGGAGCGGGTGCAAACGTCAATGCCTTCTTTGGCATTATGACCATGGTTATCGCCATCCCTACGGGAGTAAAAGTCTTTAACTGGCTCTTTACGATGTATCGAGGACGAGTAAAATTTGCGACGCCAATGCTGTGGTTCATGGGCTTTATTGTTACGTTTACACTTGGTGGCTTGGCCGGCGTGCTTATGTCGGTTCCGGCGATTGATTTCCAGGTACACAATAGCTTGTTCTTGGTAGCTCATTTCCACACGATGATCATAGGCGGAGTCGTATTCGGATGTTTTGCCGGGTTTACTTACTGGTTTCCTAAATTTACTGGATTTACACTTAACGAACGACTGGGACGCTATGCATTTTGGTCGTGGCTTGTTGGATTCCTTCTCGCGTTCACACCGCTGTATATTCTTGGATTTATGGGAGCGACGCGCCGACTTGACCACTACGATGCTTCTATGGGATGGCAAGGCCTCTTTGTCGTAGCCGGAATCGGGGTGCTGTTTATCGGTCTGGGTATCTTTTTTCAGCTGCTTCAGCTGGGCTACAGCATATGGAAGCGAAATGAAAATCGAGTCCAAAATGATCCATGGAATGGACGTACGCTTGAATGGGCTGTCAGTTCTCCGCCGCCGGAGTATAACTTTGCCACTATTCCCGAAGTAAGTGAGCGCGATGCTTATTGGATGATGAAGCAAACGAAGCACAAAACAAAACCTTTCAAAGGTACGATCACTATCCCTAAAAATTCACCGCTTGGATTTATCATCGCGGTATTCGCATTCATGATAGGCTTTGGTATCGTATGGCATATGTTTTGGATGGCGGGAATCGGTCTGGTGGGGATTATTGTTTGCATTATTGTTCGTATCTCATCTGACGAAACGGAGCGCCAAGTGGCTGTGAATGAAATGATACAAGAAAAAGGAAGTAGGGCATAATGCAGGTTGAAACTACCCTCCGGGCTCAAAACGAAAGAACGCTCATTGGGTTTTGGATTTACCTTATGACGGATGTCGTTTTGTTTGCCACACTTTTTGCGACGTATATGGTCTTGCAGGGCAGTACGAATGGAGGGCCGGCTGGGTCGGATATATTCAACCTACAATTCGTACTGGTTGAGACGGGACTCTTGCTGACGAGTAGCTTTACAGCAGGCTTGATGACTGTTGCCATGAGAAAGTCAGACAGCACACAGGCGGCATGGTGGCTCATAATTACCTTTCTCCTGGGGGCGAGCTTCCTTGGGCTGGAGCTCCAGGAATTTACAAAACTTGCAAGCGAAGGTAATAGCTGGCAGCATAGCGCCTTTCTTTCGAGTTTCTTTACGCTCGTCGGAACTCACGGGTTACATATTTTCTTTGGGCTGCTTTGGTCGGCGGTACTATTTATTCAGTTGATAAAAAAAGGGCTTACAAATAACGTCACTAGGCGATTATCACTCTTTGGTATGTTTTGGCACTTCCTCGATGTAATCTGGATATTTATATTTACCATCGTGTATCTTATGGGGGTTGTGTTATGAAAAAACCAGTAGTCGCCTACGTGACAGGATACCTTCTCTCTATTTTTCTTACGCTCTTAGCCTATTTCACGGTTACAAGTGGTAACTTTGCGCCGTTCATTACGATCGCGCTTATATTATCTTTTGCCGTCGTTCAGCTTTTTGTTCAACTGATATTCTTTTTGCATCTCGGCAGCGAATCACGACCTCGCTGGCGTTTAGTAACCCTGGGATTTGGTGTGCTTGTAGTAGGTATAGTCGTATTCGGTTCACTTTGGATTATGGACAATCTCAACTACAATATGATGCATTCACCAAATAAGATGCAACAATATATTGATAAACAAGCAGGCTTTTGATGCAAGCAATAAGAGTGTATTATAAACTTGCAAAGCCGGGTATCGTCTACGGCAATCTGCTGACTACGGCGGCGGGTTATTTTCTGGCCTCAGGTAGAGTTATCCAGCCCCTGATTGGCATCGGCCTATTGATTGGTATTGGCTTTGTGATGGGTTCGGCGTGTGTTCTAAATAATATTATGGATCGTGGGATCGATCGAAAGATGAAGCGGACAAAAGGAAGGGTGCTTGTAACGGGGGAGGTATCAGTACCGAGCGCAGCAGTGTATGCAGGCGTGCTAGGATTGGCGGGTTTTGCTCTTCTAGCTATATACACCAATCTGCTAACTGTAGTATTAGGGGCTGTGGCGATGTTCTTATATGTTGTAGCGTATGGAATTGCTAAGCGCCGTACGATATATAGCACACTTATCGGGACAATTCCTGGCGCTATGCCACCGGTGGCAGGTTATGTTGCGGTAACGAACGTGTTTGATGGAGCGGCCTGGCTTTTATTCATTGCCTTAATGGTGTGGCAAATGGCGCATTTCTATTCGATTGCTATTTATCGCCAAAAAGAATATAAAGCGGCTGATTTGCCTATCATGAGCGTAAAACGAGGTATTGGAGCAACTAAACAACAGATTGTTTTTTATATCATTCTCTTTATCCCTGTGGTCTTTCTTTTTACATATTTTAGTTATACCGGGATAGTTTTTGCAGTGGGTATGGTGCTTATTTCGAGTACGTGGCTTACAAAGGCGCTGCGCGGTTACAAAGGGGTCGATAGTGAAAAGTGGGCGCGAGGATTGTTTGGCTTTTCACTTAAGGTTTTACTCGTATTCTGCTTATTGTTATCAGTTGATGCATGGTTGGTCTAGGGTGTATACTCTTAAGGTATGATTGTACTGCTCCACGTTTCGATTGCCGTAGCGAGCCTTGTGCTCGTGACACACACATTTTTTAAGCCGGCGAATAAAACCTTGTTTGCAAGCTATGGTTCAATTCTGGCCACACTAATGAGTGGTTTGTATTTGGTGCTCATTGAACCCGCACGAATGCCTCACACCTGCGAGGTAGGACTTATCTATCTTGTGATCGCTGTAACAATGACACTCATGGCCCGCACACGTTTACTCAGTACGAAAAAGAGTGAAAAGACCCTATGAATATTATCGTAGTTGGTGGTGGGTTTGGTGGAATTAAGGCTGCTCTTGAACTTGCGCGCGACCGTCGCAATAAAATAACGCTCATAAGTAACAGGCCTGATTTTCAGTATTATCCGGCTCTCTATAGCGCTGCTACCGGTCATAGTCATCTGGAGTCATGGGTACCTTTAGGTACGATTTTTGCTGGTAAGAAAAATATCACCGTGCAACTCGATACTATAACGGGTGTTGATACAAAAGCTAAAAAACTCACAGGTGAATCGGGTGCGACATACACATACGAACGGTGCATTATGGCACTAGGAGTTGTCACGACTTATTTTGGAATCGAAGGGCTTGATGTTTTCTCGTATGGTATAAAATCGGAAGAAGAAGTGATGCGCTTGAAAAGGCATCTATATGAAGATATCGCCGAAAATCACACCATGGATAAGCACTATGTCGTTATCGGTGCCGGTCCTACTGGTGTCGAGTTGGCGGCAGCGCTAGGCTCGTATATCACTCGCCTATGTGACCATTATGGTGTGAAGCAAAGTGGTGCGCCTAAAATTGATCTGCTTGAAGGAGCGCCTCGCGTCTTGCCAAAAATGAGCGAAGCGACGAGTCGTATTGTCACGAAACGATTGAAGAAACTTGGAGTCAATGTTCGTACGGGTCAGGCACTTGAGTCAGCGACCGCAGATCATATTATGGTAGGAGGCAAGCCAATTCGTAGTAGGACGGTTATCTGGACCGCAGGTGTCACGAACCATCCTTTTTACAAAGTGAATGCTCCTAGTTTCGAACTTTTGCCAAACGGACGTGTAAAAGTTGATGCATTCATGAAAGCGGCACCCGATGTATATGTTATTGGCGACAATGCGGCGACTCCTTATTCTGGTCTCGCCCAGACAGCACTTCACGATGCGCTATTTGTAGCTCATAATATCTGGCGAGAACAAAACGGCAAGTCTCCTAAAAAGTACAAAGCCGTGAAGCCACCAGTAGTTATTCCAGTGGGCGAAGATTGGGCCATTCTGGAGTGGCGCGGTCTTCGTATTAGCGGTTGGCTTGGAACGTTGCTACGCCGTGCCGCCGACTTTATCGGCTATAATGATATGCTTCCACTTGGCCAAGCACTTGGTGCCTGGCATGCATCGATGGTGATGGAGGATAATTACTTTACTCCTGCCAAATCCGAAACAGGCCGGACGGCCATTCGAAAATAACAGATTATCTGGTATACTAACGGATAACGTATTAAGAAAGAGGACAGGGAATGGCAACGCCAAAGAGTCAGAGAATCGGTATTTGGGTGATCGCGTCAGTCTTAATGATCGGAACTATCGGATCGTTTGCGGTAATGATCTTGCAGAGCCAAAATGCACAGACCGATCAACAGCAACAGCAAAAGCTCATTGAAGAATATCAGAAACAGCTAGCAGATCAACAAAAGCAGGCAGATGAATTATCGAGCCAATATTATGCGGAGTTCTCTCAGTATAAAGATGTGCCTGCGGCTTTTGACATGAACGCGGTTGGCGATAAGGTCACGACAAATGATTTGAAGCCTGGAACGGGTGCTGAAATAAAATCAGATACGAAATACAAAGCCTACTATATCGGTTGGAATCCAAAAGGAAAGGTATTTGATAGTTCAATCAGTGACCAAAAGTTAAAGGCGCCAATTGATACGGCAACCACAACACTTATTGAAGGTTGGAGTCAAGGCACCGTAGGTATGAAGGTGGGTGGTGTTCGCGAAATAACGATTCCTTCTGACTTGGCTTATAAGGACCAAGGAAGCGGCGATGACATTCCGCCCAATACGCCTATTAAATTCGTAGTAATGGTTATTGCTACCAACTAAGCAAGTGCTATACTGGATATAGTAAAAAGAAGAGGGAATCTGATGGCGAAAGAAATACGCGATGTTGTAATGGTGGGTACTGGTCCGAGCGCACTTGCTGCGGCTGTTTATACGACCAGGGAAGATATTGATACAGTATTGTATGAGAAGAGCATTATTGGCGGTCTCGCTGCGGTAACGGATAAAGTTGATAATTATCCGGGATTTCCTGATGGGATCGAAGGTCTTGTCTTGGCCGAACAACTACAAAAACAGGCTGAACGGTTTGGGGCGGAAATTGAGTTCGGTGAGGTATCTGCTATTCGAGACGAAGGTGATGTCAAAGTATTGACCATCGATAGTCAGGAAGTAAAAGCACGAAGTATCCTCATAGCCACGGGTAGCGATTACACGAAGCTTGGCATACCCGGCGAAAGTGAGTACTATGGCCGTGGCGTTCATTACTGTGCTACCTGTGACGGGGCTTTTTACCGCGATAAGCGATTGGTGGTAACTGGAGGTGGTAACTCGGCGGTACAGGAAGCAATGTTCCTTACTCGTTTCGCAACGCACATTGATCTACTGGTGCGAAGTAAAATCTCTGCGAGTGAAATCCTTCAGCAGGAACTACAGAAATTTGTTGATGAGGGCAAGATTACTGTACATCTCGGCACCACAACAGATGAGATCGTTGCTACTGACGGCAAAGTGACGTCAGTTGTCGGTACGCAAAACGGTGAGCGAAAGTCTTTTCAGGCGGACGGCATCTTTGTGTTTATAGGCCTGAAGCCGAACACTGGATTTTTAGCTGGTACTGGTATCGAACTTGATGAGATGGGAATGATAAAAACTGATCGCCACCTAATGACGAGCATGCCCGGGGTATTTGCAAGCGGTGATGTCCGTTCGCATGCTACGATGCAAATCGCCAGCGCTGTAGGAGAAGGTGCGACGGCGGCACTCTCAATCCGTGAGTATCTTGATTTGAAAAAAATGGTATAATACAATTTGTCCAAATCCGGCTCTTGAGGAGTGATTTCGATGTCCGTGGAGTTTCCCGCAACGTATGAAGACTTCTGTGAAAGCATGGGTCGGAGACTGATCCGATTCAATTTCAGCGCACTTGGGATCGAGCCGCCGCCGGACGTCCTTGAAGGCCAATTTCGCCGGGTGTTCGCGGAATGGCGCGCTGATCATCTGGATGACTTGCAGTGGCTGAAGGTTGCTGCTGAAGCAGCGTTGCAGGTAGCGCCGGAAGGACTGGGGGCGGTGCGGGAAAGCTTCAATCTCGATGTCGATTCTATCGCCGAGCTCGGAGCGTTTTTTCGAGACGGCGAACAGGCGTACCTGTTGGAGCTGAGGACCGCTTTCCAAAACGATGCGATCGCTTTCGTGAAGCTCATGCACTACTTCGTGGAGCTGGGTCCGACGAGCAAGTAGCTGTGATGGGACGGGGGCGTGAAGAAATTCCGCTCCCGTTCCCATCAAATAGAATGACGCTTTAACTCTTCAATGACACGGTCTGGTCGATTGGTCACGACACCTTCAACACCCTCTTGGGCAAGAAGCGTTGCGGCATTAGGTCGATCAACAGTGTAAGCATAAGTAAATAAACCAACTTTTTTTGCTATAAGAAGGGCAAACGAATTCACGTAGAGCCTATGGAATCCCACGGCTGTCAGGCGAAGACTTCTCTGATAGGCAATGAAGAGAAATGGATTATCAAAATGGAGTAGTGAGAGGTTTGCGCGCTTGCTCACTTTTCGGATGGCTCGAAGCTCGCCACCGTTAAAAGAAGAAAATAAGATATTATCCCAATCCTCAGGTTTTTTGATGTAGTGCTTTTTTACAAAGGTGGCAGTCACTTTTCCGCTGCCTCTGCCCTTTACCTCAATATTGAGTAATATGGTCCCAAAAAATTCATCCAATACTTCCTCTAGAGTGACGATAGGGAATTCAAGAAGACGTTGGCGCAGTTCGTTGAGCGTATGATGAGAGATGATCGAAAGATCATGATGCGTGCGAAAAGTGTGAAAATCATGTGCTAAGACAGGAATACCGTCTTTGGTAATGCGCACATCAAACTCTAATATATCAGCGCCGGCTTCAAGTCCCGCTCGCAAGGCTTCAAGCGTATTTTCGTGAGCAAGGCCTGCTGCGCCCCTGTGACCAATAACCAACATATTGCCCTTAGTATAGCAAATTGTTACAATAACGTTAGTTTTAAAATAACGGAGATAATTATGGCTGATTTCAACCAAATTCTTACTCCTGGTAGCGTTGACGAAGGTGTGGTAAACGTCGTTGTCGAGATTCCTGCCGGTAGTTCACATAAAATCGAATGGAACCGCGACCTCGCGGTAATGCAACTTGATCGCGTTGAGCCGGCAATCTTTGCTAAGCCGACTAATTATGGCTTTATCCCACAGACCCTTGATGAAGATGGCGATGAGCTTGATGTACTTATTGTAACTGACGAGCCGCTCCCTACAGGTGTGTTCTTAGAAGGTAAAATCATCGGTGTTATGAAATTTGAGGATGATGGTGAAGTTGATGATAAGATCGTGGTTGTTCCTACGGACGATCGCAATACAGGCAATCGTATCCAAACCTTAGCTGATATTCCGCAGCTCGTGAAGCAAATCGAAAACCACTTTAACCATTACAAAGATCTTAAAAAACCTGGCTCAACCATTGTGAAAAGCTGGGGCGACGTTGAAGAAGCGAAAGCTGTCGTTCACGAATCTATCGAACGCTGGAATAATCGATAATACAAATCACATTACAATTAGTTCTTCTTTTTACGAAGGACTTTTTGTTTTATTACATTTGCAGCAGTGCTAATCGATTCGATCAAACCAAGTTTTTTCAATTGTGCGCGGAGCTTTTCGCGAGCATGGCTGGTCGTAACAAGATCGAGCCATGCTGGCTTTGGAAGCGATAACGTACGCGTCACCACTTCAACGACATCTCCGTTTTGGAGTGGCTTGTCGAACGGATGAATGTTGCCATTAACCTTAAAGCTATAGGCATGCATACCGATATCGCTATGGACAAGGTAGGCAAAATCAAGCGGCAACGATCCTTCTGGAAGATTGTAAATATCTCCATTTGGCGAGTAGACGAAAATACGGTCATTAAACAAATCAATATTGAGTTGTTCGTGAGAAATAGTATCACCTGATCCAAGTCGTGAAGCAACTTCCTGAAGCTGGGTAATCCACTGTAAGTGAGAAGGAAGATTGGCGATACGCTTCGTATTTTTTAAATAATCTTTTGAATTTTTTTGCTCATGATAATGAAAGCTAGCCGCAAGCCCGCGCTCCGCATATTCATGCATATCGTAGGTCCGAATCTGAAACTCAACGATCTGCTTGCTTGGTGTGATAACCGTAGTATGAAGACTTTGATATCCATTGGGCTTCGGCACGGCAATATAATCTTTAATCCGGGAAATCATCGGCTGATAAAGTGAATGAAGAAGACCGAGCACCCGGTAGCATGCTTCCTTGTCTTTTACGATAACGCGAAGTGCCATAAGATCATAGATATCATCTATGTTGCCATCGACTTTTTTTAGCTTTTTATGCAAGCTATAAATACTTTTCACGCGACCGTTTACCTCAAATTCAATATCGTGTTTTCTAAGTTCGGCTTCTACTTGTTTGCGAACCTCGCCCAACTTCCGCGTGCTTTTACCAAGGCGTTTACGCATCATATTTTTTAGATGCTGAAATTCTTTGGGGTCAAGGTAACTGTAGGCAAATTCTTCGATTTGCATACGCACTCGTCCCATACCAAGCCGGTCGGCAATCGGTGCAAATACCTCAAGGCTTTCGCGGGCGATTTTTTGTTGCTTTTCTGCGGGCATATATTGGAGAGTCGAAAGGTTATGGAGACGATCGGCAAGTTTGATAATGATGACGCGAACATCTTGGCCCACGGCAATCAGTAGTTTCGAAAGATTATCGGTTGTTTGTGGCAGATAACTCTCGAGATTACGCATACCGGCACGCGCCTGCGATACCTTGGTGACCCCATCAACTAAAAAAGCAACGTCGCCACCAAAAAGATTTTCAATATCTTTTAATGTAGTTTCCGTATCTTCAACGGTGTCGTGTAAGACGCCGGCGAGTACGGTATCGATGTCCATGCCCCACTCGATAAGTGTGTCGGCAACAGCGAGTGGATGGATGATATACGGTTCACCGCTTTTGCGAAACAGGCCTTCATGCGCGTCTGTAGCAAAATCGATCGCATGCTCCAATTCTAAAAGCTCGTCTTCTTCATAATGAGGCGAGGCGTGTTTAATGACTTCTTTTTTGTGCAATGCCATAGTAGTAACAGTATAAGTCAAGCGGAGTAAAAAAACGACTCTTAGGAATAGTGGTTGAGGTGGAGCGGGGGCTTTGAGCGGCCCCCGCTCCACGCATGTGTTCTTAGCTTTCCGTCAGTCTTGAGAAAATTGAGCGG
Organism: Candidatus Saccharimonadales bacterium; assembly: GCA_035697325.1. Classification (NCBI taxonomy): domain Bacteria; phylum Candidatus Saccharimonadota; class Candidatus Saccharimonadia; order Saccharimonadales (SeqCode); species Saccharimonadales bacterium (SeqCode). The sequence goes on from DASSDB010000002.1 coordinate 552,579, forward strand.
ATATCTTCATCCGAGGCGTGCACAGGATTGTCATTGGCGATGCCAAAGAGCTCCTGCGCCGCAGCCCACCGCCCGTCGTATTTTTCGATGATGAAAAGCACATACTCTTGGTCGTTGACTTCACAGAATGCAAGAGACTTCTCGTTGAACTCTTCGTACTTTTCCGACCCCAACGGTCGGCACCACGCATCCTGGCCAAAGGCCTTGAACATGAACGGGTCAAGATAGTGAAGTGTGCCATGGAAAACTGCCGCACGGGCGCGAACAAAGCTCTCGAAAGCATCCGGGTCGATTGAAATCGGCAGGAAAGAAGAGTCGCCCCAATCGTGCCCACCCCAGTCGAGCGCTCCCGAACGAATCTCCTGGAGAGACGCAAAACGAACATCCATTATTTAACCTCGCACTGATAGGGAAGATGAACAATAGTATGGTATCTGTACAGAAAATAGATGTCAACCATTTGCGGGAGGAGTTGCGACGGTATATAATAAACAACAGAAAATGATAACGCTTACAAAAGGAGTGGGGAACTCATGGGCAAAGTTAATGTCGCAATAAATGGCTTTGGTCGGATTGGTCGAAATGCATTTAAAATTGCGTTCGAACGAAGCGATGTCGATATTGTCGCGATCAATGATCTTACAGATACGAAGACGCTTGCGCATCTTTTGAAACACGATTCTTCTTACGGCACATACGGAAAAGAAGTAAGTCATGATGATACGAGCATCATTGTTGATGGCAAGCATATTCCCGTGTTTGCACAAAAAGAGCCAGGGCAGCTTCCATGGCGTGACCACAGTGTCGATGTCGTTATTGAAAGTACGGGTTTCTTTACCGATCCTGCTAAGGCGCGAGCCCATATTGACCAAGCGGGCGCGAAAAAAGTTATAATCAGTGCGCCTGCCAAAGGCGAAGGCTCGGATACGATCGTTCTTGGTGTTAATGAAGACCAACTCGGTCGGGAAGGTGCGAGTGACATACTTAATAATGCAAGCTGTACGACCAACTGTATAACGCCGGTAATGGCCGTACTCGAGCATAATTTTGGTATCGAAAAAGCGATGATGACAACCGTTCATAGTTACACCGCCGACCAACGCTTGCAAGATGCGCCACATAAAGATCTTCGTCGCGCACGTGCGGCAGCGGAAAATGTCGTTCCTACTAGTACGGGTGCAAGTATTGCGGCAGGTCAGGCGCTTCCCGCGGTAGCCGGACGCTTTGGCGGGCTTAGTTTACGAGTGCCGACTCCAGTAGTGAGTCTTAGTGATTTTGTCGTCGTGACGAAGCGAGATGTTACTGTTGAAGAAGTCAACGAAGCGTTTCGCAAAGCCGCGGAACAGCCGTTTTATCAAGGTATCCTTGCCGTCACTGACGAACAGCTTGTCAGCAGTGATTTTAAGGGTAATAGCCACAGTGCAATCGTTGACTTACCGCTCACGAGCGTTGTTGCGGGTAATCTTTTAAAGGTCGTTGCCTGGTATGACAACGAATGGGGATTCAGTAACCGTCTTGTCGAACTCGTGGCAGACGCCGGAAAACTAGGCAAGTAACTTTCGTTTTATCTTAAAACCGCTTATACTAATACTATGAAGATTTACTTGGGTGCTGATCATCAAGGCTTTGCTATGAAGGAGGATGTCTTTGCCTACCTTGCAAAGCGAGGCTATGATATAGAGGATGTAGGGGATAAAGAACTCGATCCAAACGATGATTTTCCTCAGTTTGCGCAGCTTGCCGCATTGAAGGTGCTTGGTGATGAAGATCCTGATCCAAGAGCGATTTTATTATGTGGTGGAGGTCAGGGTATGTGCATGGCGGCCAATCGCTTCAGGGGAATCCGGGCGAGTGTCATTTGGGATGCATATGAAGCTAAGATGACTCGTAATGATAACGATAGCAATGTGCTTTGCTTGCCGTCAAGAGTATTGCAAAACGAAGAAGCAGTCTGGCAGGATATCATCGATACATGGCTGAAGACGCCCTTCGCTGCGGCTCCTCGCTATAAGCGCCGTAATGCGCAGATTGATGAGCTATAGGTATGAGTGTTATCGCACCAGCATTACTTGCGGAGACTCCCGACGACTACAAAGTAATGGTAGAGAAAATTCATGGCTTTGCGCAGCGTGTCCATGTTGATATTTGTGATGGTGAGTTCGCTCCTAGTTTTACAATAGGTGCTGCCCAAGTATGGTGGCCCCAGGAGTGGACCGTCGATATACATGCGATGGTAGCTCGCCCAAGCGAACATCTTGAAACCCTACTGAGCTTAAAACCTAGTACAATTATTTTTCATGCCGAAGTACAAGAAGATATTGTTCCCATCCTTGATCATATTAAAAAATTTGGAATAAAGGCCGGCATTGCATTACTTAAAACAACAGTGCCAAATACCGTTGCCCCCGCGATTGAAGCAGCGGATCACGTTATGATATTTAGCGGCGAACTTGGAAAATATGGCGGAACAGCCAGCTTGATGCAACTTGAAAAAGTCCGTCTTATTCGTGCCATTCGACAAGATGTTGAAATCGGTTGGGATGGTGGCGTAAACCTTGAAAATGCTTACGGGCTATCGCAGGGTGGAGTTGATGTGCTTAATGTTGGCGGTACGCTCGCGAACGCTGACGATCCGGCTGCCATGTATACTTCGCTTGTCAATGAAATCAATAAACACGGAGTAATTTAAGATGGACGGTGGGCAATTGACAGTTTCTCAGCTACAAAAAAAAGCTGCGGAAGTACGAAAAAGTATCTTGGAGATGCTAGAAGCAGCGGGTAGCGGCCATAGTGCCGGCCCCCTTGACCTTGCAGATCTCGTTACGACACTTTATTTTTCTATCATGAGCGTAAATCCTAAGGATCCCGAATGGAGCGAACGTGACGTTTTCTTTCTTAGTAATGGTCATACGGTTCCTGTTCAATATGCGGTTATGGCGCATAGGGGATACTTTCCTGTTAAAGAGTTGCTCACGCTTCGTAAGTTAGGCAGCCGCTTACAGGGCCACCCTGAACGCTTAAAATTACCAGGTCTTGAAAATACGAGCGGTCCACTAGGTTCCGGCTTGAGTCAAGCCGCCGGGTATGCTTATAGTTTGCAATACCTTGATAATGCCAAGCATCGCTGGGTGTACGCGATTACGGGTGATGGGGAACTGAACGAAGGCAATATATGGGAAGCTGCGATGTTTGCTGGTAAGTATAAACTTTCTCAGCTCATAGTGTTTGTTGACCGTAATAATATCCAGATTGATGGTCCAACTGAAGAGGTGATGCCGCTTGAGGATCTCCGGGGCAAATGGGAGTCATTCGGCTGGCATGTGCAGGAAATCAATGGCCATAACATAGAGAGTATCATCGATGCAGCAGCCATGGCGAGGGCAATTACGAATCGTCCAAGCGTTATTATTACTCATACTATTCCGGGTAAAGGCGTCGAATTTATGGAATATGACTATCATTGGCATGGATACGGCAAGTCGCCAGACGATTATACGGAGGCTCTTAAGAAGTTGCGCAGTTTGAACGGCAAGATTACAGGAGAACACGAATGAGCACATATAGCCTAAATCCGCATCTTTATGGCGATGACGTAAAACTTGAACCGATTCGCGCAGGGTTTGGCCGTGGGCTTAAGGCAGCCGGTGAAACAAACGAGGCGATCGTTGCGCTGTGTGCCGACCTTACCGACAGCACCCAGATGTCACTTTTTAAGGAGGCATTTCCTGAACGATTTATTGAGATGGGGATTGCCGAGCAAAACTTAGTGACGGTTGCGAGCGGTTTGGCGCGTGCCGGTAAAGTTCCGTTTACAAGCAGCTATGCCGCATTTAGTCCAGGCCGTAATTGGGAGCAGATCCGCACTACGATTGCGCTAAATGAGCAGCCAGTGAAGATTATCGGCTCCCATGCCGGTGTGAGCGTAGGGCCGGATGGCGCGACCCACCAAATGCTCGAGGATATTGCACTTATGCGTGTTCTGCCCAACATGGTAGTGATCGCTCCGGGAGATAGTATCGAGGCGGAGAAGGCGACGCATGCGATTGTCAGTAATGGGAAGCCAAGTTATCTTCGGTTGGCTCGCGAGAAAACTCCCGTATTTAGTACCGAGCACTCGCCTTTTGAAATCGGCAAGGCCTACAAGCTTCGTAGTGGTGACGATGTCACGCTGCTCGGGACGGGCACCATGACCTATCAGCTTCTTGTAGCGGCAAAGCGACTTGAGGAAAAAGGAATCCATGCCGATGTGGTGCATGTTCCCACTATAAAACCTCTTGATGAAGAAACGATTTTAGAGAGCATTAAAAAAACAGGCAGAGTTGTGACAGCCGAAGAAGCGCAGATGGCGGCAGGCTTTGGCGGGGCAATCGCCGAACTGTTGGGCGAAAAGTTGCCTACACCGTTGCTTCGTGTTGGTATGAAGGATAGGTTTGGCGAAAGTGGCACCCCGGCCGAACTTATTAAGTATTTTGGCCTCGATGGAGAGTCGATTTCCCGAGACGTTGAAGAATTTGTGCGTAAAGTGCCGCGTTACCACCAGGGGTTTTAAGGAGGATTATGAGTTTATCAATTCGACAAATCAGAGATAATACTGTACGAGCGAGACATCTTATGCAACGAAGCCGCTCACAAAAGTTTGCGGTTGGTGCATTCAATATTGATAATCAAGAAACACTGATTGCCGTGGCGCGTGCCGCCCAAAAGCTCAACTCTCCCGTTCTCGTTGAGGTAAGTGATGGCGAAGTAAAAGCTATGGGGCTCGAGAATATTCGAGATATGGTGGATAACTACCGCGATGAGTATGGTGTTGAAATGTACATCAACCTCGATCACAGCCCAAGCGTTGAAGCGGCCAAACGCGGGATTGATGCCGGTTTTGAATTCATTCATATCGATATTTCACAAGCCAATCACGACGCAAGCAGGGAAGAAATTATCGCTAAAACCAAAGAGGTCGTTGAATATGCTAGGTTCACGGGCGCGCTTGTTGAGGCCGAAGAGCGCTACTTTATGGGCTCGTCCAACTTGCATACTGAAACGATTAATTACGAAGAAGTAAAAAAATTCAACACCAAGCCAGATGAAGCGGTTGATTTTGTGAATCAAACTGGTATTGATACGCTTGCCATACAAATCGGAAACTTACATGGTCTCTATCCGGTTCCAAAACAACTTGACCTCGAATTGCTACAGCAAATTCGTGACAAGATCCAGTGTCAAATTAGTCTTCACGGAGGAAGTGGTACGCCTCTTCATTATTTTGAAGATGCCGCAAAAATCGGTGTCAGCAAGATAAATATCAATAGTGACATGCGCTATGCGTTTCGCAAAACGCTCGAGAAAGTTCTTGCTGATAACCCCGATGAGTATGCTGTTGTAAAACTAATGCCAGTGGTTTATGAAGCTGTTCAAAAAGTGATTGAAGAAAAAATAACAGCCTTTGGTAGTGCGGGAAAAGCTGTATCATAGAACAATGACACTATCATACGAAGAAAAACGTGACCGAGTCGTGCGGCAGTACGCTGCCATTCGTGAGCAGAACGGATCTGTGCGACTTCAAAAATCTGCTTCAAACTTATTCCGTGAACGGAAAGGTAAGGCTGCCAAGCTTGATACACGTGATTTTAATCAAATTCTTTCCGTCGACGTAAAGGGCCTAACCGCCGATGTTGAAGGGATGACGCCATATAGGGCTATTGTTGATGAAACGTTAAAGTATGGCCTGTTGCCTGCCGTCGTACCTGAGCTAGCCACAATTACAGTTGGTGGTGCCGTGAGCGGTGGTGGTATTGAAGCCAACTCTTTATATAATGGGCTTGTTCACGAAACTGTACTTGAAATGGAAGTCCTGCTTCCTGATGGCTCTGTGGTAACTGCAACGCCGAAAAATAAGTACAAAGATTTGTTTTATGGCATGGCAAATTCATTTGGAACCTTAGGTTATATCTTGAAATTGAAAATAAAGCTTATCCAAACAAGGCCATACGTGAAGCTTCGGCATATTCCGTTTAAAAAGCTGGATGGTTTTCTTGAATTAGTCAAAGAAGTCGGCAAGACGAAAAAATATAAAGGCGAAACAGTCGATTTTATTGATGGGAGCGGGTTTGAAAAGAACAATATCTATGCCACCCTGGGCACGTTTGTCGATGGCGCCCCCAGAGTGAGCAACTACAGATATATGAATCGCTATTATGAATCAATTTCACGTCTCAAAGAGGATTATTTATCTGTTCGTGACTTTATCTGGCGATGGGATAGCGACTGGTTCTGGTGTTCTAAGGCGTTCTATATGAACCATACAGTGCCGCGATTTTTATTCGGCAAATGGATGCTTCGTTCTGAGAGCTACTGGAAGCTTCTGAGATTAGATCAAAAATATCATATGGCAGATACAATCCGTAGGCTGGGCGGCGAGCCGGAACCTCTTGAGACAATTATTCAAGATGTCCAGATTCCTATTGAAAATGCTACGGAATTTTGGAATTTCTTTACAAAAAATATTGCAATACGCCCTGTATGGTTTTGTCCTACAAAGTCAAAGACCTCGGCGGATTTCCCTCTTTATGAACTAAAACCTGGTCAAATCTATGTAAATTTTGGATTTTGGGATCAGGTGAAGGCGCATAAAGGCGATCCATTTTACTACAACAAACTCATCGAGGCGGAGGTGAGCAGACTGGGCGGTAAGAAAGGGCTCTACTCTGAAGCATTTTACTCCGAGAAGGATTTCTACGAGATCTACAACGGTAAAGCATACGATGCCCTCAAGAAAAAGTATGATCCAGCCGGGCGCTTAAAAACACTCTACCAAAAGTGCATAGAGCGGGCGTAAGCACGGCTTTTTCCTGCGTGAATGGGTAGCTGACCGCCAGGGCATAAAAAGACTAGGCTTCAGGCATCTAAGAGAACGAATAGCGTCTTCTGGTATAAATACTTATTTTATTGTATTATATATCTGTACGTCGCGCATCACTAGGAGAGGTGTCATGAACGACTCGCTTGATGCGGCGATTATTTCGCCGGCGCAAATTATCGAAATGAGCCACCCGCTTGCGGCGGCCAACCATCGTCAGTGGATAGCGTGGGAGCGGTGGGTACTCCGTGACCCCGCAAGGCTGACACCCGAAGGCGTAAACAGCATCGTGTGGCAGGCCCGTGCCTCTGGGCTCGACGATATGTTGGCCTTGCATGCGCGGATGGTGATCGACATCGTGAAGCTGCACGTGGGTGAGTTTGCGTATTCGCCCACCGTGGCGAGCCTGGTGCAGAGGAAGTTCGACCAATTCAACGGCTGGGTGGCGTATGTCGTCAAGAAGACACCTGAGGACCGTACTCGCTGGCTGTTGCAGTGCCGCACTCCGTTCCTTTCGCTTTCGCCTGAGATGCAGGCTTCGGATTACACTGAAGCCGAGAAGGACCTGATGGCGATCGCAGAAGCAGGAGGACTGGTGCTGACGGACCCATTCCCGGCGCTGGTGCCGCAAACAACAGAACAACTGGAGCGGTTGCGTCAACGGCACAAGCTCGGCATGCACGGTAAGTACGTGGGTAGCGAGCAGCCGTGGTCCAACATCTGTGTGGGATGCCACCGCGACTGGTCGGTATCTCACTAAGCCGCACTACGGGCATCTCATAATGAGCGCCGTCGGTAGGCGGCTCTCATTATGCCTGATTTATTTATATAGAAATTCGCGTGTCGATGGCAGATCGTTTTTTAGGCCTTTTGTAAAGACAAATTGTGATAAGTCGAAGGTACCGTAGCGGAAGCTGGTGGCAGAACCTCGGAGATATAACCGCCACATACGAATGAATGTTTCGTCGTAACCGAGTTTGCGGACCTTGCCAAGATTCTTTTCGAATCGGTTTGTCCACTCATCGAGTGTATGCGCATAATGCATTCGCAGACTCTCGTAGTCGGTAATATGAAAATCGTACTCTGGTAAATAGCGAACAACTTCGCGCACACTTGGTACATATCCACCCGGGAAGATATATTTATCAATCCATGCCGGCATATCCTCTTCGGTTTGTTGAGTAATTGAATGAACGACCGCAATGCCCTGGGGTTTTAATAATTCGTCAATGGTTTTAAAGAATTGGGCGTGATTTTCACGGCCCACGTGCTCAAGCATTCCGACGCTCACAACTCGTTCGAACGTTTTTCCGAGCGTAGGCGCATCTTGGTAATTCATGTGATAAAAAGTGGTGAGCTTCTCAACGCCTTCTTTTTTAGCGCGGGCTTTAGCGTACTCGTACTGCTCTTTGCTGAGAGTGACACCGATGCCTTTGGCGCCATATTTTTTAGCTGCTTGAATAACAAGGCCACCCCAGCCACAGCCAAGATCGATGAACTCCTGGCCCTTTGAGAGTTGAAGTTTATTTAGAACATGATTAAGCTTTTGCTCTTGGGCGGTGTCAAGCGAGTCGTTTTTCTTGCGGAAATAACCGCAGGTGTATACCATTGCCTTGTCAAGCCAAAGCTCATAAAAATCATTACCAAGATCGTAATGGCTCTCAATTTGCTCGGCTTGTTTCTTACGGATGTTGCGGGCAAATTTATAACCCGATTTTTTTCCGAATATCTTTTTAAAGTCGCGTTCGTTGAGATAGGCGAACTTCAGCAGCTCGTCAAGATTATCAACGGTTACTTTTTCGTGCATGAAGGCTTCGCCGAAGCCAAGGTCGAATCGCTTTACGATGTCGCTTATCGCAGACTCGTCGTGAATGGTAACAGTAAACAATGGCTTACCGGTTCCATATTTTTTCTTGGTTCCATCGGCATAAATAATAGCTATAGGTCCATGTTTTGCTCGGTTGAGTACTTGTTCAAAAATAGTTTTCGCAATCATAATTAAAGCATACCATGAAAGAAAACGGGGGTCGATAATGCTTACAGCGCACTGATCTCATAATCACTTTATGAGACCAGTGCGCACCCTGTTAAAGCAGGAAAAAACTGGGCTGTTCACGCAGGATGTCAATGAACAACAGCTCGCCGTTCCGGTAGCGCTGCTTGAGCGGCTCGCTCAGACCGACATGGCCGCTGAGTATGTAGTCCGCCTCTGTTGTGTTAGCGAATCTGTACGCACGCTGCGGATGCTCCTGCCATTCTCGCAGAATTTGAATGGTTTCTTGAAGGACGAGGTGGTCGAGAGTGGTTTCTTCAATCAACTGTTGGCGAGTGACGAGCATGACTTCAAAGTAACGAGGCGGAGTAACCTCATCACCCAAGTAGGGGCGGAGAATTTCGGGCAGCTTTGCCGCGAAATCTTTCACCTGATCGAACAGCTCGGGCTTTCCGTAGACTCTATCTCGGCGTAATACTTCCAGGATCGTACTCGGCTCGGGAATACTCACTTCAAAGGCCTCCAATCTCTTAAAGACGAGCTTTCAAGGGCTACAAAAGAATACCAGGATATATCAAAACCTTCAACCATAAGTGGTATAATGTGAGTAATGAACAAAAAAATACCAAAAATTCTCTCGATTGGTGCTGCGGTTCAAGATGTGTTCTTGAGCCATAGTGATGAATTTAAGCCCGTAAGTGACAAAGCCGCACGCGAAATATTCATGAAGCTCGAACTCGGAGCTAAGGCGGATGTAAATAACATCAACTTTACTACAGGTGGAGGCGCTACGAATGCAGCGGTTACATTTGCAAGGCAGGGCTTACGCGCGGAATTCATGGGAACTATAGGCCATGATCCGGCGGGTCAGGCCGTTTTAGACGACCTTGATCATGAGGGTGTTGAAACCACTCATGTCAGCTATTCAAAAAAATACAATACGGGGTATTCGGTATTGCTGCTTGCGCCGAATGGCGAGCGAACCATCCTCACGTATAGGGGTGCTTCAACTCATTACGACGCAAAAAACTTCGATATAGAGGACAGCGATGCGGATTGGTTGTATGTTTCAAGCATGGCTGGCGATATGGAGACACTCAACAAAGTTTTTCACCAGGCGCGCCAGCATGGGACGAAGATTATGTTTAATCCTGGCAAGCGGGAGCTCGCACACTCTACCAAGCTCAAGGCGCTTCTTGAAGATGTTGAGGTGCTATCGGTTAATAAGGAGGAGATGCGTCAGATTGTTGAGGGTGAAGAACTCGAAGAGCTCGTACGCCATGCGCTTCACTACGTACCTGTAGCAATTGTGAGCGATGGTCCGAACGGAGTTATGGCGTCTGATGGCAAGACGGTCATTCGTGCAGGTATGTACGAAGATGTAAAAGTAATTGATCGTACGGGAGCAGGTGATGCGTTCGGTTCGGGCTTTTTAAGTCAGTGGGCACTAGGAAAGAGTTTGAAGGATTCGTTGGTCTTCGCCAGTGCGAATTCAACATCTGTCGTGACGAAAATCGGTGCTAAATCCGGCATTTTAGAAGGTAACGTACGGCTTCATGATATGCCGCTTCACGAAAAACCACTCTAAATCTGTTATACTTATGCTTAAAGAATAGGCGACATCCATGTTTTTAAAAGAGCTGTTAGAAAACGACCATCCATTATTCACGGTAACAATGAACCAGTTGGAGCAAGCAACGGGTAATGCTGGCGTTGACGCGCGACTTATTGCTGATATTACCCAAAAAGCGCATGAAGCTATGCGATCGCTAGGACTTGACCCAAGCGATACGACAGGCGTAGAGCTTTACAATGCATTAAAAAACACTGTGCGTAACGGAAGCGCCGAGACGATCCTTGCACCACTTACGTATACGCTTCTAAATCTAGGCGATGGGCCGATCTCGTTTAATATCCAGGATGTTATTGAAAATGCACATCATGAGCTCGCCTATGTACAACGCCAAACAGGTCACGGTAAGCGCCACTTAAGATTGGAAATCGTGAAGCGATATGCCCAGCATGACCGGACACATGATGAAATTGTGCACAAACTTGCACAAGAAATAGGCTTGAAAACTTCAGAAGATGAAACATACCCGGAGATATCATCGAACGAAAAAAAGCCGTCACTTCTTGCTGTCGGGGATATTTTTACAGATGTTTTTATTCAGCTTCGTGAAGATATCGCAAGGGTTGAGACGGATGATAAAGGAAGTAAGTGGTTGAGCGTTCCTTTTGGCTCAAAGCCTCCCTATGATGGCGCGGAAGTTGTTCAGGCAGTCGGTCCGTCACCAAATGCCGCCGTAGCCGTGAGCAGATTAGGTTTAGCCACCTCTCTCATGGCCTTTTTGGGTAAAGACCGTACAGGCGAAGAGTCCCTTAGTTATCTTCATAAGGAGGGAATAGATACGTCATTAGTCGCAGCTGAAGATGGTCTAAAATCTAATTGCTACTATGTGCTTCGCTATGGTGCTGAGCGGACAATTTTGGTGAAAAACGAAAGTTACGATTATAAGTGGCGAGAGCCGGAGTCGCCGCCCGACTGGATATATCTTTCGCTTATTAGTAAGTCCGCCTGGCAGCTCCACGAGGACCTTCTTCGCTATCTTAGCGCGCATCCGCAGATAAAATTGGCGTTTCAGCCAGGTACTTTCCACTTTGAGTGGGGTACGGAAAAGCTAAAAGAGATCTATAACCGTTCATATATCGTGGTTATGAACCGGGAAGAAGCGGCTCTAGTGACGGAGAAAAGTGCTGAATCGATCAAGGAACTAGCTTCAGCCCTTCACGGCCTTGGACCAAAAGTGGTCATTATTACTGATGGGTCCGCGGGGTCATATGCTTCATACGATAAAAAAGTAATCAAAATGCCAAATTATCCAGATCCAGCGCCACCGTACGATAGAACAGGAGCGGGCGACGCCTTCGCATCGACAATTGTTGCTGCTTTGGCACTTGGCGAAACGATTGAAACAGCGCTTCAATGGGCCCCGATCAATAGCATGAGCGTCGTGCAAAAGTTGGGCGCGCAAGCGGGACTGTTGAAGAGGAACGAGATAGAGAAATACCTTCAAGACGCCCCGGCGGAGTATAAGGCAGAGGAGCTATAGAATGCGATATCAGATTTGTGTTTCAGGAGCTGCGAGCGGAGGGACAGTACAAAAGTCGCACCAGCTTGCATTCGATTTAGGAAAGGCGATTGCCGCCCAAGGAAAGACGCTTCTTACGGGGGCAACTGTAGGCTTGCCGCATTATGCTGCCATGGGTTTTATGAGTGTAGAAGATTCTCGGGGCGTGTCGGTTGGTTTTTCGCCAGCATCATCATTTCGGGAGCATGTTGCGACGTACCGATTACCGACGAAAGAATTTGATTACATTAATTTTACAGGCATGGAATATGTTGGCAGGGATGTTCATTTGGTGCGAAGCTGCGATGGGATGATTACTGTTGGTGGGCGCATGGGGAGCCTCCATGAGCTTTCTACCGCACTGGAGAGTCGTAAAGTGTGCGGTGTCTTACTGGGAAGCGGAGGGCTGGCAGATTATATCCCCACACTTTTGGAGCATATCGAAGCTCCCGGGGCTAAAGAAGTTATTTTTGACACGAACCCAGATACGCTTGTTACGAAGGTAATTGCAGCACTCGATAAACGGTATTCTGATTTCATTGATGACGGAACCGATAGTCACTTAAGCCCACTAAGATCAGGGAGGGGATAGTATGAATACGCAAAAACAATCAGGAAGTGCGCACGTTATTATCATCGGCATACTAGTAGTGGCACTCCTTGGGGCGCTTGGGTTTGTTTTTTATCAAAACTTTATGGCAAAGAAGACGGATACGACCTCATCATCAACGGAGACAATGCCTAAAGAACAGCTAAAAACGGCGCGCGTTGCGCTAAACAGCGCTATTTACGCGCTTGATTATCCATCTGATTGGTCAGAGGTAATTGTACCTGGGGCGGGAAACACTAATTCGGTAACCATAACTAATCCAGACAAATCAGTCCGCGTGAAGATGGATGTTTCTTCAGGGGGAATCGGTGGAGCTTGCGACTCTAGCAGCCCGCTGAAGCTTCGGTTTTATAATGTATATCCACAGGCTGTTACTAAGCTCAATGCTTCTACGGCATATGTCGTTGAGGCAATGACTGATGCCGAAGGCGGAGGCTATAACTATAAAATTGGCCTTACTCAAGACGGTGGCGATACGCACGCAGCGCTTGGAGATTCAATGTGCACCGTTTCGTATGTAGGGGTTGCCTCACGTTTAGTTTTGCAGAACGACACGGTCACCTCTCCGACGATTATCCTTACTATTGACTTCCCGAAGCTCGTTAATGGTGATGACACCCGTGTAAAAGAGATGCAAGTCGTAAAGGACATGATTGCGACGGACGATTATAAGGCTGCTATAAAGACGCTCGAATCGGCACGCAAGGAATAGTATAATAGAACGGATGACTTCAAAATTCCGTTTAGAAACAAAGTATGAGCCTACTGGCGATCAGCCTGCTGCTATTACTCAGCTTGTCACCGGACTTGAAAATGGAGAGCGCGAGCAAACACTTCTTGGTGTGACAGGAAGCGGTAAGACATTTACAATGGCGAATATCATTGCCAAACGCGGCGTTCCAACTCTGGTACTTGCTCACAATAAGACGCTCGCAGCGCAACTTTATAGCGAATTTAAGGCGTTTTTCCCCGAAAACGAAGTTCACTATTTTGTAAGTTACTTCGATTATTATCAGCCAGAGGCGTATATTGCCAGCAGTGATACATACATTGAAAAAGACAGCAAAATAAACGATGAAATTGATCGCTTGAGGCACGCTGCCACTTCGGCACTTCTGACACGTCGCGACGTTATTATTGTCGCCAGCGTGAGTTGTATTTATGGTATCGGATCGCCAGACGATTACGCGGAGATGTCGATAACTGTAACGCGCGGTGAACGGCGTCAACAAGACAAACTCGTGCGGCTTCTTACTGATATCCAATACCAACGAAATGATATGGATTTTCATCGAGGTACCTTCCGTGTTAAGGGCGATGTGGTTGATGTTTTTCCGGCAGGCCGTGATGTCGGTTTTCGATTGGAGTTTTTTGGGGATGAGGTTGACCGCATTACGCAGATCGATCCACTTACGGGTGAAATTACTGCTGAGCCTCAGAGTATTACGATTTTTCCAAGCAGTCACTACGTTACACCAAAAGAAAAGCTTGCCCACGCTATAGAAGGTATTAAAAAAGAGTTTGAGGAGCGCGTGGAGTGGTTTGAAAAAAATAATAAACTACTTGAAGCTCAGCGGCTAAGCCAGCGCACAAAGTACGATATTGAAATGCTCGAAGAAACAGGATTCGTCAAAGGAATTGAAAACTATTCTCGTTATCTTACAAACCGCGAAGTGGGCGAACAGCCAGCCACGCTATTGGATTATTTTCCTGACGATTTTCTCCTGCTTATCGATGAAAGTCATCAAACACTACCGCAAGTAAGAGGTATGTATAATGGTGACCGCGCACGTAAGGAAGTGCTGGTGGAACATGGATTTCGGTTACCCTCAGCTCTGGATAACCGTCCACTGACGTTTGCGGAATTTGAGCGACATGTCAATCAAATAATTTACGTCTCAGCGACGCCGGGCGACTATGAAATTGCCCGGAGTCCTAAGCCTGCCGAGCAAATTATTCGCCCGACCGGTCTTGTAGATCCGCATATTTCAATCCGTCCGACAAAGGGTCAGATCGACGATCTTATCGCTGAAATTCGTGACCGAATTGAAAAAAAGGAGCGTGTCCTTGTTACAACCCTGACTAAAAGAATGGCCGAGGATCTCTCAACCTATCTTCAAGAGCTGAATATTAAAACTGCTTATATCCATAGTGAAGTTGATACGTTGGAGCGTGGCGACATTCTTCGCGATTTGCGTACGGGAGTCTATGACGTTCTTGTCGGGATTAACCTGCTACGGGAAGGGCTTGATCTTCCTGAAGTAAGCATGGTAGCAATTATGGATGCTGATAAGGAGGGCTTTTTGAGAAGTGCGCGAGCGCTCATTCAGATCATCGGCCGTGCGGCGCGTCATGTAAATGGTACTGTGCTGATGTACGCCGATACTATGACGGATTCTATGAAGGAGGCAATCGGAGAGACAGACCGACGACGCGAGATTCAGGAAACGTATAATCGCGAGCATGGCATCACGCCGACAAGCATTGCCAAAGAGATTGACGAAGGTCTACGTGCCATTATTCCAATGAAAGAAGATACGAAAAAGAAAATCGATCTTAAAAAGATTCCAAAAGATGAGTACGAGACATTAGCAAAGGAGCTGACATCTCAAATGGAGCTTGCCAGTGCGAACTTGGAGTTTGAAAAAGCAGCTGAGCTTCGTGACTTGATTGCCGAAATCAAACAAAAAATGTAGATTTACTTTTTGTCTAAAATTCTTTCAACCCGTACAAGAGCGGCGGCATAGCGTGCAACTTGTTCTCGCGCACGCTCAAGAGACGTCGAGGGTGCATCGTATGTTGTGAGGAAATCTAGCATTTCTCGTTTTTTGCGTAACTTGGCATTCATCTGTTCACGATAGGCGTAAAGGAAAGCCGTGCCTTCATGTCCGTTTAGAGGGAGCTCCGGTGTCATCGGAAGCGTAAAGGTGTGTTGCAATACACCATCTCGATTTTCGCGGACTGCCTTTAAAAGCTTCTCTTCAACAGGAAGGCCCGATTCGCCAGAGCGAATGTATTCAAGGCTCTCTTTAGTGAAGTAGGTAGCAGAAATAATAGCTTGCTTCGTAGGTTTTTCACTTAATGTATCTACACTTTTTGTTGGGCCGCTAGGAAAAGAAGCAATATATGAAGCGGTGATACTCCCTGGCGGAATGATTCGATCAAATACGACAGCATTCGATAAAACGGTAGCGCCAAGCCGTGCAACGATGGCTTCGTAGAATTCAAAAACATCTTCAGGCAAGTGTTTTGTGTTTGTTTGTTCCCGCATCCTGCCGATATCATCGCTTTTTAATGACGATATGCCTAGCCGCTCTGTTGAAACATGCTGAAGAGGTCGGGAATCATTGAGGTACCTTTTTACTACTTCAAGTCCGAGCATGGCGATCGGTTTTTCCCTGTACGCAGGAGGGATATTACCTTCAATATGAGTTTGATATGCTAAGACGTACAAATGACGAGCTTCAGTGGTAAAATCCACGAGAAGCTCCTGATTGGTAGGGTATCCGTCACGTCTTGGCATGTCATTTAAAGTATAGCCCAAAACCTTGCAAAAATAGGCCAAGTGGTGTATAATAGAAGTATTGCATTCGATGAATGTCGAGCCTCTTTCAAAGATGTGCGCTCCATATAATTAATTGGTTACCTAGAGTAGCTGGCGCCACCACCGAAATATCCTCTCGCTGTTCTCCCTAGGGTTTTACCCTTTAGACTGCATACAGCTATTAAAATTAGAATAACGAAAGGGTTATTTTTTATGGCATTTCAACAACGACGAAATGGACGTCCCCAGGGGCGACCACATAGTGGAAATCGTAATTTTGGGGGACGTCGCGGCGGTAGTCGTGGTCCTGCTAAAAAGTACATTCATCCATCTAAATTTATTAATAAGGCCGTCACGAAGGCTGATGAAATAGTATACGAGGCCAAGCACAAGTTTGCTGATTTTCCTTTTGGAGCAGAACTTCATCATAATATTGCTAAAAAGGGTTACGAAACGCCAAGTGCCATTCAAGACCAAGCAATACCTCATATTATTGAGGGTCGTGACGTTATCGGTCTTGCAAACACCGGTACAGGTAAAACTGCTGCCTTCCTTTTGCCAATCATTGAGCGTCAAAGCGGCATTATGCTTCGCCCAAGTGTGCTTGTTGTTGCTCCCACCCGCGAATTAGCTCAGCAGATCGACGAACAATTTCGTGAATTTTCGCGTGGTCTCGGACTGTATTCAACATTAGTTGTTGGCGGTGTTAATATCGATCGTCAAATACGTGATCTTAAGCGACGCCCGCATGTGATTATTGGTACGCCTGGCCGCTTGAAGGATCTGCTTCACCGTCATGTTTTGCAACTCAAGAATATGACAACGCTTGTTCTTGATGAGGCCGACCGTATGCTCGACATGGGCTTTCTGCCTGATATTCGTGAACTTGTGGGTGGCATGCCAAGCGATCGTCAAACACTCTTCTTTAGCGCCACGATCACACCTGAAATTTCAGCTCTTGTTCATGACTTTTTGAACGATCCGGTGACTATTTCGGTACGAACGGCAGAGACTAACGAGCATATCGAACAGGATGTTATTGAAGCACGTGATAAGGCCCATAAGCTTGAGCTGCTTACGAACATGCTGGGCGATGATACTTACGAAAAAGTACTCGTATTTGGCGAGACAAAGTTTGGCGTGCAGCGCCTGAGCGATCACCTTGAAAAAAGCGGTATCTCCTCGGTTGCTATTCATGGTAATAAAAATCAATCACAGCGTCAGCGTGCTTTGAAGCAATTCAAAGACGAGCGGGTACGTGTGATGGTAGCTACGGATGTCGCAGCCCGTGGTCTTGATATTCCGAACGTTACGCACGTGATTAACTTCGATACGCCACAAACCTACGAAGACTACGTGCACCGTATCGGCCGAACTGGCCGTGGCGGCGCGTCTGGTCATGCGCATACGTTTATTGATCAGCGATAACATTGCTTATAGTCAAAAAAGCGCCATCGTTTTCAGGCGCTTTTTTGCTTCTCGAGAACTTCTCGTATGTAGGGGTCAATCGAAGTGGAGAGAGCCTCACTTTGGGTCATCCAGGCTACTTCCTGGTGCTCATCGCTAATTTTAGGCTTTCCTTCGCCGTGAGCGAGATAGGTAAGTCGTACTACGTGAAGGTCTGCGTGTGAAACAAATATATCTTGTGCCGCCTGGAGTTGAGGCGAATTATCTATTGAGAGTCCGGTCTCTTCTTTGATTTCTCTCGCAAGCGCTTCAAGCAGTGGTTCTTCCGGTTCGATCCGTCCACCCGGAATATCCCAATGAGGAACATCTTCTCCAGCGAAGGCTTGTGCACGTCGTATAAAAAGAAACTGCTGGTTATTATTTTGAATAAGTATCTTAACACCTACTTGAAGCTTCATAGACTCAAGCGTATCACGAAGTAAAAAGAATAGAAATGTCCGTATCGTATATGCTAAGATACTGACTATGAGTACGATGGTAAAAGTAAAAAACCTCAAAAAGCGGTACGGTGACAAACAAGCAGTCAACGGTATTAGTTTTGAGGTAAAAAAGGGCGAGATATTTGGTATTTTGGGACCAAATGGGGCCGGCAAAACGACAACGCTTGAAATGATGGAGACGCTTCGTCCGATTGACGACGGTGAAGTAACAATAGATGGCATTA
Organism: Candidatus Saccharimonadales bacterium; assembly: GCA_035697325.1. Classification (NCBI taxonomy): domain Bacteria; phylum Candidatus Saccharimonadota; class Candidatus Saccharimonadia; order Saccharimonadales (SeqCode); species Saccharimonadales bacterium (SeqCode). The sequence continues at coordinate 570,841 of DASSDB010000002.1, forward strand.
ACGTAGCTGAAAATCCACAGAAAATTAAATATCTTATTGGTGTGCAGCCGCAATCTCCTGCTTTTCAGGATAAAACAAAGCTGACGGAAATTATTGAGATGTTCGCGGCAGCATACGGCGAGCGCGTCGATACGATGGAATTTCTTAAAGATGTTGACCTTGAGGAAAAAGCGAATGATTATGTCGAGTCGCTTTCTGGCGGACAAAAACAGCGCTTGAGTATTACGACTGCGCTTGTTCATGGGCCGAAGGTGTTTTTTCTGGATGAGCCGACGACGGGTCTTGATCCCCAAGCGCGTCGCCATCTTTGGGAGCTCATTGAAAAGGTGCGCAGTAAGGGTATTAGTGTGATCATGACGACGCACTACATGGACGAAGCGGAGATTCTTTGTGATCGTATTGCCGTTATGGACAATGGAAAAATCATTGCAATCGATACGCCCAAGAATCTTATCAAACAGCTTCTTGACCGCGGTTTCAAAAAGAAGCAACAAGTAGAGCAGGCCAACCTTGAAGATGTATTTATTGACCTCACCGGCAAAGAACTAAGGGAGGGCCAGTAATGAAACGTTCGCTATTTACAGTTGGAACTTTTGTCAAAATTAACACTAAGCGATTTTTCCGTGACAAGCTTGCCTTATTTTTCGGAATTGGATTTCCACTCATCTTTCTTTTTGTTTTCGGAAGTCTTAATAGCGGTTCGAAAGACCTTAGCTTTAACGTAGCGCTTATTAACGAATCGAATACAAGTGTTGCCACGGAGTTTGTTAAAAAAGCCGAATCAAGCGATGTTCTCAAGGTGAATAAGGACGTAAAAACACTTGATGCCGCCAAAGATAAAATGAGTCGTTCAGAGCTTGACGCAGCGATTGTGCTTCCTAAAGATTTTGGTGAAGTAAAGAATGGCCAGAATTTCCCGAGCGGTCAAGCGGATGTTGTGTATACACAAAATAACGAACAATCTGGTCAAGCGTTAGCGAGTATTCTCGATGGGCAATTTAAGGCCATGAACGGTCAGTTTGTGAAAAACGAAACACCATTTACGGTAAATTCTGATAAGCTCAACGAGCGAAGTTTAAGTGCATTCGACTATACCTTTGCTGGACTTCTGGGCTTTGCCATCATTGGTATGGGGATTTTTGGACCCGTGAATGTCTTCCCTGAACTGAAGAAAATGGGAATTTTGCGTCGCCTTTCGACGACACCACTACGAGTATGGCAATATTTCCTTTCGACTATGATAGGCCAGGCAATTATTGGACTCTTGAGTCTTGCGATCATGTTTGTTGTAGCTATCGTGTTCTTCAAGCTTCAAGTAGTAGGAAATTACTTTGAACTGGCAATTTTCCTCATTTTGGGCATTACGATGATTCTTGGAATAGGGCTGGCGCTTGGTGGCTGGGCACGTAACGAACGCCAAGCTGCTCCACTTTCGAATATCGTCGTGTTTCCAATGATGTTTCTCTCGGGGACATTTTTCCCGCGTTATATCATGCCAGAATGGCTTCAGCACGTATCTTCGCTGTTGCCTTTGACACCTGTGATTGATGGTATCAGATTGATTGCAACGGAAGGCAAACACTTGATTGATATCTTGTCGCAAGTTGGTCTGATTGGTGTATGGATGGTTGTTATTTACTTGATCGCCTTCAAAGTATTCCGCTGGGAATAGGTGTAGGTTTTAGGTATAATAGATACCATGACTCAAATTTCTACAGATGATGTGCGTCATTTAGCGCAACTCAGTAGCTTACAATTGTCCGATCAAGAAATCGGCTCATTAAAGGATGACATCGTAAACATACTTAACTACGTGGATTTACTAGCAGAACTCGATACGGAAAATGTAGAGCCGACGTATCAAGTGACGGGCCTTGAAAATATATGGCGTAGCGACGAAATTGAAAACGGTGCCATTACCAGAGAGCAGCTTCTGGCACTTGCCCCCCAGGCGCAGGATAATCAAGTAAAGGTGCCGAAAGTTCTATAGCATGACCCAAATTTCTTCTTTAGTTGAACGTATTAAAAGTGGCCAGACAACAGCTCGCCAGGAGGTAGAACGAGCGTTTGCCAAGGCGAGCGAGAATGAGGCGTATCATGCGCTCCTTAGTCTTACGAAGGAGCGTGCACTTGAGCGGGCAGATGATATTGACGCGCGAATCAAACAGGGTGAAGAAGCAGGAAAACTTGCCGGGGTCCCCTTTGCGGTAAAGGATAACTTCCTTGCCTTTGGAGCGCCTACAACCGCCGCGAGTAGAATCCTTGAAAGCTTTGCTTCTCCCTTGCAGGCCACCGCGGTTGAGAAGCTCGAAGCCGAAGGCGCAATCTGTATCGGAAAAACAAACCTCGATGCATTTGCGCACGGAGGAAGTACCGAGAACTCCGCATTCGGCCCAACCAAGAATGCACATAATAAGACAAAGGTTGCGGGAGGAAGCAGTGGTGGATCAGCTGTCGCTACGGCACTTGATATCGTACCGTTTGCACTCGGTTCGGATACGGGTGGCTCGATTCGTCAGCCCGCTAGCTTTAATGGTGTCGTTGGTGTAAAGCCCACCTATGGCACGGTGAGCCGTTATGGAGTGGTTGCTATGGCGAGCAGCACAGATTGTATCGGCTGCTTTGCGGTTGATGTAAGTGATGCTGCGCTTGTAACTGATATTATAAGCGGACGTGATCCGCGCGACATGACCACATTACCCGACTTCTTCAAAATGACAGATGAGATAAAACAGGGTCAAAAAATAGGTCTCATTAAAGAGTTTATGACTAATGACGTCGATGCTGATGTTCGGGCTCGAACTCTGGAATATGCTGAGAAACTACGCGCAGCCGGGCATACGGTTGAAGAGGTGAGTATGCCTTCTGTAAAATACGCCTTAGCGATTTATTACATTGTGGTACCTGCGGAAGTGAGCAGCAACCTTGCTCGATATGATGGTATTCGCTACGGCACGCGTGCTGAGGGCGTAAAAACATTGGCTGAACTCTACGGCAAGTCACGTGGCGAAGGTTTTGTAACGGAAAATAAACGTCGCATTATGATTGGCAGCTATGTGCTTTCAAGCGGCTTCTTTGATGCGTACTATCTTAAAGCGCAAAAAGCTCGTACGCTGCTGATCCAGGCCTTCGATCAACTATTTGAAACATATGATGCATTGATCGGTCCCGTGACGCCAACTCCGGCATTCGATCTTGGCGCTAATACTGACGATCCGGTAAAAATGTATTTGGCCGATATTATGACAGTTCCAGCGAGCCTTGCGGGAATCCCTGCGATAAGTATTCCTGCGGGCGAGAGCGCATCGGGTTTGCCGATTGGCGTGCAGCTTATGGGTCCGCAAAAGAGTGACGCGCAGCTACTCGCGCTGGCAGAATCGATGGAGGGCAAATAAAAGATGGACGGTACGCTTCTTGCATTCATGGTAGGCATTCTCATTGTCGGGATTTTGCTTATCGTTGTTATTACGTTGACCAAACGTGGTCCAGTAGGGCTCGACGTTGAAAAGTATCGCTCGCGGTGGCTCCAGATTGAATCGAGCTTGAAACGCGATGAGTCATCGAGCTATCATCTGGCGGTACTCAATGCTGACAAACTTCTTGATCAGGCGCTGCGTGAGCGTGGCGTAAAGGGCGAGACTATGGGTGAACGGATGAAGACCGTTCGCGATACGTGGAGTAACGCCAATACAGTGTGGTCTGCGCATAAACTACGTAATCAGATCGCCCATGAGTCTGATGTCCATGTAAGTTATGATGATGCGCGACGGGCGCTAGCAGGCTTTAAGCAGGCCCTCAAAGATGTAGGAGCGATCTAATGATTACGGAAGAAGTGCTGAACAAATACGAGATGACGATTGGTATCGAGTGCCATGTGCAGCTTGCGACCGATACAAAATTATTTAGTTTTGCGGATAATGATGCCCGGGATAAATCACCAAATAGCGTGGTAAGCCCAATTGATTACGGCCTGCCAGGCATGCTCCCTGTTTTAAACCGTAAGGCGGTTGACCTTGCCATCAAGGCGGGAAGGGCGCTTAATGCCGAAATAGCTCCGGTGAGCCGATTTGATCGTAAGCACTATTTTTATCCTGATCTTCCAAAAGGATACCAGACAACCCAAATGTATCAGCCGATTATCCTCGCAGGATACGTCGATGCTCCATTAGATGATGGCCAGACGGTGAGAGTCCGTATTCATCATGCACATATGGAAGAAGACGCCGGAAAGCTGACGCACTTTAGCGATTACAGTCTCGTCGATCTTAACCGGGCGGGAACGCCACTCATTGAGATCGTTTCAGAGCCGGACATTCACTCGCCGGCAGCGGCGAAGTCATTTGCGGCTGAGCTTCACCGGCTTATGACATATGCAGGCGTGACGCACGGCGACTTGTATCACGGTAATATGCGGTTCGATGTTAATATCTCCGTTGCGCTAAAGGGGTCTCAGGAGCTTGGTAAGCGCGCAGAAGTGAAGAACCTTAATTCATTTAGGAGTGTGGAACGCGCGGCGGAGTATGAATTTAGGCGCCAGGTTGAACTACTGGAAAAAGGCGAGCAGGTAACGCAAGAGACGCGGGGTTGGGATGATGCAAAGCAGAAAACAAACAGCCAACGCTCTAAAGAAGACGCACAGGATTATCGCTATATGCCCGATGCCGATATTCCACCGATCGTTCTTACGAGAGAAGAAATAGAGACGATACAGGCTGAGGTGCCGATGCTGCCACCTGTTTATCGCGACAAATGGATTTCGCTTAATCTCGATCGCTCGGTAGTTGATTCGCTCCTAGCGACGCAGGAATACGCCCGGCTTATTACCGAGATTCAGGAAAAGGCTGGTGGTGACACCGCCAAGCGTGTCGCGCATTGGTTTGCAAGTGCACTTGGCAAGGCGGATGAAGAGGCGGCGCCGATACATAGCCGTATGCTTTCGCCCGATGGCTTTATTGAACTTGCCCAAATGGTGGAGGCGAACGAACTAAGCAGCACGGCTGCCAAAGAAGTATTTGCTGGGCTGCTGGTGAGCGATAACTCTCCACGCAAGGTTGCCGAGTCGAAGAACCTACTTCAAGTAAGCAACGAGTCTGCTATTGCGGCAGTGGTGGATGAGGTGTTGGCGGATCCGGCAAGCCGACAATCCCTTGAAGATATTAGGAACGGAAAAGACAAGGCGATCGGCTATCTCGTAGGTCAGGTTATGAAAAAATCAGGAGGTAAAGCCAACCCAGCACTCGCGCAAAAACTAATTCGTGAGAGGTTGTAGATGAAGCCGTGGAAGCGAATAGAACCCACGGAAACAACAAAGGTAGGGTGGCGAACTATCACCTCTAAGACGTTTGTCATGCAAAGTGGCGAGCAGGCTATTTTTGATACGGTTCATAAAGATGGCCAGGAATTTGCAGGTATCATCGCGTTAACAAAAAATAACGAAGTGATTATTGCAAGGCAGTTCCGCCCCGGACCAGAGAAAATTATGGATGAGCTGCCGGGTGGATTTGTTGATGCGGGCGAAACACCCGAGGAGGCCGCCCGCCGAGAGCTTACGGAAGAAACAGGCTATAAAGCTGGGCATGTTCAGTACCTTGGAACTTTTCATAAAGATGTGTATATGAATGCTGTCTGGCATGCATTTATCGCCTTTGACTGTATAAAAGTGACCGAACCTGCGCCTGAGGGTGACGAAGAAGTCGAGGTGACGACCATAACGATCGACGAGTTTATTTCCCGTGCTATGCATGACGGCATGACTAACCATGCGGCCGTTTTGATGGCATACGATGTTTTAATGCAAAGGAGGACTAAATAATGAAGAAGCCAACTAAAGCGATCATTGCCGCAGCTGGATTTGGTACCCGATTTTTACCGCAGACTAAAGCAATGCCAAAGGAAATGATCCCCCTGATTGATAAACCAATTATCCAGTATGTCGTTGAGGAGCTCGTGAGTGCAGGTATTAAGGATATTATTATCGTGGGCAGTAGTAACAAGCGCGCGATCGAGGATCACTTCGATACTCCAAATGAAGACCTGCTTGCTAATTTGCGTGCGGGTGGACCGAAAAAACAGCATTTTATTGACGAACTTGACAATCTTTCAAATATGGCCAATTTCATTTATGTTCGCCAAAAAGGACCATACGGTAACGCTACTCCGCTCATGAGTGCTTCTCATTTAATTGGTCCTGATGAACCCGTTATTTATACATGGGCTGATGATTTTATCATGGCATCGCCAAGTCGCTTTAGCCAGATGATTGCTGTGGCTGAGCGGATGGATGGCGCCGTGTTGTCATGTAAAAAAGTTCAGGATGAAACAGAATATAATAGATATGGTATTGCGGCGGGCAAAATGCTGGAAGACGGTTTATTGCAGATGTCGCATATCGTAGAAAAGCCAGGTAAAGACAATGCACCTTCTGACCTTGCCTCTGTAAGTAGTTACTTGTTGCCGCCTGATTTCTTTAGGTATCTTGATACGGCATTTGAGAACTTTGACGGTGAGGGTGAATTTACTTTCCAGCCAATCATGCAACAGATGATTGATGATGATTATAAATACTTTGCCTATGAAGTGCAAAACGGTACATACTATGATACCGGGGATAAGCTGGAGTATCTTAAAACGGTGATTGATTTTGGATTGGCTCATGAAGAGTTAGGCTCTGATCTTGAGAAGTATATACGCTCTAAGCTTTCATGAAGTTGGCAATAAGCTTCAAAAATCGATACAATGAAAGTACAACAAAAATAACCAAGGAGGTTTTATGAATTGGTTAGGATGGATTGTACTAGGGGCCCTGGCGGGATGGGTCGCAAAACTTATTACAAAAGAAGAAGGCGGTCTTCTGAAAAATATTATTCTTGGAATCATTGGTGGGCTTCTTGGAGGAGGCATCATGCAGTTTCTTGGGGGCAGTGATGTGAATGGATTTAATCCCTATAGTTTTCTTGTCGCCGTACTTGGGGCGATACTTCTTATCTACCTCGGTAGATTATTGACTGGTCAAAAGGTAAATAAGGTCTAAGTGGTGGATTGGGCGCAGATTATTATCGTTTTGCTTGCTGTATGTTTGGTATTGTTCGTTGCTGTCATTGTGGCGCTTGTTGTTATGGTGGTTCGACTTAGTATGCAAATTCGCTCGCTACTGCGCTCTGCTCAGGCGGCTGCTGATAATGTTTCCCATATCGTAAACGATGTGGGTATGGTAACAAAAGCAGCTGCCTTGTTTCAGGTGGTTCGCCGCAAAATAAAGAAACGATCTGGAGGAGAAAAGTAACATGGCAAAAGGAAAGTTTATGATCGGGGCTGTCGTAGGGGCTATCGCCGGGATTGTAGCAGGAGTTCTTACGGCTCCAAAATCAGGCAAAGAAACGCGTGCAGACCTTAAGCAAAAGGCGGTTGATCTCAAACAGAATGTCAGCAGCAAAACAGAAGATATAATGGAAAAATCAGATGATTTCGCAACCGATATGAAAGAGCGTGCTGATCGAGGTATTGAAAGCGCGAAAGGATTTACTAATAAAGAATAATATGAAAAAAGCACTAAAGAAAATTAAGGATGATAACGAAAAAGGTGCTCGGGCAGGGCTTTTAGAAGATTTGTTTTACGATTTTAACCGCAGCAGAGTTGAAGTATATAAAATGAATTTTGTAAGAGGCATCTTTTTTGGCTTAGGAAGCGTGATAGGCGGAACGGTAGTTATTGCCCTGGCTGTATGGATATTAAGCTTGTTTATTCACCTTCCTGGGGTTGGCCAGCCAATTGAGCAGATCCAGCAATCTTTGCAGAAACAGAACAATCAATAAGCTCGTTGTAAACAAAACGATTCTTTAAGATGCGTTACTTGCTATACTAAATATAAGTATGGGGGTTGAAACGAAGACGCAGTCTGCGACGAGCGCAGGGTTGAAGGCATCTGATTATGTGCATTTGCATAATCATACGCACCATAGCTTGCTCGATGGTCTCACAAAGGTTGAAGAGTTGGTAGCTCGCGTGAAAGAACTGGGCATGGAAGCATGTGCCATTACTGATCATGGTACGATGTCGGGTACAGTTGAGTTTTACAAAGCAGCCAAAGAGGCTGGCGTGAAACCAATTTTCGGCATGGAAGCATATGTGGCCGCCCGGAGTAGGTTTGATCGTGACCCTGCTAAGGATAAAGCAAGGTACCACCTTATCTTGCTTGCCATGAACGAAACGGGCTATAAGAATCTTATGTATCTCTCATCAAAAGCCAATCTCGAGGGGATGTACTATAAGCCGCGTATCGACCACGATCTACTGGAGAGCCATAATGAGGGCCTAATTGCCTTATCGGCCTGTGCCAGCGGTGAAATTGGTGAAAACTTGCGCTCGGATAATTACGAAGAAGCTAAAAAAATTGCCTCATGGTATAAAGGCATTTTTGGCGATAGGTATTATTTGGAACTTCAAGATCACGGTCATCCGGATGCTCCGGCTCAATGGGATGTGCAAGTAAAAATCAACGGATACCTGGAAAAATTAGCAGATGAGCTCGATATTCCTTGTGTTGTAACGAGTGACGGACATTATCTTTCGCACGACGATCAAGACACACATGAGATTCTGCTTTGTGTTGGTACGGGTGCGTTTCTTTCTGACGAGAAGCGTATGAGCTTAAAAGATTTTGAGCTCCACGTGACCGATCCGATGGAGATTATTGGTCGTTGGAATAAAACTCACCCTGAAGCAGTGGCGAACACGCGCAAAATTGCCGATATGTGTAACGTTGAGCTGGACCTTGGAAGAATTTTGATTCCGAAATTCCCCGTACCAGAGGGTGAAGACGAAAAAAGCTATCTGGACAAACTCGTTTACCGCGGACTTGCAATGCGCTACAACGAAATATCCGAAGAGGAAGCGAACGCCATGAATCCTGATGATGTTCGTCCGCTACTGGCCGAAAATGTACGGGATCGACTCGATATGGAATTGGGTGTTCTGGATAAGATGGGCTACAACGGATACTTCCTTATTGTGCAAGACTTTATTAACTGGGGCAAAGATCAGGGCATTATTTTTGGACCTGGACGTGGCTCGGCGGCCGGCTCAATTATTGCGTATGCACTTCGCATAACCGACCTTGACCCGTTAAAATATGACCTTCTGTTTGAACGTTTCCTTAACCCGGACCGTATTAGTATGCCGGATATCGACGTCGACATTCAGGATACTCGCCGCGACGAGGTGATTCAATATTGTGCTAATAAATACGGATCTGATAGGGTGTCTAACATCGTAACATTTGGTAAGATGGCCGCTCGTGCTGCGGTGCGTGATGTGGCACGTGTATTGCAGGTGCCATACTCGGAAGCGGATCGTCTCTCAAAGATGATTCCCGCACCCGTGCAAGGTCGTCATATTCCCTTAAGAAAAAGTGTGGTTGAAGATGCTGATTTAAAAAAAGAATACGAAACGAACCCAACCGCAAAAACCGTTTTTGACTATGCAATGCGACTTGAAGGTACCATTCGCTCGCACGGCGTTCATGCGGCAGGTGTGGTGATTGCTCCCGATGACATTGTGAAATATGTTCCGCTTGAAATGGCGCAAAAAGGAGTGGTATCTACACAGTATCCAATGGGACCGGTAGAAGAGTTAGGTCTTCTTAAGATGGACTTTCTTGGACTTTCCAACCTTTCTATTATTAATAACGCACTTCGTATTATCAAAAAAGTATATAAGAATGAAATTGATCTTTCGAAAATCCCTCTTGACGATACAAAGACGTATGAGCTGTTTCAGCGCGGAGACACGACAGGCGTCTTTCAGCTTGAATCTGCGGGCATGAAACGGTATCTGCGCGACCTGAAGCCAACGGTTTTCGAGGACATTATCGCTATGGTTGCCCTGTACAGGCCGGGTCCGATGCAGTTTATCGACAGCTTTATTAAACGAAAGCATGGCGAGGAAGAAATCACCTATCTTGATAAAGGTATGGAAAACGCATTGAGTCCGACCTATGGTATTTTGGTATACCAAGAGCAATTCATGCAGATTTCTAAGGAATGGTGCGGGTTTACTGGTGGTCAGGCCGATACGCTCCGAAAAGCGGTGGGTAAAAAGAAAATCGACCTGATGCGTAAGGTAAAGGTAGATTTCGTTGATGGAGCCATAAAACACGGTGGCGCCAAGAAAGAAGTTGCTGAAAAGTTTTGGGATCAGCTGGAAGAGTTTGCAAACTACTGTTTCAATAAGTCGCACGCGGCATGCTACGGCCTTATTTCATACTGGACGGCCTACCTTAAGGCGCATTATCCTGATGCGTTCATGGCGGCACTTATGACAAGCGACCAAGATGATATTGATCGCTTAGCGATTGAGATTACCGAGTGTAAACATATGGGCATCAAGGTACTGGCACCCGATGTTAATGAATCATACGTTGAGTTTGCGGTCGTGCCGGGGCAAAACCAAATCCGCTTTGGAATGGCTGCGGTAAAAGGCGTGGGTGTTGGGGCTGTTGAAGAAGTACTTCGAGCTCGGGAAGAGGGAAAGTTCTTAGGAATTGAAGACTTTGCTAAACGAGTGAGTACTTCTAAATTTAACCGCAAGGCTTGGGAGTCTTTGATTAAATCTGGTGGATTTGATCAATTTGGAGATCGTTCCGACCTTCTTTTCAACCTCGAGACAATTCAGGCGTTCGCCAGTAAAGTGCAAAAAGAAGCATTGAGCGGGCAGACGGATTTATTTGGGGGTATGAATGATGTTGCCAATATTCAGCCGACTATCACGATGCAGTCGGCGCCGGTAAAATATACGGATAAAGAGCGGCTTACCTGGGAACGTGAGCTGCTCGGGCTCTATATTAGTGCTCATCCGCTTGATAATTATGATGCGTATTTTAATGAGCAAACGATTCCACTTGCGAGTATGAAGCCTGAAATTGACGGCAAAAAAGCAACGATCGGAGGGCTCGTAACAACGGTGCGTACGATTGTGACTAAAAGCGGAACCAAGATGGCATTTTTAGGCCTCGAGGATAAGACGGGCGAGGGTGAAGTGATTGTTTTTCCAAATCTCTACGAACAAGTCGGTGCCAAATTAGTGCAAGATGCGGTGGTACGAGCAAGCGGCAAGGTGAGTGCGCGAGATCGTGATGGTAACGTAGGCGATGAGGCAAAAATGATTGCAGACGAACTAGTAGAAGTGACAGACGAGGAACTAAGGACATACGAATCCACCGGTCGAAAAATGGATACTCCCAAAATGAGCAGCAAAGTAAAAGCAATGCGCGTAGCGGAATATCGTGCTAAAAAAACCGGTGGAAGTATTAGTGCGCCAGCCACGACGAAGCCAAGCGACGAGCCGAGCGATAAGCCACGCCCTATCTTGGATATTCCACCCGTAAAGAAGTTGTTTGTCCATATTAAGCAACCGGATAATCATGAAATACTTCTTCAGCTAAAGCGAATATGTAGTGAGTTTACAGGAAACACTGATATCGTATTAGTACTTGGCGAGGATAAGAAATCTGCCATTAGGCTACCTTTCCGTGTTGATGCGAGCGATGGACTTATTGGCGAACTCGTGAAGCTCCTTGGCGAAGATTGCGTCGTTTTAAAGTAATCCTAGCGGTTTGACACGGTGCTTATCCTTTTGATAGACTGATAAATAGTGACAATGCACAAGGTTATTACAATGCTAAAACAAAAACGCTCCAAAATCGCTATTGGGGTCTGTGCTGTCCTTGTGGCAGTTGCAGGTCCATTACAACTATCGCAATCTGCGCTAGCAGATCGTTATGACGATCAGATTCGTGCTATTCAAGCTCAAGTCAACCAATACCAGGCAAGGGCGGGGGAGCTGCGCCAGCAAGGCGATACCCTTCAGGCTGCGCTCGATACAATTACGGCTGAAAAGAATGCTATCCAGGCTCAGATCAACTTGAACCAAGCAAAATACGACAAACTGACTGCTGACATCGCAACGAACAAGCAGAAACTTGCTGATAATCAAACGGCTCTCGGAGGTATTATTGCTGATCTGTATGTAGATGGCTCTATATCCTCACTTGAAATGCTTGCGAGTAGTAAAAACATCGGCGAATACATGGATAAGAATGAATATCGCACAGCAGCTAGCGAAAAGCTGAGTTCGACGATAGATACTGTCAAAAAGTTGAAAGCGCAACTCGAGTCTGATCAGAAGTCAGTAGAGGCCGTTCTTGCGGATCAAAAAACCCAGAATGAGGCGTTAGTTGCAAAAGAAGCTCAGCAACAGGCATTGGTAGATCAGACGCGAGGTGAAGAAGCTGCCTACCAGCAACAAGTGGCAAGCGGTAAGCAACAGATGGCGCAAGTCGCCGCCCAACAGCGCGCTGCCTTGGCGGCGGCAACGAATGGTGGGCGTAATAATTCAGGATCCGTAGGCGCTTTTCAATTCCGTAATTACAGTGGCAACATGGGCTGTAGCGGAGGATACCCTTACTGTAACGGTGGTTTAGACTACGGAGTTGATCCCTGGGGGCTTTACTACCGCGAATGCGTTAGCTACACGGCGTGGGCTGCCGTGAATGTCTACGGTAAAAAAGTAATGAACTTTGCCGGTGCGGG
>DASSDB010000003.1 GCA_035697325.1 Candidatus Saccharimonadales bacterium
GGCATCTCTTTTACAAAAGGGAGATGCCGAGATACGTCCTATCTTTGATATACTTTTATTATGATTACGACAACAACTATCCAACATACGCATATGTCGCCGAGACGCGCCGGATAGTTCGTTATTGCTAATAATAGATAAAAACGCCGGCTGTTTCGGCGTTTTTGATTGCAATCTATAAATATAAAGGAGCACTAATGAAAAATCCCTTACGCTTGCAAACAACAGCAAAAAATGCAACAATAACCCCTATGAGCACATTATCTTCTGCGCCATATAAAGGCACGCGCGATTACTACCCAGCTGATAAGCGGGCACAAAACTACATCTTCTCTCAGTGGAAGAAAATCGTTGAGCGTTATGGCTATGAAGAGTATGGTGCACCTACTTTGGAGCCGCTCGAGGTTTATACGGCAAAATCAGGCGAAGAGCTTGCGGGCGAACAGACCTATACGTTTACTGATAGAGGTGACCGAACGGTGGCGATCCGTCCTGAAATGACACCTTCTATTTCTCGTATGGTAGCAGCTCGCCGCCAGGAGATGGCTTATCCGGCGCGCCTCTTTTCAATCGCCAATTTTATGCGCTACGAGCGCCCGCAACGTGGCCGCGAGCGAGAGTTTTGGCAATTGAACGCTGATATCTTTGGCGCAGAAGGCGTTTTAGCTGAAGCAGAAGTTATTACAATGGGGTGGCGCATGATGAAAAGCTTCGGGGCAACGGAGGACATGTTTATCATTCGCCTTAATAACCGCCAACTTATTAACCACATGATGACGGAATATCTTGAGCTCGATGCGGTTCAGTCGCAGATGATGATACGTCTGTTCGATCGTAAAGAAAAAATCAGTCACGAAGATTTCAGAGATCAAGCGATTGATATCTTCGGCGATGCAGCTGCCCCTAAGGGCTTAGCAAAGATTGCGGCACTTCTTTCGGCAAAAAGCATGGCAGAACTGCCCGAATCAATCCGGGATACGGATGAAGTTCGAGCCGTAAGGGAGCTTTTTACGGAACTCGAAAGGGCGGGGATCGGAAACGTTATCTTCGACATTACTCTTATGCGTGGCTTTGATTATTACACAGGTACCGTTTTTGAATTCTTTGATACACACCCTGATAACCGTCGGGCGATGTTCGGTGGAGGGCGCTACGACGGCCTTGTGGGTCTATTTGGTGCCGAGCCTATTTCTGCCGTTGGCTTTGCCCCTGGCGCAACCATGACCGAACTCTTCTTAAAAACACATGATTTGCTGCCGAAGCTACCATCAACGACTGAGGTGTACGTGATTGTCCTGGGTGATGCCCGCGAGGGCGCCATGAAACTGGCCGATAGTCTGCGTGAAGAGGGCGTTAATACCGAAGTCGACATCACGGGCCGTAAGCTCGACAAGCAACTAAAGACCGCGATTAAAAAGGACATTCCTTTTATGGTGTTCGTTGGTAATGAGGAGCTTAAAAAAGAGATATATCCTTTTAAAGATACGGCAAAAGCCGAAGAGCAGACGCTGAGTTTTGAGCGTATTGTAAGTGTGGTAAAAGATCGCCGGCTCAAGCACGAAGACGACCTTGACGACTTATTTGAATAAGCTAGAATACGAAAGTATCTCTTAGAAACAATGGCTAAGGAGAGATTTACGTGTACTGGCCGAACGAGGATGAGCTGCGGCAAGCCGCTGAGCTCGACATCGACGCAACGGGGTTGAATGGCATCCAGCTGCGCGAAGCTATCACACGAGCGAAGCTTCGCGCTCAGCAGAAGAACAGGCCGGCAACAGGCGGAGGACTACACCAGTACAAGGCTCTGGCGGATGTTGCCCGAAGCCTTGGCATGATCGTGGAGAAGGGTACGACGCTGACGGATCTTCGTCATGAAGTGGAGCTCCAGATTGGTGAGATGCTGTACGACAAAAAGATCGAGCCAGGGGTGATGGTCGTGTATGGCAAAGGCTCCAGGGACCACGCAGGAACACAGGCTCGCGTCGTCAAAACCAACGTGACGTGGACGATGAATATGCCACACATCGTTCTTCACCACGAAAATGCGGACCGAGCCCACCCATACTACGCCCATATCGTCGCACTCTACGCTACCGTCGTGGAGTAAAAGATACACGTGCTGGCCGGACACGTACTTTCCGGCCTTCCACCCTTGGACTCTCCGAATGTAATCTGTTATAGTAGGCCGAGTATGAAGACAACAGTTAAACACCTATCAGATACAAAGGTTGAGCTTACTATCAACCTTGGTAAGCCTGAACTCGATGCTGCCGGTCAGGTAGCACTGACAAAGCTTGCAAAAAACATTAAAGTTCCTGGTTTTCGCAAAGGGAATGTACCCGCGACAGTCGCCGCAAAGCATGTTGATCCTGAGGCTTTGGCGCAACAAACGCTTGAAGACGCACTCTCTAAAGCGGTTGCCGAAGCGTACGTAAATGAAGGACTCCAGGCGCTTGATCGCCCTGAAGTAGCGGTCAAAAAGTTTGTGCCTAGCCAAGAACTGGAATTTACGGCAGAAACCGAGATCCTTCCTAAAGTTACCCTCGGTGACTACAAGAAATTAAAAGCTAAAAAAGGCAAAATAACCGTTGCCGCCAAAGATATCAATGAAATCATCGAGCGTATGCGTTCGGGCTTTTCCGAGAAAAAAGAAGTCAAGCGTGCTGCTAAAAATGGCGACGAAGTGACTATCGATTTTGTTGGTAAAAAGGACGGGGTTGCGTTTGATGGGGGCACAGCCAAAGACTACAAGCTTACGCTTGGCACCAATACCTTCATTCCCGGATTCGAAGAAGGTATTGTCGGTAAAAAACCAGGTGAAACATTCGATCTGTCCCTTGAATTTCCTAAAGATTACCATGCGCCCGATCTTAAGGGCGCCAAAGTAGTATTTACGACCACCTTAAATTCAGTTCACGAAATTGCACTTCCTGAGGTAAACGATGAGTTTGCAGCGAAAGCGGGTCCGTTTACTAGTGTTGATGAACTAAAGGCAGACATTAAACGTGAGCTGACAGATCAAAAAGAGCGTGAAGCTGGTGAAAAGCTCAAAGACGAACTCGTTAACGAGCTGATCGAGTCAAGCAAAATTCCTGTTCCAGAGGTGCTGCTCCAAGACCAAATGCAGTCAATCGAACGCGATATGACCCAAAATCTCATGTATCAGGGTCTGAATCTCGATCAGTATCTTCAAAACCAAGGGTTCGAAAGTAAAGAAAAATGGCTTGACTCTGAGGTAAAAGAAAGCGCGAAAAAGCGCGTCCAGGCCGGCTTGATGCTTGCAGAGTTAAGTAAAGTTGAGAAAATCGAAGCAAGTACAAAAGAGCTCGACGTGCACGTTGCCCAGTACAAAGAACGCTATGCCAACAATCCAAAAATGGTAGAGCAGTTTGATACACCGGAAGCTCGGCGTGATATTGCTAACCGTCTTCTGACCGAAAAAACAGTCGATCGTCTTGTTGAGCTTAATGCCTAGGCTCGAGGAGAAAACGACCTCTAACGGATACTCGAGTACCCTGGTCCTCTTGTAGAGGCAGTAATGAAAAAACTAGCACTCTCTTTACCTGAGTGCTAGTTTTTGTGTATACTAGAATATATGAATAAGCCTAGCAGTTATCTTGTCCCAACAGTAATTGAAAAAACGTTCGAGGGTGAGCGTGCTTTTGATATCTTTAGCCGTTTACTAAACGAGCGGATTATCTTTTTAGGAGTAGAAGTCAATGAGCATACCGCCAATCTTGTTGTGGCTCAGTTGCTTCATCTTGCCTATGAAGATCCAAAAAAGGATATAAAACTTTATATCAACAGTCCTGGCGGTGTCGTATACGATGGTCTTGCCATTTATGACACAATCCAACACATTACACCAGACGTGCAAACGATCGGTATCGGCCTCCAAGCAAGCATGGGAGCTTTCTTGCTTTCAAGCGGTACGAAAGGAAAGCGCTATGCCCTCCCAAATAGTCGCATCATGATCCACCAGCCCTCCAGCGGAACTCAAGGTAAAATTACTGATCAAGAAATTACTTTGCGCGAAGGCCTTTTCCTTAAGCGGCGTCTCAACGAAATTTTAGCGAAGAATACCGGCCAAAAACTATCAAAAATCGAACTCGATATGGAGCGTGACTTTTGGATGGGCGCAGAAGAAGCTAAGAAATATGGTCTTATCGACTCAGTCATAACCAAGGCTTAGTCACCTTGTAGGAAAAGCTGTATTATGATATAATATATGTACAGTCCGAAGCATCGACATAGGAGCTGACATGAACTTTGCCATGAGTGTCGCCGGTATTGCTGGCATTGTGAGCTTGGCGCTTACCTTCAGGTTCTTCGCCAAATACACCGCGTCGTACCCCGGCGAGGCCGGAGGGGCGGCATCGACCCAGATGTTCGCTTTTTTCAGCCTCATAGGTGGAGTAGTGGGCGTCGGCCTCACGTACGTACTCTACGTCCTGGTGCGCCACCTCATCGAGGGGCCGTGGGCGGTCGCGATGGCCGGCATCGGCGCACTGTTCGTGATTATTGCGACCTACCGCGCAGCCGCGGCACGTCGCAAAGCCGTCAACTAGCTTCACGACTGTCGGAGGCGGAACGCCATAGTTTCCGCCTCCGTGAGTCCCTGTAATTATGAAATGAATATCGCCAAGGATTATATCAGTCCGGCGACTTTTTTGTTTAATATTACAAAATATTACAGGATAGATGTATAATCGGATTACTATGGCAGAAGTATACGGGAAAAGAATCGCACGCTTTGGGAATACTCAGGAGCGAAGTGATTCAGGCGTCGATGTGGTTTCAAAGATTGCTCTGGATGAAGGACGCGAACTCTACGTTGCGCATCGTCAGACTGAAAGTGCCTTTACGGAGATGGGCGCGATCGTCCTTGCGCCCTTAGGCGATAGGAGTTTGGAAGTTGTGGAAGACACCCTTGCAGATAACGAGGGCGATTTTTACCGAACACATCGAATACATGCGATGCTCACATATGCTGCGCTAAAAGACAATCCGTACGTTAAGCGCAACGACAGTGACGCCCAGCTGGTTGCGCACTTAGACCCAGAAGATGCCAGACGGTATGCGATATATAGAGAAGTCATGGGCCTTGAGCCGGTAGTGTCGCCAATGCGCACGGATGTAGAAAGTGAGAAAACGACGATGACGGCGAGCCTACGAGATGCATATGGAAGCACGATGTGGGGTTTTCATGATTTTAATATTCTGCCTCTTCCATTAACCTCAGATACAGAAAGGACTTGGTCTGATGAGCGAACTGCGTAAAATTGGAAGGATTCTTCCGACACGAAAGAATGCTGAAGCGATGCTCGCGTTCACGGGCGAAGATCTTGCACGAGCAAAAGTACCTCCTGCGGAAATTTGGCGTGTCGCTGACCCTGAAAACACCCCGCTTGTCGATGCCCAGCAGCAACGATTGAAGCGTCACCCGGAGCGCTATCTCGGTGCAATAGCCGGCCGTCAGGGTTTAGGGGGTACGGTTGAAGGATTCATCAAATATAATGAATGGCGAATTGCCGACCAGCTCCCTTTTGAAAATGAAGAAGAAGCGGCGAAACTTGAAGCTGTGCGAGCGGCGGGTGAGCACGGACTGCGAGGGAAGCCTCTCGGTATTTTCGCTCTCCATGCCTCTTCGAAGCAGCTCGAGGGCTCACAACTTTTTATTGCGCGCACTTTGGTTGAC
>DASSDB010000005.1 GCA_035697325.1 Candidatus Saccharimonadales bacterium
CGGTGCGGGTCATGCGTACCAGTGGCCATCAACAGCCACGCGTATGGGTGCGACAACTGATCAAAACCCTGAAGTTGGTGCGGTTGCCATATTGCCTCGATCAGGCTTCGCTCCTCTTGGTCATGCGATGATCGTCGACGCTATCCTGGGGGGTGGTTGGGTGCGAGTAAGCCAGTATAACTTTGGTGGTACGGGCGAATATAGCACTATGGATATCCATTCTTCCGGCGTTAATTTTGTTCACTTTCTTAATAACTAATTCGTCGTCAGCGCATAGAGAGCGATTCCGGTTGCCACGCTGACATTGTATGACTCTTTTTTGCCATGCATAGGTATCTCTATCAGATCGTCACACATATCTATAAGCTCGCCTGGAATACCTTCAACTTCTTCGCCTAAAATAAGAACGATCTTGTCTGTAGGGATATAGCTTGGAAGCATAATAGCTTGCGGAGATTGCTCTAGGCCAACGATTCGATAACCTGAAGCTGAGAGCTCTTTGAGCCGAGGTGCCTCTTGATAGGTAAAGGGAACAAGCTGTTCTGCTCCAAGCGCGGTTTTGTGAATCTGGGTTGTTAACTTTTCTGTGATGTGAGGCAGCCTCGTATCATTAGGTATGCGGGGATAGGGTGTGTAGCCGCTTAAAATAATACGGGATACACCAAATCCTTCAGCGGTCCGAAAAGTTGCTCCTACGTTGTGAGTGGAGCGAATGTTGTGCGCGAGAACAATGATTTCAGGCATTACTCCAGTATATCACTGCCAAATTGCTCATGTTTTTGCTATGATAGTACACAATGGACGAAGATAAAATTCAGCAGCGGCGGCGCGAGCAAGAAGAAAAAGCGACCCAAGAACGAGCGGCGATTTTAGGATTGCAATATTTAGATACGCGGGATATCGATAAAAGCCTTCCTTTAACCGAAGGTATGCTTTCGGTTGAAGAAATGTATAAAGGTCACTTAGTGCCTCTTGTCAGAGGTGGAGGTACGGAGCCGTATCGGTTTGGCGTTACAAGTCAGACTCCAGAGTCGCTAATTCGCAAGATTCAAAAAGAATATAATGAGCGTGGCGAAAACGTACAGGCTTTGCTTATTAGTGGGAGTGGCTTTCGCGGTTTCATGAATCGTTATGATCCTCCTAAAGAAATTGTTTATGAAGATATTCAAATTGCCAAAGAAGGAGATAGCGATACCCTTGCGCAGGTAAGCAAGACCTTGGCGACAGTTAGCAGCGACCGCATTTTTGATTTTTTGCTCGACCAGGCTGATAAGATGGGCGCGAGCGATATCCACATTGAAAACGAGCGCACTTACATCCGCATCCGTATGCGTGTGGATGGGGCACTTCATCAAGTGGCGCAGCTTGAAAAGGACCGATACCGTATTATTATGGGTGAGTTAGCATCTCGGGCTAATGTTTCTACAGCGGCAACAGAACCGCAATCGGGACATATGCAAAAAGAAATCACTCGCGATGGTGCAACTCATCTTCTTAATCTTCGTGTTGAAATAGTGCCGACTATGTACGGCCAGGATGCGGTGATGCGACTCTTTAACTTTGATGAAAGCCTGCTTAATCTTGATCTTTTAGGCATTCCGGATAAACAGCGTAAAGAGATCGATGAAGTGATCAGCCATCCGCGTGGCATGGTGCTAATGGTAGGCCCAACCGGCTCAGGTAAGTCGACTACTCTTTACAGCATTTTGAACGCACTTAATACGCCAGATCGAAAGCTCATCACACTTGAAGATCCCATCGAGTACGGCCTTAGCGGTATCTCGCAAATTCCTATCGATACGACAAATGGACAAAGCTTTGCTGATGGGCTTCGAAGTGTACTGCGTCTTGACCCGGATGTCGTGATGATTGGTGAGATTCGCGACCAAGATACCGCCCGAACGGCTATTCAGGCTTCAATTACCGGGCACTTGGTGCTTTCGAGTTTTCATGCTAACACGACAAGTGCGGCCTTTAGTCGTATGATTGATCTTATTGGTGTAAACCCTATATTTAGCTCGGCTATTCGTATGCTGATTGCCCAGCGCCTCGTGCGTCGGTTGCATGACGAGACGAAAGAAGAATACGAGCCCGACGAAGCGACAAAAAAATATGTACGCTCTGTGCTCGAAGGCTTACCGGATTCCGTTGAAAAACCAAATCTCGATAACTTCAAGCTATGGCGACCTGTTCCAAGTGAAGAGGTGCCGTTTGGCTATAAAGGCCGCATCGTCATCATGGAGCAAATGCTTGTAAATGAGAACATTCAAAGGTTTATTCGAGGTGATGTCGCCGATGTTCACGTAGAGGCTATTGAGGCAGAAGCTAAAAGGGACGGAATGGTTACGCTTCTTCAATCAGGTGTGCTCGCAGCGCTAAGAGGCGAAACGACGCTCGAGGAAGTTAATAGGGTTATTTAATATACTCATACTTTTCATCTTATCTGGACAGAATGATTTAAGTAACATATTCTATAGAACGTTGTCATCACGATCCCTAAGGGGGCAATAGTGGACAAAATTGAGTACATTGCTCAGGTTCGAAATGCCACACGAAAAGCTGCGGAGAGCAAGTCTCGTGAGACCGTGGGCCGGCTCTCGGATGCCGTTGAAAGGTTGGCGGAGTTCTACGCCAGTATCAGTGAGGCGGAAGGTCTGCCTCGCTACGAATTTGACTCCGCCATTTTCGAGAGGGCATACGAGGCGGCGACATATCAGCCGGACCTTTCCGGAATGAGCTTCAAGGAGTTGCTCGAGATATCGTCGCTAGGACCCAATTACCAGCGTGCCCGCTCGTTTACTCCTGCAATACTCAAAACCGTCTTGGCCAATTTGCGTCGCCAGCAGGAATCATGACAACAAACCCCACGGCAAAGCGTGGGGTTTGTCATACTCTAGATGTAACACGGACAGCCTTTAAGGCTTCTTCGTACATTTGGTCTGCGGCGAGTATCATCGTTTCTTTTGGTTTGTCGTAGGCCCTGAAATGGCTGGTGTCGAAGCTGATTTGACGTCCACAGGTAGCTGCGAGCGCACCTGCACCCAACCTGGTTACAGGGTGAAGGCTTGTGCGGCGGTTGAGGAGTAATTCGGTCATGGCGCGGTCGTAGTTGCCATCGTAATGCGAATCTGCAAAATCCTGTACGGTATCTGCGAATAGCAGAGGATCGAGCCAGTAATCAATAGCGTCATCATCAGGTCGAACGGGGTCGGTGGCCCGATTGGCGTCATTCTCATTACGACTTCGTATACTTTCGGCAATTGCTTGGGCCTCAGGGCTATTAGGGTTAATACCCTGGCGGGCACATTCACGGCGCGCCGCTTCCTCAGGGGTGCAACTTACGAAGGTGCGCATAAGGAGCTTTGTGCCTTCGATACTTTCAATAACAGGAGCGAGGTTTCGGCCATCTACCACGAGTACATCATGATCACCAGTATCACGTACCATCTCAACTCGTTGCTTAAAGCCTGCTTTCACGGCTTTACGGACAGCCTCGATGGGGGAAACGACAGATACAGTTTCGTTGACATCATTATCGTATAACGAGCTGAGGCCGAGTGAATCAACGAGGCTTTGACGGCTTGCGACACGATCCGATAGACAATTGAGCGAAACTCGGGCGAGCTGTTTTGTTATAGTTTGAGTCGGCATACCGCGCTCAATGAGGCCGTCTATGAGGAGAGATTTAGTAAGAGCTCGGTAATCCGACCCTGTTTCATCGGTTGCAACGTTGGCTCGTGTTTCGCCGAAATGATTAACAATCGTGCCTTTTCCACTTCGTGCTGTGCCACCGTACTCAATAACGAGTAGTTCTGTACTCTTGGCTCTCATATTTTTTCCACCTTAACACAAAGTAAACTCGTTACCAAGTGAGAGACGTCACAGTTAATAGCTATTTAATAACTCGTGCGATGGTGGGAACGATACGATCGTCAAAGACCGAAGGTATGACTGTGTCTGCGTCAGGATTGTCTACGAGACTTGCAATAGCCTCTGCTGCGGCAAGCTTGTGGTCATCGGTGATCCGAGTAACGCCATTGTCGAGCGCTCCCCGAAAGATACCGGGAAACGCAACAGCGTTGTTAACTTGGTTTGGAAAATCACTTCGTCCGGTAGCAATAACAGCTACGCCAGCGTCCTTGGCGATATCCGGCATTATTTCTGGTATAGGGTTAGCTAGCGCGAACACGACAGGCTTTTCTGCCATTTTTTTAATAAATTCAGGAGTAAGGAGGCCTGGCTGGCTGACGCCAATGAAAATGTCGGCGTCGGTAAGTGCGTCTTCAAGATTGCCTGCTATGGATCCATCGACATACTCTAATAAAGCCTGTTTTTCCTGGTTTAAGTCGCTTCGATCGGTACTTATGATGCCCTTGCTATCTACGGCTACCATATGTGGTTGTGCGTAGCGATGGAGAAGCTTAATGATTGCTGTTCCGGCAGCACCCGCGCCAATGACGACAATCTTAGTATCTTTCAATTGCTTTCCGACTACTTTCATGGCGTTGATAAGCCCCGCAAGCGTCACGATCGCCGTACCATGCTGGTCGTCGTGAAATACAGGGATATCGAGAGTTTTCTTCAACCGCTCTTCTATTTCAAAACATTGCGGCGCGGCAATGTCTTCAAGGTTAATGGCGCCAAAACTAGGAGCCATGGCGGTCACCGTAGCAACGATTTCGTCGGGCGAGTGGACATCGAGTACGATAGGAATACTATCGATACCGGCAAAATGCTTAAAGAGAAGCGCTTTACCTTCCATAACGGGCATCGCACCTTTAGGTCCGATATTGCCCAAACCTAAAACAGCCGAACCATCTGAAATAACGGCAACGAGGTTATTCGTCCAGGTGTATTCGGGCAATTTAGCGGGATCTTCGGCGATAGCCTTACTGACAGCACCGACTCCGGGCGAATAGTATGCACTTAAAAGCTCGCGTGAGAGTTCACTTTGATCGCGAAGGGTAGTTGTAATTTTACCTTTGTATTTCTTGTGCAGGTCGAGAGCAAGTTGGTTATAGTCCATTTTATTAGTATACCGCACTAAGATTTTGTAGGTTACCCCTTTAAAAAAGAAACAATCTATGCTATAGTTAATAGCTGATTGTATCTATAAATAAGTAAAGCGAGAGAACAATGAGTTTTGCATTAATTCAGAAAGTAAACGACGAGCAGAAAAAACATGCTGTTGTTGATGTTCGCAGTGGTGATACCGTGCGTGTCCACCAGAAAATTAAAGAAGGTAACAAAGAGCGTGTTCAGGTATTTGAAGGTGTTGTTATCCGTACTGACAACAAAAAATCACACACAAGCCGTATTACCGTACGTAAGGTAGCAAGTGGTGTCGGTGTAGAGAAGAGTTTCTTGCTTCATAGCCCACTTGTTGAAAAAGTTGAAATTACTCGTCGTTCAAAGGTTCGTCGCAATTTCCTTTCTTTCCTTCGTAATCGAAGCGGTAAGAGTGCTCGCTTGATGGCAAAAAACTTTGATCGTGAAGCGGTGAATGCACTTCCTGAAGCTCCGAAACAAGAAGCTAAGACTGAAGAATAAATAGCTCTATTCCATAAAAAGACCCCCATAAAGAGGGTCTTTTTTAGTCCATTTTAGCTGTGCGATAGAATGTAAGTAAGAGGCTGTGCGCGGGAGGGTACCTCCCACACACAGCCGGTTCACTTCACGTCAGAACGGTTCGATGGTCGGACCGTCGTGCATGAGCCGCTTTGCTTCGTCTTCTTCGTGAAGGCCGGTGATGCGGAGCGCATCGAACGAGATGACGGTCTGAGTGAGTGCCTCGTGATTAGGCCACACGTCGAGAAGAGCGAGCATCTCTGCGGTGAAACGGCAAGCCTCATTGTCGCTTCCGCAGTTGGCGTGAGGGTAGAAAATGCCGTTGAAGTGACCCTCCTCAAGCCGAGGCTCCAGGATGATCAAGCCACTGATCACTTCTTCTCCGCGCGTGCTGCCAACGAGGATGGCGCAGCGCCACGGCCAGTCTTGCTGTTCGCCTCGGCGGAAGAGATCGTCGAGCATGCCGTTGCCGGTCAGGGCGACGGTTTCGAGCACGACTTCTTTCCGGTTGACCAGGATCTCGCCAAGGCTGGTCAGCCTCATGATGTCCATGATACTCCTTCGGTTTTGGAATGAACCTGACTTAATTAACTATATATGATTATTTATGTCAATGATGAAGTGCGCAGAGAGAAGCGAAGGATACTATCGCTTCTCTCTGCGCTTAACGGATTCAGTCCGGTAGCTCGATGGAGACCGACTTGCTCATAAGATCGTGAACGATTACATGAGTGTAGCGGGCGAGGGTTCCTGCATACAGCTGGCTGACTCTGCCGACGTCGAACAGTAGGGCGAGGATGACGGCGGTGATCCGTGTGGAGTGGCTATCCAGGCCACAAATCAGCGGCCTGTAGAGGACGCCATGAATCTTCCCTTCGTTGTCTTCGTTCAGCATCAACATGCCATGCTCGTACTGAATGATGCACATCGACCACTTTTCGCCGTCCCTGAGGCGCTGCTCAAGATCGGCCTTCGCATCCGCGGGCTCTGTGAATTCTGTCTCTTCGATCGTGATCTGCTCTTCTTCGAGCAACCCGCCGATGTCGTAGAGAGGGAGGTCCACGAGTCTTCCTTTCGTGTAGGGATTGAATCTTTTCTACTAAAGCATATTATTTCACTCTGCGTCAATTATGCTACCATGAAGGTGATGATTGTTGGGATTGATGAAGTTGGGCGTGGGGCTTGGGCTGGACCACTGGTAGTAGGCGCGGTATTACTGGGAGGTGTTCCGATTGAAGGGCTGACGGATAGTAAAAAGCTGACCAAAAAACAAAGAGTCCTGCTTGATCAGGAAATCCGCAAAAAAGCCAAAGGAATTGGTTTGGGATGGGTAAGCTCTAAGCAAATTGATCAGATGGGCCTGGCAAAAGCGCTGCGAATCGGCGCGGAGCGGGCGCTTGCTCATCTTCGGCAGCATATGTACGAGGAGATTATTATTGACGGGACGATAAAGCTGGTTGATGATCCTCGAGTGACGCTTATGAAAAAAGCCGATCTTCTCGTACCGTGCGTATCTGCCGCCTCGATCGTGGCCAAGGTAGCACGCGATAACTATATGGCCCATATTGGTACGATTTTCCCTGGCTATGGTTTTGGGAGTCATG
The DNA here is from genome assembly GCA_035697325.1 of Candidatus Saccharimonadales bacterium. Classification (NCBI taxonomy): domain Bacteria; phylum Candidatus Saccharimonadota; class Candidatus Saccharimonadia; order Saccharimonadales (SeqCode); species Saccharimonadales bacterium (SeqCode). The sequence continues at coordinate 7,173 of DASSDB010000005.1, forward strand.
TTGGATACGGAACAGCGGCGCATAGAGAGGCAATCGCAACGAAAGGCTCTCTGCCAATTCATCGACATTCGTTCGCTCCTCTAAAAAAAGAGGGCGGATTTGAGTTGCAAACAACAAAACAAGTAGGTGACATGGCTGAGCAGCTTGTTGCGGCGCACCTTGAAACTAAAGGTCACGAAATAGTTGCACGCAATTGGCGTACGAAATACTGTGAAATCGATATTATATCGAGGCAAGGGCAGACGCTTTATTTCACAGAAGTGAAATACCGTAAAACAGACGATCAGGGCGGTGGGTTTGCGGCGATTACACCGAAAAAACTTCAACAAATGGCATTTGCGGCAGAATTTTACATCGCAAAGAATGTTTCGGGCGGTCATGAGCTTCGCTTGGCTGCCGCGAATGTCGGAGGGCGACCTCCGAAGCTTCTTTCATATTTAGAGTTGGTCTAATGCATTCTTTACGGCTGACGTGTCACGCTCAATCAGTTCAACCTTGCCCTCCAGCTCACTAATACCTAAAGCGATAACTCGTGTCAACGCGGGTTCGGAGGCAAGTGGCGTAAAAAAGCTCCTGTATTCAGCTAATTGACTGCGGTTAGTAAGCGCGCTCGCGCTGTAACGAGGGAAAGCATCGTAGCTTTTATCGGTGCCAAAAGTCTCCTTTATCCATGGCCAGTTTCTCTGAAGCCACTGCCATGCCTGAGCGCGACCATAGCGATTACGGATGGTCCAGACGAACCAATGAGTTGCATCTTGAGGCCGAACGATCGTTTCGTCTTTGAGGCTAGTGAGGATTTTCTCGATATACTCAGGGCGGCGTGCTGACGTAATGGCGCTGCCGATATCTTCGCGAAGGTCGGGAGAAACAGTTGTCGCGTAAGTGTGGAGAAGTGAATCGAGAAGGTGAGGGTCATCACCTTCACGAATAGCGGTAGATATCACGAGCGTACGGAGCTCGGAGTCAAGTGACTCGAGAGGCGAGGAGGCGAACAGGGAAAGCGCATGTTTGATCGCTTCAGGATCTTTGCCGTAAAGCATCATGCTAATAACCGTGGCACGAAGCTTAGTGTGTGCTTCGGTTTCTCCGGTTTGTTTTTCCCAACCGAGACGCTTGTATTGGGCTCGTGCTAGCTCTCGGTATAGTTTGCGCAGCTTCTCTTCGCTAGTTTCATCCGTTTCTACGAATTTTCGTAGTTCGCCGGCCGCAAGAGCAATGATGTTCCATACGGATTCTTCCGTTTCGTTTTTGTACGCTTGCACAAGAGGAATCAAACTGGCACTAGAAATAAGTCCGCTCCGCGCAAGCAGTGTTTGTTCATGAAGGAGCTGGAGTCGATCAAGGGGCGGAAGGGCTTGCTTTTGAACAGCTTCAATAAGCGATTCAAGCGTGGCCTTGTCATACTGGGTGATGAAGTGAGCGCTATCTCCGACATTAAGACGGAAGGTTTCGTTTTGAGGGGGAAAGTCTGCATTTTTTGTATCAAGCAGAGAAGGAATGTTTGCTAAAGAAGCATTGAGCGGAATAGGCCATGCTCGATTGGAAGCTTCGTGCGGGCCAATGAAAAACTGCTGCTGGCTTAAACGAAGAGTATCTTGGGTTTTTGTTATAGAAACGACAGGATAACCAGGCTGGGAGATCCACGCGTGCATAAAGCGTGCAATATCTTTTCCGCTGGCACTGCTTAGTGCTGTCCAAAGATCAGTTTCCTCAGTATTAGTATAGGCATGCATCTTGAAGTAGTGTTGTAGCCCGGTTCGGAAATCCTCTTTACCTATATACTGTTGGAGCATGCGCAGAAGTCGAGCACCTTTGGCATATACGATCGCGCCGTCAAAGAGCGTATTGATTTCATCGGGGTGATGAACATCGGTTTGAACAGGTTGAACACCATCAATACTATCGCGTCGGAGGGCGAGGATACTCTCTGAGGTTGAGAATTCAAGCCACATATTCCATTCTGGGTATAGTGCATCCACAGCAATATACTCCATGAGCGTGGCAAAACTCTCGTTAAGCCATAGGTTGTTCCACCACTTCATCGTGACAAGATTGCCGAACCACTGGTGAGAAAGTTCGTGAGCAACAACTAGCGCAACGTATTGTTTGTTGGAAATGCCGGCAGTTTTTGGGTCGGCAAGTAGGGCGAGCTCACGGTACGTAATAAGCCCCCAGTTTTCCATGGCACCGGCACTAAAATCCGGCAATGCAACATGATCCGACTTTGGAAGAGGGTATGGAATGCCAAAGTAGTCATTGAAGAAGTCGATTGTGCGAGTGGCAACCTGGAGGGCAAAGTCGAGACTGTCGGGGTGTTGAGCGGGCGTGGCCCAAATGTTAACTTCTACTCCGTCTTTCGTCTCCGCGGTTTTTCGCTGCAATTCTCCCGTAACCCATGCAAGCAGGTACGTGCTCATGCGAGGTGTGGTCTCAAATTGCGTCACAAGCTTATCATCTTCCTCTCGCTGTGTTTTCACGGGCATGTTTCCGAGTACAGTAACACCTTGCTCGGTTGCGAGCGTGACGTTGAATATTGCTTTTGCTTCAGGTTCATCAATACAAGGAAAGACCTCGCGCGCGTGGTGACTCTCAAATTGAGTAGCGAGCAACTCTTTTTTAACTCCGTCGTGTTCGTAGTAACAAGGATATAGTCCGTGCATGGCATCGTCGATCTTACCGCTAAAAGTGAGCACGACGACGTGATCCCCACTTTTTATGTCGTCGTGGGTAATTGTCAGCTCATCAGTATTGCCAAGTGAAAAATCTGCGGCTTTGCCGTCGAACGTTACGGAGCTAATATCCAAACCTTTAGCGTGGACCATTATTTTGGTGGCAAGTTCAGGGCTTGTGCCGTGTATCGTCACTGTTCCGTCGAACGAGCGGTGAGCCCGGTCGAGATTTAGGAAAAGGTCGTATTGAGTTGGTATGAAGTGTTCTATAAGACGGGCTACATTCTGCATGTTTCTATTGTATCAGAGGTATAATAGATTGCATGATATCGTTTAAGCTTCGTCGCAGCTTTGCTGCGCTTATTATTCTTATCGCAATAGTTGTGGGAATTGCGGTATATCCCGAATTTCAAAAATCCATTCCGCCTGCCAGTCAGGTGAGTGAAGGTGGAGAAGCTATAACGGCATTGAATACGCTTGCGGTGAAGGGGCGTGCACCAAAAACCGGCTATGAGCGATCGCAATTCGGTGATGGCTGGAGCGATACTGGCGGATGCGATACACGAAATACTATTTTGCATCGTGACTTGCAAAACCCGATAACAAACGAAAAATGCCAGGTAGTGAGCGGAACATTGAACGATCCATATACAGGGAAGACGATTTTGTTTACCAGAGGGGCTAGTACAAGCGCGGATATTCAAATCGATCATGTGGTTGCACTGAGTGACGCGTGGCAAAAAGGTGCGCAGCAACTCTCTTCTTCGCAGCGGATAGCGCTTGCCAATGATCCGCTTGAACTTCTGGCCGTTGATGGCTCTGCAAATCAGCAAAAAGGTGATGGCGATGCCGCAACATGGTTACCTAAAAACAAGGCCTTTAGGTGCCAGTATGTTGCGCGCCAAATCGCGGTGAAATCAAAGTATGCGCTGTGGATTACTTCGGCAGAAAAGGAGGCAATGGCACGGGTGCTGGCGGATTGTCCAGGCCAAAAAATGCCGATTTAGATGCTATACTGTACGTAATACATAAGAGGGAGGGGATATGAATAAAAAGATAATTGTTGCGCTCGTTGTAGTATTTGTATTAGGCGCTGGTGCTTGGGCGTACATGGCAACTCGGCCTAACGCATCCGCACCACAAAGTACCAATCCGGACAATCGTGACCACACGGATAGCTCGCCAAGTGAGTCACCTGTTGCAACTACTGAACTCCATTACACCGATAGTGGCTTCTCGCCAAAGTCCATAACGGCTAAAGTAGGAACGAAGATCCATATTACTAATCAATCGTCTGTTCCTCTGCAATTCTCATCGGACGACCATCCGACTCACACACTTCACCCTGAATTTAACTTAGGGACAATTGCGGCCGGCGCCGACGAAGAGCTTGAGCTAAAAACCGTCGGGACATGGGGATATCACAATCACCTGAAGTCGGAAGACACGGGATCGATCACGGTTACAGAATAGGTAGTAACCCTCACATCATACGCATAATATTTACAGGTGTCGTATACTAAAGCTATGGATTCTAATTACGTTGTTCTTATAGTCAACATCATCATCTCTGCGCTTGTAGGTATGGGTACGGCATTATTTACGGTCGGTCAATATAAAAACAAAGTTGACCGGATGGAGCGCGACTTCGAAAAGCTGGCGGACAAAAAAGAAACGCTTCGTACGGACGTTGATAAGTTACTTGAATTTAAAACGCAGGCGCAAAAGTTTATTGATAGGAGCATTTATAAAGACCAAAGCCCGCTATCTCTGACTGACTTTGGCGAAAAACTGGTTAACGAAAGTGGTCTTAAGGAAGTGTTTGACGATGTGAAAGATGATCTCGTAGAAATGTTAGAAGAGATGGAGCCATCTTCGCAGTATGATACCCAGGAGAAAGCGCGTGCACTAATGGATAATCTTGCGGGTTACGAGCCATTTAAGCGAGTAGAGAAATACGCATTTGATCATGGTAAAGATTTGAATCAGATTCTCAGAGCTGGAGCGATCATGCTTCGCGACTACTACTTCAAAAAACATCCTGAAATAGTTGATCTTAGAGAAGATTGGTAACAAGAAAAAGGCCGTTCTCGGCCAGCGAGCCCCAACATAGGGGCAGTGTTCTTCACGAAACGCGTTCTCGTGTTTTGATGTCTATCCAGACGGTTCGCAGCTCGGCCTCACTTGCACGGTGAGTATGCTCGGGGAGAAGCCACTCACCAACTCGATCCGCCACCTTGAGGCGCAGGGCTTGCGGGTAGTTGATTTCAGGAGGTGCATCGTTGTCGTAGGTGGTGAGCTCTGTAACAAATGCCAACTTCTCGCTAAAAACAGAGACAATCCACCAAGTCAGGATGACGCGGTGCCTTCCGTCCTCATCGTGGTGGGATGAGTAAGTGCGGTAGGTTACGACATACTTGGGGTTGTCGCGGCGGTGTTCGACGGTCAGGCTTTGTTCTCCTGCGATTGTTCGTTCGCCGCGGAGCCGAAAGGTTTCACGTTTCGTCATCCTGTGTCCCTCGAGTGCCGACCAGAGTGTTTCCATGTGCGTTGCCTCACGATGATCGTCGTTCATGCTGAACTAGTATATTATATAACTTTTGCGTTTTTTATGCAAAGCTTACAGAGGTAGGGTGCTGGATTTCGTTGTAATTATTTGTACTCTTCGCTTTGTCGGATTGGACTTGGTATAATAGTAATTGTGGCGCGCACCACCCTAACGGCAACTTTAGCTTTTAAAGGAGGGCATTATGGGAGCATTCGAAGTCATGATCGGGATATCACTCGCAGTAGCGGTAACCTGGCAGCACCTTATGGGTCAGTAATCAAAATATGAGGCGGCTTTCCTTAGTGAAGCCGCCTCTTCTTATGAGGAATTTTTAACACTTATAAAAATTATCGCACCAATGTGTGACAAGGAAATCTATGAAAAATCAGTATGCGAAGCAAGATCCTACTCAGCAGTATCCCGCCATGGATATTCCAGAGCAGCGACAAGAGGAGCCCGGCCTCGATAAGCATCTCAAGCCTCACGCGGATCACGGTGAGAAGACATACATCGGCAACGAAAGGTTAAGGGGCAGAAAAGCACTTATCACTGGTGCCGATTCTGGTATTGGAAGGGCTGTAGCCATCGCCTACGCACGGGAAGGTGCTGATATCGCGCTTAATTATCTTCCTGTGGAAGAAGAAGATGCAAGCGAGACAGCACGTATCTGTGAAGAGGCAGGAGTGAAGGTTATCCAACTCCCTGGTGATATTAGTGATGAGGCATTTTGTAATCAGCTCGTAGAAAAAGCGGTCGATGCTCTTGATGGCATTGATATTTTGGTGAATAACGCAGCCAAGCAAGTATATGTCGAATCGATACATGATTTATCATCTGATCAACTAGAAAAAACGTTTGCAACAAATGTGTTTGCGTCGTTTTGGCTCTCAAAGGCGGCAATAAGCCATATGGAGCCAGGTGCCGTCATTATTAATACGACGTCTATTCAAGCGTATCAACCCTCGCCGGGACTTTTGGATTATGCTGCGACAAAAGCAGCACTCGTTGCTTTTACTCACGGGCTAGGCAAGCAACTGGCACCAAAAGGCATTCGAGTGAACGCGGTTGCTCCAGGCCCTATATGGACACCTTTACAGCCGAGTTATGGTCAGCCGATGGAGAAGCTCACAAAGTTTGGCAAAAATACGCCACTTGGCCGAGCAGGTCAACCTGCGGAGGTGGCACCGACCTTTGTTTTTCTGGCTTCGCAAGAATCAAGCTATATCACCGGCGAGGTAATAGGGGTTACCGGAGGGAATCATTTACCGTAAGCAGATAGGAGAATAGTATGGATGCAACGACGCTACGTCAACAAGCCGAAAAGCTTCGTAATGAGGCTGGCAGCCGACGTCAACAAGCGACTGGCTACGCCAACCATGCCGTTCAGTATAGTCAGAACAATGATTACACCAGAGCGCAGGTTGAACAGGATCAGGCGGATCGCCTCAATAAAGAAATCAGAGAGCTAGAAGATAAAGCCGTCGATCTCGAAAATCAAGCTAAACAAAAAGAAGATCAAGCGCGCAGACTTGATGAAGAACGATTGCAGCTACAGCAACGCATCGATGCCATCGATAGGGAAAAGGGCAGTCTCCTTGGCGGTGGCGGATCGATGTCAATTTTATAGGAGGAATGTATATGCCATATAACAGTAAAAGCGAGCTTCCCGATAATGTTCGTAATGTTTTGCCTGACCACGCGCAGGAGATTTACAAAGAAGCATTTAACAGTGCATACGAAGAGTACAAAGACTCTGATAAAAGACGGGGTGATTCGGGCCATGAAGAGACTGCCCATAGGGTAGCCTGGGAAGCTGTTAAGAAAAAGTACAAAAAAGGCTCCGATGAAAAGTGGCACGAGAAATAAGTCCTTAGTATAGTAGATATATGAGTACCGCTTGGCCAGACCTTGAAGGCCCCGCTGATGATGTTGCGAGGCGTCTGCTTGGGTGCGTGTTGGAGCGCACCTTTGATGATGGTGTCGTGAAAGTGATGATTGTCGAAACAGAGGCGTATCATCAGTCGGACGCTGCCAGCCATAGCTATAAGGGCAAAACTCCTCGAACCGATGTTATGTTCGGCCCCGCCGGATTTCTTTATGTGTATTTTACGTATGGAATGCATTATTGTTGCAACATTGTAACGGGTGAAGAGGGCGAGGGCGCAGCAGTGCTTATTCGTGCCGTCGAACCTTTACAGGGAGAAGATATTCTTCGTCGTGAAGGGAGGACGCGTTTTGATGTAACCAACGGCCCTGCTAAACTTTGCCAGGCGCTCGCGATTGATAAACGGTTGAATGGCCATAATCTTCTAAAGTCACCACTCAAATTACACCTCATGAAGCCCCTCGCAGAGTCAGATATTATTACCACTCCACGTATTGGGATCAAAAAAGCAATAGATATGCCGTGGCGGTTCTATATTAGAGGTAATAATTACGTTTCAAAATAGCATTGACACTCAATTTTAACGGGTGTATTATTTTTTTCAGCACTATTCGTGTGATCGCAACAAAGCGATCCCGACCCCCTGAGGAGAAGTACCGCTATGTCGCTGCACTCCACCCCCGAGAGCCGGACGATTCAGACCGTCAGCACCCCTGTCGGCAGCCCTTCGGATGCCACCATGAGTGGTTCCAGCGTGAGCACAACCGAGGACCTGCTGCTGTCGGTTCGGTGTGCCCGTGAAGCGCGTGTCAGTGTGACGGCAGCACACCGACCCCACGTCGGCTGAATCATCACGTGACGTGCGGCTTAGCCGCTGTTTTCCTGTACTTCCGGGAAAGCAGCGGCTAGGCTGTAAAAAAGAGCATTGCAATGCACAGGACGTCGATATATAATGAGCGTAGTACATTCCGGCCGGCAGGTCGGAATTTTTGATAGAAAGGAAAGAAGTCTATGGAAGATATAAATATTAAGCAACTGACACTTGCTGTCCGCACCATCGCCGAAGAGAAAAACCTCCCTGAAGATGTTGTGCTATCAGTTATTGAGCAGGCTATCGCCGCCGCATGGCGCCGCGATAACGGTGAACGAGACCAAGACGTACGTGCTGAGCTGAATGTAAATGACGGTACGGCTAATGTATATGTTGCCCGTGAAGTTGTTGAAATCGTCGGCAGTCCAAGTGTTGAAATCAGTCTTGAGGATGCCAAAAAAGAGAAAAGCGATGCGCAAATCGGCGACATCATCGAGGAAAAACATGAAGTGGTTTCTTTTGGCCGCGTGGCCGCGCAAACTGCGAAACAGGTAGTATTGCAACGACTTCGTGAAGCGGAACGAGAGGTTGTACTGACAGAATACGAAGATAAAGTTGGCACGGTTGTTACAGGTACCGTACAGCGAGTCGAGCCACGACTTATTAGAGTTGAACTTGGTAAGGCTATTGGCATTATTCCTCAAAGCGAGCAAATTCCTGGTGAGTTTTATAGCATTGGCTCGCGTCTTAAGGTATTTATTAAGAATATTGAGCGCGATAACCGCGGCCCACAACTTATCCTTAGTCGTGCTAACGAAGCCTTTGTTGAATACCTTTTCCGCCAAGAAGTGCCTGAGATGGAGACGGGAGCTGTCGAGATTGTCGCCATCGCTCGTGAAGCCGGTCGTCGCACAAAACTAGCAGTAAAGAGCACCGTACCTGGTGTTGATCCTGTCGGTACGTTCGTTGGGGGGCATGGTACTCGTGTCCAGGCGGTTATGAACGAGATCGGCGACCAAGAAAAAATTGATATTGTTACTTTTGATGAAAACGCTGAGCAGTTTATTCGTAATGCACTGAGCCCGGCCGAAGTTTCGCGAGTTGAAATTGATGAGGAAGCTAAGCGTGCCAAGGTATTCGTGTCCGAAGATCAGCAATCCGTTGCAATTGGGCGTGGTGGGCAGAACGTCCGGCTTGCCGCACGACTTACCGGTTACGAGATCGATATCGAAACCGCTGCTCCCGTGAAGTCAGCCGAGCCTAAGCCTCGCAAGAATATCGAAGACAGTCTTTTGAGTGCTGTTGAAGAGTCTGCTGGAGAGTAAGAACAATTAACGACAGAAAACGGGACTTTCGCACGAAAGTCCTTTTTTTCTCTTTCAAATTCGTGTTAGCACTCTATTGACTCGAGTGCTAAATAGTCGGTATACTAGATATAGCAGCAGACGTAAGTCGCTCTTAGACGCTTGCGCTGTATGTATGGAGGATTGATAATAGAATTATGTCAGACGATTTCGCTGATTTTGTTGCTCATCTCACCGATAATGCCCGTACCAGCCTACAGCACGCTGATGCTATAGCGCGTGGTCAGGCGAGTGCATATATAGGCACGGAGCATTTATTGTTGGGTGTTTTGGCGCAAGGCTCCTCGGTGGGGGCCAAGGTGCTTGCTGATGTAGGTGTAACGCTCGACCGTGCCGAGCTCGCCCTTAATCTTACACCACGTAATCTTGTGGTAAGTACTGGTGCTAAAGGGCTGTCGGAAACAGCCAAATTGGCCTTAAGAATGAGCTGGGAAATTGCCCAGGAATTTCATCAGGATTATCTTGGCACAGAGCATATTCTCTACAGTATTCTTACACAAAAAAATGCGCGTGCGACAGTGTTGCTTCGGGATATGAATATCGACATCAGTGAAGTGACTGGTGAGCTAGAGGGCTACTTCGATCGTCAAAATGAGGCTTTTCAAGCCGCAGGTACGGACGAAACGAAGACAAATAAACGGGCTGGAAGGCCAGGCGCGCTTGAAACTTTTGGTACCGATCTTACCGCCAGGGCAAAGCAGGGTGATCTTGATCCAGTCATTGGCCGCGAGCAGCAGGTAGAGCGCATGATAACAATTTTGAGCCGTCGCACCAAGAATAACCCAGTGCTTATTGGTGAGCCGGGGGTTGGTAAAACAGCTATCGTCGAAGGTCTAGCGCAACGAATTGCTCGTGAGGACGTGCCTGACCATCTTCTTGAAAAACGGATTATCCAACTTGACCTTGCGGCTATGATTGCCGGCACGAAATACCGTGGCGAGTTTGAAGAGCGACTAAAGAAAGTAGTTGATGAACTGCGTCGTCATAAAAATACAATCGTCTTTATTGATGAGCTTCATCTTTTAGTGGGCGCGGGTGCAGCCGAGGGCGCACTTGACGCTGCCAATATGCTAAAGCCTGCGCTCGCTCGTGGAGAAATGCATCTCATTGGCGCGACTACACTCGATGAATATCGTAAACACATCGAAAAGGACAGCGCGTTGGAGCGCCGTTTCCAGGCGATCATTGTGCCCGAGCCAAGTCTCAAAGACACGATTGCCATTGTAAAAGGCCTCCGTAGTTACTATGAAAAGTACCATGCTGTGACAATGAGTGATGAAGTGCTTGAGGACGCCGTGTATATGGCAGACAGGTATGTGAGTGAACGATTTATGCCCGACAAGGCCATCGATGTTATCGATGAAGCCGCCGCGTTAGTTCGCGTTAAAGCTGGCCGTAAGCCAAGCAAATTGCGCGACTTTACGAAGCAGCTCAAAAATCTTAACGATAAGATGGAAGAAGCGGTTGCTGGTGAGGATTACGAACGCGCAGCACTCTATAAAACGCGAATCAGCCAACTTACGTCTAAGCTCGATGAAATGAAAGCGGACTACGAAAAGAAAACGCCCATTACGCTTACGGATGAAGACGTCGCGCATGCCGTCGCAACAATGACGGGAATTCCGGTGAAGCGTGTACAGAAATCTGAAGCATCACTGCTGCGTAATCTTGAAAAGCACCTTGGAAAGTTCGTTGTCGGTCAAAAAGAAGCGGTCGAAAAGGTTTCGCGGGCCATCCGTCGCAGTAGAAGCGGTGTCGCCAGCAACAAGCGGCCTATTGGTTCATTCGTATTCATGGGTCCAACGGGTGTCGGTAAGACAGAGCTGGCGAAAGTATTGGCCAGAGAAGTTTTTGGTAGTGACGACGCTCTGATTAAGATTGATATGAGTGAGTTTGGCGAACGCCACAACACCAGTCGTTTGCTTGGCGCGCCAGCGGGGTATGTCGGATATGAAGATGGTGGTCAGCTGACCGATAAAATTCGCCGCCAGCCATATAGCGTCGTGGTGTTCGATGAAATTGAAAAAGCGCACCCCGAAGTTTTTCAACTTCTCTTGCAATTACTTGAAGATGGCAAAATTACTGATGCTAAGGGGCGAAGTGTCGATTTTAGCAACACGATAGTGATTCTTACAAGTAACCTCGGTGCTGATCGCATGATGAAAGAATCAAGCCTTGGATTTAGAGCTGTCAATAAAGCGGATAAAAAACAACTAGATACTGTGCATGAAGAAAACGCGGCAGCAGCCGAAGCGGCGCTCTCAAAAATGATGCGCCCCGAGCTCATCAATCGGTTTGACGCCATTGTAACATTCCGTGCTCTTACGCGGACAGAAGTGGGTAGGATATTTGATAACCTTATGACGGAATTAGGTGACCGCTTGATTCATAAGGGAATTCATCTTGTCATTGCATCTTCTGCGAAAAAATTTATGATAAAAGAAGGATACAGCGAAAAGTTTGGCGCACGTCCACTCCGCCGTGTCGTTCAAGATAAGTTAGAACATAAGATTGCCGACGGTATTTTATCTGGAGAATACGAGAAGGGGACAGTCCTTAATGTTGCGGCGCGAAAAGGCGAAATAACTGTAGATGTTCAACACGAAGAAGCGTAGTAGAGGAAGCATTGCGAGTGTTTTTGTCTTGCTTGTTTCTCTTGGGATCGCTCTTTTTCTCGTATTGAATCGACAGCATATAATCGATCAGATCAGTGTTTGGCAATATAGGCCATCAAATGACATCGTCGCAATTGCTACCCGATCCGGTCTAAACGAAAACGGTACATTCGTTTTCTACGCGGCTCATCCATCCATAGAGGACGCCTCTTCCTTTAATCAAAAATGTGGCCGCAAGGAGAGTAGCACGGCTATCTTAGGGTGTTATAACGGGCAAGATATTTATATCTATAACGTTACCGATGCGCGGCTCGATGGCATTCGCGAAGTAACCGCAGCCCACGAAATGCTTCATGCTGCCTATGCTCGGCTGAGTGATGGAGATAAGAATACAATTAATAAATTACTCACCTCCGAGTATGAAAAGTTAAAAGATAACAAGGATTTTGCCGAAAGAATGGCATTCTACGACAGAACGGAGCCCGGCGAGCGTGATAATGAACTCCACTCAATTATTGGCACCGAAGTGGGCTCAATCGGTAATGAGCTCGAAGCCTACTATAAGAGATATTTTAGTGATAGAAATAAAGTCGTGGTGTTACACGAAAAGTACGCGGCGGTCTTTGGCGATCTCCAAAAGCGCGGCGAGTCGATAAGTAGTCAGCTGACGGCACTTGGTACTGCGATTGAGCAACAATCATCGCAATATAATGCCGATGTGGCCCAGCTCAATAGGGATATTGTAAACTTTAATAATAAAGCGAATAACGGTGGATTTTCTTCTGACGGAGAGTTCCAGGCGGCGCGGAATGGTCTAGTGGCGAGAGCAAATCGGCTTGAGGCGACCCGCCAATCAATAAATGATTCGATTCAGCACTACAATGAACTACGTGACGAACTTGCGGCTGTTGCAAGTGAATCAGACGCTCTTAATAAGAGTATAGATAGTAGTTTAGCGCCGGCTCCTAGTTTATAATGAGAGGTGAATGGCGAAACTAAAAACACAATTTATCTGCCAGAACTGCGGAGCTTCGTACCCTAAGTGGACCGGAAAGTGCGAAAACTGCGGGGAATGGAACACACTTGTTGAGCAAGAAGTGGCGGGCAGCGGTAAGTCGGCCGTGGCAAGGAGCGCTCATAGTGGCAAGGTCCTGACACCCCAGACGATGAATACTATTCGACTAGAGCAAACAGTCGAGCGTATGAAGACAGGATTCGATGACCTTGATGTCGTTTTGGGTGGCGGAATTCTTCCTGGTGGAGTGCTACTTGTGGCGGGCCAGCCGGGTATTGGTAAAAGTACACTATTGCTTCAGGTTGCAAGCGAACTTGGTAAAAAAGAGCCGGTGCTTTATGCAAGCGGAGAAGAATCGGCTGGCCAGGTTAAGTTGAGGGCGGAGCGGCTAGGAGCAAATGATAGGGAGCAGCTTCATTTTGTTGCGAGTACAAGTGCGGATGATATCGCGGCGACAATTCGGTCAGGCAAATATAAGGTTGTCATTATAGACTCAATTCAAACACTGAGCCTCGACGAGATTACTTCTGCGCCGGGAACAGTGAGTCAAATTACAAATAGTAGCAATGTTATTATTCGTGCCGCAAAAGAATCGAATGCCGCGGTGATATTGGTCGGACATGTCACTAAAGAAGGAAGTATCGCCGGACCAAAAGTACTCGAGCATTTAGTGGATGTCGTTTTAAATTTTGAAGGTGACCGTTACGGCGGATTTAAGGTGGTTCGGGCGATAAAAAACCGTTACGGCGCAACTAGCGAAGCGGCTATTTTTGAGATGTACGATCAGGGGTTGCGAGTGGTTGAGAATCCTTCGGCGGCACTCCTTGCGGAGCGGCAGAACGCAGATGGATCAGTAGTGCTCGCAACTCTAGAGGGCACCCGTCCGCTACTTGTGGAGATACAGGCTCTTGTCAATCCGACAAGTTTCGGGTATCCTAAACGTACCGCCTCTGGGTTTGATCTCAACCGACTCAATTTGCTTATTGCCGTTTTAGAGCGGCGTACCAAACTGAATTTATCAGATAAAGATATTTATATTAACGTTGTCGGTGGGTTAAAGTTGAGTGATCCGGCTGCGGATCTGGCGGTGTGTATGGCAATTGCCAGCGCAGCGGCGGGGCGCCAGCTAAGCGATGGCGTCGTTGTCTTTGGCGAAGTTGGTCTTGGCGGAGAGATCCGTAGTTCGCATAGTGTGGAGCGTCGGGTGGCCGAAGCTAAAAAACTTGGGTTTACCGAAGCAATCGCACCGCCGCAGGCACAAAAGAATTCATTTATAAAAGGTGTCCGTGATCTTCGAACGGCGCTCATAGAATACCTACAAAAGTAGGAGAAAGAAAAAGATATGGAAATATCACAGCTTGTTATCGTGGCGGTACTACTTGTGCTGCTTGCCGAAGTAACCTACGTCGCGATGCATCTTCCTAAACAAATAACAACTAAAAAACAGAAGCGGCTTATACTCATCGATACGTCGGTTCTGATTGATGGTCGGATTGTTGCAGTCGCTAAATCTGGTTTTGTGACTGATACGCTTGCAATTCCGCGGAGTGTCGTAGGAGAACTTCAGTACCTTGCGGATAACGCAGACCACGAAAAACGTGCCAGGGCTCGCCATGGTCTTGATATTATTGCTGAATTACAGCAGATTTCACATATTACTGTGCAGGTGCTTCAAGATAGTACTACGGTAAAAGAGGGTGTTGACGAGCGTCTCTTAAATCTTGCCAAAAAGTACAATGCGTCTATCTGTACAATCGATTACAACCTCAATAAAGTTGCGATTGTAGAAGGTATCCGCGTACTGAATGTTAACGAGCTTGCGCAAAGCCTTCGTATGGCGTATCTTCCGGGTGAGCGAACACTGCTCGAGCTTACGCAAAAAGGTCAGGACTCTCACCAGGCGGTCGGGCATCTATCCGACGGAACGATGGTAGTGGTAGAGAATGCATCTCAAAAAATAGGTTCTTCAATCGAAGTTGAGTTTATCCGTAGTTTGCAAACAGCTGCGGGTAAAATGATGTTTGCAAAGCCGGTAGAACAGGTAAAATTACAGAGGCCAGCCGATAACTCTCCTAAGAAACTTGCAAAAAGTACGGGGACCAAGCCCGCACCTCAGCCAGAACGTCGAACACAATCCGTAGAGCCTCGAAAGCGGGACGACACGCGCGGAAGTAATCAGCAAGGACCTCGCAAGCCGAATAACCGGGGGACAGCAAAACGTCCGAATAATCGCTCTCCACGATCTTCTGATCGAGAGTCGGCTTTTATTGATCTTGTAGAAAAACAGTAGGTCGCGACCTACTGTTTTTCTTAATCTCTATCACGTCCTCTTCAGTTCGGCGTGAAATCTTTTGATCCCGTGCCAGCATAGAGAGCACTGTCGGTCACGATTGCAGTCACTGTCTGAGTAGAGTTGCTTGTAAAAGTATAATCCGCATCGTATGTACCGCTTGAAGTGACGGGGAGTGTAGCGACGATAGTGCTGCCCACGCGTATTTCAACTTGTTGCAGTTGGTTGGTGCCGCCCACGACACTCACGCTAATCCGGTAAGTGCTACCGCTGGTTTTATTGAGGCTTATGGTTCCTACGCTTGGCTTGGCGTCATCACACTTGTGGAGGTCATCATCAGCGTTCGAATCATACCCATCAGGAGCGATATAGACATCCTTCTTGCTGATAGGATCAGTGAACTTCTGAACATCAACCTCTATCTTTGCGCCATCAGGTGTACAGCTCGTAGCCTTCTTTTTGGATACTTTGTCAAAAGTAAGCTTGCTGTTGGTCTTGCCCTGGTTCTTGTTGTACCAAGAAGGGAAGAGTTCGCCATTGATTTTCTGAATACCGGCCGGCTGAGTAAACCAGCTACCGCCATTTGCGGGACTCCACTTATTTTCTTTCGCATATACTTCTTTGTGAGCATACTCCATCACCGGCCCGACAATTTTAGCAGGTAGTGACGAGTTTCCATTTAACAGAACGCGAGTATCCGGATTACCGAGCCATACACCCATGGTAAGCGCAGGTGAGTAGCTAAGTGTCCAAATATCTTTAGCTTGACCGCCTTTGTCGGACGTACCTGTCTTTACGGCTGTACGAACACCTGGTATCCAAAGCCCGTAGAAGTGCGGGCCATACAGACCTGCGCGGGCATTATCGTCGCTGAGAATGTCGGAAACGATGTATGCTGCTTGCGGATCCAGCACTTGTTTGCTTTCGTCCTTATATTTCTTAATAATCTCACCCTGGCTATTTTTAATTTCAAGTACGGTACTTGTTGGCTTGTACACTCCTTGGCGGCCAAGTGAGGCGAATGCATTTACGTGATCGATCTGACGCGTACCACAACCACCAATAGCTGATGAAAGACCGGCCTGTGCATCAGCTCCCTGTGTACAGTAATTGGTATCGCCGAGAGCACGGATGGTTTGCAGAGTAGGTTGAATGCCCGATATGTACATCGCTTTTACTGCCGGAACGTTGCGTGAAAGTCCCAGCGCTTTACGGATGCTGATGTTACCCATAAACTTCTTGTCGGCGTTATTGAGCTCCGAGCCATAAATCGACTTCATAGTATTATCGTCGGCAAGAATCGAGCCACTTCCATAATTTTGCTTATCACTGCCTTGATTACTGAATAGCTGGGAATACACAAGGGGCTTGATAGTTGATCCAGGTTGGATATATGCCGTAGCTGCGTTATCTTGACCGAATCCGGGGTAGTTAAAGTCGCGGCTACCCATCATGGCCACGATTTGACCGGTTTGTGTATCTTCAACGGTTGCAGCACCATTGCTAAAGCCTGCTATTATAGGAGTTTTTGAGGCAAACATGGCTGTCATGGATTCTTCGAGCTTGTTTTGGATACGGATATCGAGCGTCGTTGTCACAGTGAGACCGCCGCGGCCTACCGTTGCCGCACCGAGCTCTTGCTTAAGCTGATCACGGACCATTTGTACAAAGTGAGGTGCTTTAATGTCCTTGTATTGGTCAGAGGCCGGCTTGATGTTATCAAGGATTGGATATTGTTTGGCTTCGCTCGCTTGTGCGGCGGTGATATTGCCCAACTCAACCATGCTATCAAGCACTTTGTGCTGACGGGCAATCAACGCTTCGTGTCCGTCAATATTGTAGGGGTCGTATAGGCCAGGTTGGTTAGGAATTGCCGCCAGAAGGGCTGCTTCGGGAAGAGTAAGATCTTTTGATGATTTGCCAAAATATGTCTGCGCACCCGACTCGACACCGTTACGACGGCCACCGTATGGTGCTTCGTTAAGATATAAATCAAGAATTTGATCTTTATTGTACATGCGCTCAACTTCGATCGAGAGGATCATCTCCTTGATCTTACGTGGAATGCCGTCGAGGCCACGCTTGATCTGCTCGTCTGGAGGAAAGAATACTTGCTTAACAAGCTGTTGGGTAAGCGTTGAACCACCTTGAGTACTTCCGCCATTGGCGTTATTAAGCAACGACCTAAAGATGCCGTTGATGCTTACGCCACCGTGATTGTAGAAATCACGGTCCTCAATGGCAACGGTTGCCTGCTTGACGTACTTATTAATGCTATTGCCGTCGACAACAAGCTTATAGTCGCCGTCACCTTTATCTTCCCAGAGAAGATTATTGTTTCGATCGTAGTATTTAGTGACTGTCGTCTGGACTCGCTTGGCCAACTCGCCAGGGCGAATGGCATCGAGGTCTTTTCGATAGTATGCAAACAGGGCTCCTATGCCAAGGATGAGTAGCAAGATACCGACACCGACGATTTTAAGGGCCATCATAGCACCCTTTTTACTGAACCAATACTTAGCAACCCGCTTCGGGTGTAAGCGGTACAATAAGCGTTTTACAGGATGTTTTGGAAGGCTAGCTAAATACTCAGCTTTTTTGCGAGCATCAGCCTCTTTTTTTGTCCGGCGGCGTCGTGTAAGGTTGGCATACACATTCATGCCACGTGATTTACTGGTTTTATTTGCCACGTTTTACCATTCCCATAAGCAATATTACAATCCATTATACCATCAAATTGCCTATGCCAAGCGCGATTTTCTGGTATACTGACTAGAGTAATAACAGATAGGAGTCGCATGAAACTTTCCGAAGAGCTGGCGTGGCGAGGTTTTGTAAACCAGACGACGTTAAAAGATATTACCGAACTAGACGGAGCTCCTATCTCTTTCTATTGGGGTGTCGATCCTAGTGCCGACAGTATGACAATTGGTAATCTTGCGGCCGCAATGATGGTCCGTCATTTTATTGCACATGGTCACAAAGCCGTCCTTCTTGTGGGCGGAGCTACCGGAATGATTGGTGATCCAGACGGGAAAACCGAAGAGCGTGAACTCAAAACACTCGACGAAATCGCAAAGAACAAAGCGGGTATCACAGATGAATACAAGCGTGTCTTTAATGGCATGGATTTTGAAGTAGTCGATAATTACGATTGGTTTAAAGATATAGGCTATCTGTCATTCCTCCGTGATGTGGGTAAAAATGTTCCCCTCAGTCAGATGCTTGGCCGTGATTTTGTGCAATCGCGACTTGGGGAAGACGGGGCTGGTATAAGTTACGCTGAGTTTAGTTACGCACTTATTCAGGGGTATGATTTTGTTCATCTCTCTCGCACTCGGGGTGTTACGCTTCAGGTTTGTGGAGCTGATCAATGGGGTAACTCAATTACGGGTGTTGATCTAATCCGACGCATTACGGGCGGTGAAGCGCATGTATATTCCGTACCTCTCGTTATCAATAAAGCGACGGGCAAGAAGTTTGGTAAGTCCGAAGGAGGGGCTATATGGCTCAACCCGAAAAAGACAAGCGTATTCAAGTTTTATCAGTTTTGGCTGAATGTTGATGATGAAGGCGCATTGGATTACGCTAAAATTTATACGTTACTTTCGAAAGAAGCTATTAATGAGCTAGCTGAAAGGCAGCGACAAGATCCTAGTGCTCGTGAGGCGCAGAAAGCTTTGGCGCGCGAAGTAACGACAATTGTACACGGAAAAGATCGTTTTGAGTCCGTTGAACGAGTCACGAAAGTATTATTTGGTGGGGCAGACTTTGCCAGTCTCACTGAGGATGACCTTGACGCTCTCGCAGGTGAGATTCCCGTCGTTACCACGGAAAAAACTATTGTTGAAGGTTTGATAGAGGCGGGCGTGTGCGCGAGTAACGGCGAAGCGCGCCGGCTTGTGGCGGGAGGAGCGATTTCACTTGACGGTCAAAGGATGGTCGAAGATATTCGCATTACGGCGCCGGCTCTCTTAAAAAAAGGCAAAAATACCTTTATCCTCGTTCGTTAGCCCATACCAGCAAATTGACATCTCTACAAGATGATCGTAATTTGTATAGGTGAATCATATTCACGCTCGTTCTACAAATTAGGAGTGACGACATGCAAATAAAGCGGAAGCTGTTGCCTGTGGTGGCTGTGCTTGTGCTGGTATCTGGATGCGAGTCGGTATTTGGGACAACGACTTCAAAGTCGGCTCCGCCGCCAGCTCCTGTTTCGACTCCTGCGCCTATTCGCGTAGCCCCATCGCCTGGCTACACAATTGAGTATTGTGGCGTAAGCCAGGCAAAGAAAGGCGAACCCTCGAATGTTCTTTTGACCATCGATGACTTTCCGAGTAGCCGGGGAAAGGCTGCCGGGGAGCGAATGCTCCACGTTGCTGATTGGGCACGCGCCCAGGGCATCATGATGGAGGCGTTCCCTATCAAGAGCAAGGTGGATGCGTACAATGCCACGTATCACATGGATCTGGTAGCAGAGCTTCGTCAGCGCGGTACATACGTTTCTAACCACAGTGATACCCACCCTGAACTCACCAAGTTGTCGGGCTCCAAGATGGGAAGTGAAATCGAACGAGGTGTCGAGAGCACGTACATGCGACCTCCCTACGGTGCTTTTGACATAAACGTCAGGAAGATAGCGGAAGCAAAGGGCTACCGACTGTGTACCTGGACGCTGGACACGAATGATTGGCGGTTGCTCGGTGGCGTTCACCCATCGGCAGCAGAGCTTGTTCGGCGCGTGCATGACCAACTTGTAAAGGCTGTACCGGGGACGCCTATCGTCATTCTGGGGCATTACTTCACAAATTATCCGGAGGCATTGCAAGGCATTCTGGATGAGGTGAAGCGTATGGGAATGCGTCCGTGCGGAGCACCGCAGGCTCTTACAAATAGCAGTGTACCCTTTCCAATTTGTTAGACGAGTTGTGGTCACAGCGTAGTAATTATTGCTTGCGCTGTGACCACAACGACAAATCATACTCAAAGTTAAGATTTCATATTCAGAGTGCCGGGCTGCGATGCCTTATCGCAACCCGGCACAGGTTTCTGCTACAGACCGTTCACCTTGCCGGGGTCCAGCTTGCTACCGCCCGCTGGGAACAGTGTAATGGTGCTGAAAGGGTACTGGAAGTGGATGCGATCATCACCGATGTCCTGAGGCAGCGACATGATGTCGTCCATCAGCTCATAGGTGAACGCCGTCGCACCTTCACGGTTCTCCTTGTGCCAGTTTCCTGTCGGGAGGCCGACCGCGTTTGTTTCAACGTGCGCCGTCCACTCGGTCGTGACAACGAGCTTGTTGTCTTCGATGGCGATGCTGACGATCGGGCCGCGATATGCTCCTTCCGGAGTCTCGATGTGTTCGATGTCACCACCGATGAAGTCATCCTTACGGCGACCCAACAACTCTGTCCATGCGTCTTTGACGCTCACGGTATGCTCCTTAAAGAGAGAAACAGAACAGTTAATAGCCTACCATTCGAAGATGCTTTAAGTCAAAAGTCCTCCCTGTATGTGGCGAATCGAAAATGGTATAATAAAAGCTCCTAGATATAAGCGAAAGGGGCGATTATGTCATATGCTGAAATCGTGCGTGAGCACGTATCCGAAAGTGCTGCTAAAAATATAGAAGAATGGCTGACAGAAGCTAAATTTGCAGAATATAAGAACGAACTTATTTCGATGATAGAGGCGCAGGAGTGGCAAACACTCGAAGATGCCTTTTTTAAAGTCATTGAATTCGGTACGGCCGGTCGGCGAGGAACAACCGGGATCGGCTCGAACCGAATCAACAAAGTCACTATTGGTGAGTCTGCTCAAGCGCTCTGCGAATATGCCAAATCATTTGATGGAGATGCCCCTCAAAAAGGAATCGTTATCGCCTGCGATACTCGGCTTAGCTCGCCCGAGCTCAGCAAGTATGCGGCTCAAGTATGTGCGGCTAATGGCTTTAAAACCTACTTGTTTGAATCGTTTCGTGCAACGCCTGAATTAAGCTTTGCTGTGCGCCATTTGTCGGCCGCGGCAGGTATCGTGATCAGCGCAAGCCACAATCCTCCTGCGGACAATGGTTTTAAGGTTTGCTGGTCGGATGGTGGCCAGCTGGTTGCACCGCACGATAAGGGTGTGTTGCAAATGGCCGAAGCGCTGACGGAAATCAACGCAATGGATTACGATCAAGCGGTAGCTGAGGAAAAAATTATTCTTATTGGTCAGCAGGTCGACGAGGCGTACATTGCAGCAGTTGCCGCAGAAGCAGAGGGTGAGGACCGGGCGGTTTCGATAATCTATTCGCCGCTTCATGGCGCGGGTCAAACGAATGTCTTGCCAAGCCTGAAGGCAGCTGAGTTTGCTGATATATCTGTTGTCGAAGCCCAAATGGTGCCAGATGGTAACTTTCCGACGATAAAAAACGGCAAGCCGAACCCTGAAGAAAAAACGGCTAACGATATGGCGGTGAGCCAGATGCTGGCCCAAAAGGCTGATATTGCCATAACAAACGACCCAGATGCTGACCGTATCGGTGTGATGGTTCGCCAGGGGGAGCAGGCAAAATACCTTACGGGAAATCAGGCGGCGGTATTAGCAGCTGATTATGTTTTGCAAAAAAAGCAGCAAAAAAATGAACTTACCTCCAAGCACTATTTGGCAAAAACAATCGTGACAACAGACATGCTCACGGCACTCGCAGAGCGCTATGGTGTGACACTGTATGGCAATATGCTCATTGGATTCAAGTATATTGGCGAGTTGATTCTTAAGAAAGAAAACACGGATGAAATATTTGTCCTGGGCGGCGAAGAGAGCTATGGCCTTTTAAAGGGAGACTATGCTCGTGATAAAGATGGTGCGACCGGTGCGCTGCCTCTCGCTGAGTATGCCGCCGAGTTAAAAAAACAAGAAAAAACCCTGTACGATCGATTGCTTGAACTGTTTGTCGAGCATGGTTTGTATGTAGAATATCTTGCGAATGCCTATTTTGAGGGCGCAAGCGGCTTTGAAAAAATGCAGCAAGTAATGAATACGCTTCGCACTTCAACGCCGACCCAAGTTGGTGGTCATGAGGTGACGGCAGTACTGGACTATAAAACGCTTGAACGTCGCGATACCAAAACAGGCAAGACGACGCCGATCGATTGTGTAAATGGTAATGTTGTCGTACTTGAATTAGATGGTGATGAGCGTCGCCGGGTTACTATTCGGCCAAGCGGTACGGAGCCGAAGTTAAAGTTCTATATCCAATGGTTTGACGAAGCTGATACTTCGCAGCAGATAGAAATTCAGTATAACGACATAAACACATCGCTTGAGCGACTTGCCAGCGAACTCGAAGCCATGGTGTTACAGTAAAGAGAATGAATCTCCTATCACCGCTAGAGAAAGTAAAGGGCGTCGGTGCTAAAACGGGCGAACAGTTTGCTGCGGCCGGTCTCTTTACTGTAGGTGATCTTATAGATTTTCTCCCACGTACACACGAGGATTTTTCGGAAATCGTGGCGATTGCCGACATTCATCCTGGCAAAGCAACAATAAAAGCTCGATGTG
>DASSDB010000006.1 GCA_035697325.1 Candidatus Saccharimonadales bacterium
CAACAATAAAAGCTCGATGTGAAAAAGTAGCGACGCGCCCAGTACGCCGTGGGCTTCGGATTACTACGGCAACACTTGTTGACGAAACGGGTAAGCTTCAGGCCACCTGGTTTAATCAGCCGTATCGTGAAACGCAGCTTAAAGGTGGCGACGAGTTCTTTTTTTCGGGCGAATTTGAGTTCAACTACAATCGATATCAGCTCACTAACCCTAGTGCAGAAAAAGTTAGTGACATGCCAGTCCAGACAGATCGGCTCCTGCCCATTTATCGTTCGATTAAAGGATTAAAGACGCCGCTGGTGCGTAAAATTATGGCAGAATTACGACCGCTCATAACGATGCTGCCAGAGTCCCTTCCCGCCGATATAGTAAAAAAAGAGATATTGCTTACACGAGCCGATGCCTACTTAGCTATTCATTTTCCTAAGACGGCGGAGGATATTAGGCGAGCGAAAGAACGCCTTGCCTTTGAAGAGTTGTTTCAGCTGCTACTGGCGAGTCAGCTCAATAAGCAAGAAAATGCCAAGCTGGTCGGCTGGCATATTCCATTTGATCAGAAAGTGGTTGGCGATTTTGTAAAACAATTGCCCTTTGCGCTGACGGATGCCCAGCGAAGAGCGGCATGGGAGATTATCCAAGATTTTGAGCTTAAGACGCCAATGAATCGACTACTTCAAGGCGACGTGGGCTCTGGTAAGACAGTTGTTGCAGGGCTAGCGGCTAGGCAAGCTGCGCATGCCGGTTTCCAATCTGCCCTTATGGCGCCAACGGAAATCCTTGCCTCTCAGCATGCCAATACGCTCGATGCATTACTTGGCTTCCACGGAGTAAAAGTGGGACTGCTTACGGGAAGTGTAAAGGGTGTCGCGCGCAAAACTCTGTATGAGCAAATTAAAACTGGTGAGGTTGATGTGGTTGTGGGGACCCATGCACTTATTCAGGAGGCGGTTCAATTTCATAAGTTGGGATTCGTGGCGATAGACGAACAACACCGATTTGGCGTCGCGCAGCGGCAAGAGCTGTTAAAAAAATCGAAACATCTTCCGCATCTCTTGGCCATGACAGCCACGCCAATTCCGCGTAGCTTGGCTCTTACCGTGTATGGTGAACTTGATGTGAGTATTCTTAATGAGCTGCCAAAAGGTCGTAAGCCGATCAAAACTAAAATCTGGTCTCCTAATTCCCGCGATCAACTCTACGAGCACATGGATGCGGAGCTCACCAAGGGTCGGCAAGGCTATGTCATTTGCAGCCTGATTGATGATAACCCGGATAATGACGCGAAAAGTGTTGAGGCAGAGTATAGGCGGCTCCATAAAGGCGTATTTACTCATCGGAAGATCGGCTTACTACACGGTAAGATGAAAGCGGAAGAGAAAGATACTGTAATGTCCGACTTTGCGTCTGGCAAGCTGGATATTCTTGTGAGTACCACGGTAGTCGAGGTAGGGGTAGACGTGCCGAATGCGACCGTTATGATGATTGAAAACGCAGACCGCTTTGGCTTAAGTCAGCTTCACCAACTTCGAGGTCGGGTAGGCCGGTCCGAGTATCAGAGCTACTGCTATCTTGTTATGAGTGACAGTAGCAAGCCGAGCCAGCGCCTGAAGGAGATCGAAAAGTCCAACGATGGCTTCTACTTGGCCGAGGTAGACATGAAGCTCCGCGGTCCGGGCGAAATATATGGTCGGGCTCAACATGGGGCGCTTAATCTTCAGATCGCAACACTATCCGATACGAAACTTATTGCTCGGGCGCAAGCCACGGCCAAGCAATTCGTTGCCTCACAGCAAGATCTGTTACAATATAAACAATTAGCCCGAGCGGTCGAGCACTATCAACGGCTAACAACTCTAAACTAACAATATGTATTCTGGAACAACTTTTCGTACCAAATCCGGCCGTGTTATCGGTGTCCATCAAAAGATTGACCGCATTGTTTACCGTCATTTAAAAGATCGCCTTCCGAAACGGCAGTTTTTCCCATCTCTTCACGACATCCTCCATTTCGAAGGAACCAACGGACCAGACGGCATAAAGCGCAAAAGCCCCGCCAAAGATGAGCCATGGCATTACATCGATCCCAAAGACCCCACAGATGTTGCGATCGTTGAAATGATTAATGATCATATCTATAACATGGCGGTGGCCCTGAAATCGAAAGACGAACAAAGGGCGGCTTTTGAGGCAGCTTGGATGGCGCATGCTATCGTTGACGGCCTCACTCCTGCCCATCACTATCCGCTTGATGAAAAGATCGAGGAACTATGGGGTAAGCCTAAAGAAGAGCGCCTGACCATCCTCGATAAAAATGTTATTCGCGGAAGCAGTCGCCGTGATACACTCTCAAAAAACTGGGAGTACTGGGGTGCACGTGGGGTATTTACGAACCATTTTATGTTCGAATGGGGTGTAGCGACTACGATAGCGCCGATTCGTTTTGACGATGCCGCACCTTCAGCCGAAATGTACAAGCGCGCCAAGACAGAAAAGTACGACGGCATTTTTTTAGAGACACTTCAGCGCGTTGCCACCATGGAGATGTACGAAGAATTTAGCAAATTGGGTTGGACGCGGCATCTAGCGCGCGAAACCCGTGATAAGTTACTACCCGAAATTATTCAGGCTGTGACATTGGGATGGTATAAGGCTGTAGTGCTTTCTGGAGAGCTTTCTTAGAGATAGAGATGGATCTCAACGCCGATGGCCGGCCAGGATAGAAGTCTTGTGCCGGCAATGCGTTATTTTAGAAGTATTTTTTATGTTAAAAAATTAGTCGGTATCCATCTGTCGAACAAGGATGGGCTGCTCTTGCGGTTCTGAAATTCGAGTATAGCCTACAGAACTATAGAGATGGGTCGAAGTGTCGCCGTCGGGGTCAAGCTCTACCCATGTTGCGCCACTGAAACTACGAAGATCCTGGTGTGCTGCTAGGAGGAATGCGGTCAAATAATCTCTGCCGGGGTCGGCATATTGAATGAAATCAAGCTTGTGGGAAGCAACTGCTTGATCTGTGGCAAGAACGGATTCGCTGAAACTTGCCAGTGCAAGTAAGGACGCTCGTCGTCCTAATGTATAGACACTTCTTGGCGTCTCGTTATGCCACTCCTGCCACTTTGCCGCAGCTTCTGCGCGCGATAATCGTGGATGTTCGCGCATGCGCGTTACTTCACCGAGCTTGCGTGCAATCGTTTCGTTCCAGCCTTTTCGCACATCAAACGAAGGCCTTGCACACTCAAGAGGAAGAGTAAATTTGTTTTCTATAATTTCTAATTCAGCCATAAAAATAAACGCCTAATTTAGACGTTCTCTCGGCGGTAGAAGGTGAGAAAAGCATTCCCATAACTACGATTGTCCACCACAACAACTCCGTTTTTGGTTGGTTCCTCACCCCTACCCGGGTGTGATAATATCATAGTCCCGCCAGGTTTTAATAGACCAAAAAGCTCCGAGACTGTGGAAAACTGAGGATCGTGGTAGGGCGGATCGGCAAATATTATATCAAATCCATCACCGTTATATCCCTTAGTCCAATTAAGAACGGTGGTTGCGATAGTTTTTGTTGTGTTTTCTACTCCGAGAGTAGCAATGTTTTTATTTAAAATCTTTTGTGCAAGTCGATCCTTTTCAATGAACGTGGCATACTTAGCGCCTCGGCTTAACGCTTCAAGGCCAAGCGCGCCCGTGCCGGCGAATGCATCCAATACTTCTGCGTCAGTAATTTGATCGCCGAGGCTATTGAATAGTGCATTACGCACTCTTTCGCTCATGGGATGAGTCCGATTATTGTCCGGCGCATCTAATTTTCGGCCACCGTATAAGCCGCTGATAATTCGTACGTTCATAGCTAAAGTATATCAAACACACTAAGGATACTGTTATTGCCGGTTTCTGCTATGCATGTCATAATATTCGGGCACGCAAGCAATACCTATCCTGAAAGGTAGAGAATGAGCCGCACAGTGCGTTTTTCGTTGGTTTTGCTGATGGTGAGCGTGTTGGTGTTTGGTACGGCCAGTTGTAGCATGCTCAAGAATCTCGGTAACGATACCACCAGCACCCCCTGCGACTGGACCTTGGATCGTCTTGCGGCACAAGTTGTGGTCGTTCCTGTCGATCAATCTGATCTTGCAGCCGGGGAGTCGGCGGTTGCGGCAGGGGCTGGCGGTATCCTTTTGTTTGGGAAAACGCCGTCGAATATCCGTGTGAAGATTGCCGACCTTGTGAAGCATGCACCGAAGGGCGACATGCCTTTGGTGATGGCCGATCAAGAAGGTGGCGCTGTACAGCGTCTGTCAGGTTTGGTGAGCAAACTGAACTCGGCGCGCTGGATGGCTGATCATTGGTCGACGGAAAAGATCCAAGGCACGTCAAGAGTGCTAGGAGGCCAGATGAAGGAACTAGGGGTCACTATGGATCTGGCTCCCGTGCTTGATCTGGATGCTCAGGCTACGGCACCTAACAGTATGAATGCTGATGGCAATAGGTCGTTTGGTATTGATCCCGTTAAGACGACCCGGGCCGGCCTGGCGTTTGCTCGCGGATTGCAAGATGCCGGCGTGACTCCAGTGGTGAAACATTTCCCAGGATTGGGTGGAACGGTTGGCAACACCGATGACCGACCAGCTCATACGCTTCCATGGGAGCAGCTCCAAAAAGCGGGCGTACGTCCGTTCAAAGCTGCGATCGATGCCGGTATGCCCGCAGTAATGACCGCAAATGCTAGTGTGCCGGGTCTGACAGATCTTCCCGCCAGTATTTCGCCGGAAGTCATGAAGTATTTGCGGCAACAGCTGGGCTTCAAGGGAATGATTATAACCGACAGTCTGTCGGCTAAGGCACTCCTGGATAGCGGCTATTCTCCGCAAAAAGCAGTGGTGGCCGCGCTCAAGGCAGGAGCGGATATGCTTCTCTACGGCACCTCGGGTGTATCGGTGAGCGAGTATGGTTCTGTGACAGCGGCGACAGTTGAGGCGGTCAACCAAGGGCAGCTCACACGTGAGCGGCTGGTGCAAGCAGTTAATGCTGTACGTGCCGTGAAGCATCTCGGTGCTTGTGGTTCGTAATCACAAATGGTTCTCGCCCATCTGCGAAATGCGATGGGCGAGAACGAAAAAATATTATTTCTCAATTATGCGAGCCGTAGGGATATGGAAGTACTCCACATCCCTACGGCCTTTACTATCCGAGCTCGAATGTAGCCGGCTGGGCTGTACGGAGGGGGCAGCGCCCCCTGAGCTTGATTGCTCCGCCGTCTTGAGTCCGCGCCTCCACGAAGAATGTGGAGCCACTACGGAAACGACCCATGTTTGTTACGTTGATCAGGACAGACTTACTTCCATCTGTGGGAGTGAGCTCAACCCACACTTTGTCGTAGCGGAACGAAGCGTGAAGCTCATCCCACGAAACACCCTCATAGATGGGCTCTGACATTGCCGCTCCTCTCGGTGAGTGATCAATAATTATTATAAATATAAATTAAAGGTCATTCAATGGGGTGCGAGTTGTGTGTAGAGAGGGGAGTGCTCGGACAATGCGTATACAAAGCCAGGTGAGCAAAAAGCGTCCCAAGTCGGAACGCTGTTTGCTCATATAAAATCATAGTGCACCATAGCAGACGTTAAGATAACTTTTCCGGATGATGTAGATGAGGATATTCGTGAGCTGCTGGCTAATGCCGATAAAAAGGAGCTCGAATGATCTCCCGAATATTCCATAGTAAATGTCTAGCTGGTAGCTTCGCAGCTTAAAAACGGATTGCCATCCCTTTCGCCTATCCCGATGCTTCAGTTTAGCTAAATCTCGGGATAGGCCCGGTGCCGGCGTCCGAAGACGCGAGCACCGGGGTGGCCATGTAACCATGTCAAAGGTGTTCTTGACCTATAGCTTTATCACTGAGGGCTGGAAGAATGATTTGATCATCGAGATGTGGCAATCGGCGCTTGCTGCGTGGCTGGTCTGCTGGCTCGCAACGGTCTGCGCAAGCTGCAAGCCAATCGTCAAATTGACGTTTTCTAGGGCCGCGTAAAGTAATTTTCACGTAGTTGTAGTCTTCGGTCAACGAAGTCATTAGCTCGCCGTCATCATAGATTGTCACCGCATGCCAATCGCGGGGCCTAAGCGCTCGGCTGGTTTCACAAATACCCTCTAAGATCGCCAGATCATATGAGGACAACATTGCTTCTCCTCTCAAGAATGAGCCTTACCAAGAGTAACATGGGGTATTTAATCCTGCAAAGACAGATATAAGCGAGAGAGCCATGGAACATGTCCCAACAGATAGGAGATTATTATAAAAAAGCTCCATAAAATATGGAACCTTTCTATCTGGAATAAATTGAATCAGACCTTGGTGCGCGAGAAAGGACTTGAACCTTCACGCCCGAAGGCACATGCTCCTAAGGCATGCGTGTCTACCAATTCCACCACTCGCGCATAAAAATTGGTATTTCTCATTATAACAGATTATTTCTTGATGAAAAGCTGTTAATTTAAAGCGCTTGTGGTATCATGAAAGCAATGCATGTAAGGGGTAGATGAGGGAATAGTAATGAGTAAGGTTGCTGAATATTTGCAAGAGCATATCACGGGTGAGATTTCAGTGCATCCCGCGATCCTTAACGCCATGAGTCACGACGCGAGCATCTTGGAACTAAAGCCGGAGATGGTTATATATCCGCGCGTGACGAACGATATTCGAAAAGTAGCTCGATTTTCCTGGCAGCTAGCAGAAAAAGGGCACGTGTTGCCGCTCACGGCACGTGGATATGGCACCGATGAGACCGGCGGTGCAATTGGAAAGGGTGCCGTACTTGTGACGACAGCTCACATGAATAAACTTCTCGAATTTGATCCCAAGCAAAAACTTATTCGCATCCAGCCGGGCCTTAATGCCAAGTCACTTAATGATGCGCTCGCCCTTCATGGACTGGCAATTCCTGCTCTTCCGCCTTCTGCGCTCTATTCTTCAATTGGGGGGATTATAGCAAGTAACGCATCGGGGCTCCTCTCGGGCCAATATGGCGACATGCACACATGGGCTTATCAGCTTGAAGTGGTACTTGCGAACGGAGACGTACTCCAAACGGAGCGTATCTCAAAGCGCGAACTTGCCCGCCGGAAGGGTCTCCAGACATTCGAGGGGGAGATATACCGAACTGTCGATAACCTTATTGAAGATAACAAGCAACTTATTGAAGAGAAGATAGGGACAGATGGGTACGATGCCTCGGGGTACAGTGCGATCGCCAAAGTAAAGCAGCGCGATGGATCGTTTGACCTCGCACCGCTTCTCGTTGGCTCTCAGGGAACATTGGGTATTATCTCGGAGATGATCATTCGGGCCGATTTCACGAGTATGCATCTTGGAGTCCTTGTGGCAGCCTTTCCTACCAAAGAAGCCGCGCGCGATAGTATCGATGAGTTACGCCAGCTTGAACCAGCCCTTCTTGAGTATTTTGATGGTGACTTGTTTGATATTGCGGCATCGGCAGGAAAGCGATACGGTTTTCTTTCAGAGGGTGCAATGGGTGGTGTTGTGATAATTGGTTTCAATGATTTTAGTGATCATAATCGCCGGAAGAAGCTTAAAAAAGCAGAGAAAATGCTCGGCCGTACCGAAGCGAACGTGATTGTTGCTGAGGGCGAAGATGGAGCTACGTTACTTGCCGCACGGGAAGTGACAAATGCACTTGTTATGCCGAATAAAACAGGAGCTTCAGCTCCACCACTGCTCGACGGTGCGTATGTTCCCGGCGAACGTTTAGAAGAGTTTTCGAAAGCATTAGAAGCGCTAGCGCTCAAATACCATGTCGAGCTTCCGCTCCATGTTGATATGCTAACGGGTATTATTTATACGCGCCCGATTCTTTATATGCATAAGGTGAGTGATAGGCAGAAGATTCTGAAGCTTGTCGATGAATACGCGGCGCTCGTTGCGTACCATAACGGATGCTTTGTTGCTGAAGGCGGCGAAGGAAGATTGAAAGCTCGCTTTGCCTATGCGCAGCTCGATGACGACGTAAAGGAACTCTATGCGGATATCAAAGCAGCGTTCGACCCATACGGTATTTTAAATCCAGGCGTCAAGCAAGAAGTTGAAGTACGTCAGCTTGTAGCGATGCTCCGCAAGGATTACGATACGGCTCGCTTTGCGAACTACTCGCTGTATGCCTAAGAGCTCCCCTTGCGCGTCTCTTTAAAACTCTGTATCATAACAGAAGTACACGCGCGAGTGGCGGAATGGTAGACGCGCTAGCTTCAGGTGCTAGTGTCCTTTGGGATGTGGAGGTTCAAGTCCTCTCTCGCGTACCAATGAAAAAACCAGATGAGTGTATCTGGTTTTTTCATTGGTAAATCGGTGTAGTTGGTTTACAGTTAAGGATTTATAGGCACGATCCTTAACTGTAAACCGATGGTGTTACTCTCGAGTGCTTTTCCTGTACCAGCTTCTGAGGCGATCGCCGAACTCCCACGTTTCGGCCAAATAGTTGACAAAAAGATTGCAGACCTTTCCGCCAAACTCGGTACTAGGGATGCTGCTCATGAGTGAGTTGTAGGTTGTTTGTGCGGCCTCCGCGAAAGAGGTGTCATCCGCATTCCAGTCCCAGCTCTCCTCGATTACCTCGGCCCACTTTTCGGCAGCATTCAAGTACGCCAGCATCAGTTCGCGCTCGTACCCGGGAGGGCCACTTTCTGCACCCTCAGCTTGCCGACGCCAAGCTTTACGAGCTTCTTTATCCCTTACGCGCATGGCAGCTCCTTAGAGCGAGGAAACGTAACACCTTCTAGTATATTACGAATAGAAGAATGATATGCAACTTACCAAATACGTGCCCGCATGTCGGGCGATCTGTAGAGGGCATCATGCTCCGTCACTCTGAATACCTCAACGAAGTCATCGACGTGTTGTAGCATGCCATTGACGCGAAAAATTGAAGCAGGATGCCAATCGGTAAGCGTATATTCACGCAATTTTTCATCACGAATATTCGAACATTCAATAAAGGCGCAATTAAAGAAAAAGAGCTCCAAGTGCGAATACGAGAAGCCCTCGGGCTTTGATGAAATATCGGTACCAAGGCTCTTTTTAAGTGCATGAAGGGCGATTTCTATACCGCCAAGATCCGCAATGCTTTCTCCAATTACGAGTTCACCTTTTAAGTTAAGATCAGGAAGAACCTGGAAGTTGTTTGCCTGATCAATAATAACTTGTGCTCGCTTGGCAAAAGCGTCGCGCTCCTCCTCGGTTTGCCATGCTTTTACGTTGCCATTAGCATCGAATTGGTAGCCTTGGTCATCGAACCCGTGAGTAAGCTCATGGCCAATGACACTTCCGATACCCGCCATATTTGTCGCAATAGGGGCGAGCGGATCGAAAAATGGTGCTTGAAGGATCGCAGCGGGGAAGCAAATAACAAGTCGGGTGGGGTCATTGTAGGCATTGACCGTTTGTGGGTTCATAAACCAATCTTCGCGCGAAGTTGGCTGGTGAAGTTTTTTCAGCCAGTATTGAGTCTCAAACTTGCTGGCTTCAATAATATTTTGCAAATACGAATCGGGCGTTACGGTAAGTTCTGAGAAGTCGCGCCACTTGTCTGGGTAGCCGATAAGTACCTTCATATTTTCGAGTTTCTTTTTGGCGTACTTCTTAGTTGAGTCACTCATCCAATCCAGCGCGTCGATCCGCTCGCTGTACGCATCGCGCACCTCTTCTACAAGTTCAAGGACAGTCTGTTTGGATGATTCAGGAAAATAGCGCTCTGCATATAATTGACCCGTCGCCTGGCCAATACAGGCATCGGCGGCACGCACCACACGTTTCCATAGCGGTTTCATTTCGGTCGCTCCAGAAAGCACTTTTCCAAAGAACGAAAAATGGAGCTTTGCGTACTTTTCGTTAACTTTGCTCATACATGCGGTAATAAGGCGCCATTTAAGGTAGGTTTTCCAGGTATCCAAGGGTACGGTATCAATGAGAGAGTTTATGAAGGCGAGGACCTCGGGCTGATCGATGCTTAAATCCTCTTGAGGAAGCCAGCCGAGGCCGTTGGCATAAGCGGCCCAATCTATGTAAGGGTAATTTGCTTGAAGATCAGTGTAACCAACACGATTAAAGTTACCTTCTACATCACGAAGTGCACTCGAGGTGCGATTTTTCTGTGCAATATTGGTTTCAAATGTAATAATTGTTTCCCATAGGTCGTCACTAGAGGCGGCGAGATCGGGGAATTCTTGATGAACTTGTTTTAAGAATATCTTGTATGCGTC
Organism: Candidatus Saccharimonadales bacterium; assembly: GCA_035697325.1. Classification (NCBI taxonomy): domain Bacteria; phylum Candidatus Saccharimonadota; class Candidatus Saccharimonadia; order Saccharimonadales (SeqCode); species Saccharimonadales bacterium (SeqCode). The sequence goes on from DASSDB010000006.1 coordinate 10,270, forward strand.
ACGAATTTTCTTCATGGGTTCGGCATCATCAAGGTAATAGTCGCGGTCGGGGAGTGTAAGGCTGGGCTGATGAAGGTGAAAGATGTGCCTTGAGCTATCGTCGTGATCGGAATCAATCCACATATACCATGGAACGTTGATGTCAATTGCATGCATGGTGCCAAAAAAATGAGAGAGATCTCGGGGTGATGCGATGTCATTCACGGAGGCGAGGAGCTGCTTTAAGACGGAGAGGTTCTTTGCGCCATTGGTATCATACTGCATGCCGGCAATGTAAAAGTCTCGTGCTTGTTGTTCGATACTATTTTTAGCAATGTCTGGCGTGTTTTCGAGAGAGGTAAACAGGTGCCGCATTGCCTTTTCGGCTTCATCGCGAAGGACATCAAAGATACCCCATCGCACTTCACTTGCGGGAATAGGATTTTCTTTGAGCCAGGCATTGTTAACGTAGTGAAAAAAATCATCTTGAGGACGCACGGATGTATCCAGTTGATTTAGATTAAGCTGCATAATTATTTTTCTCCTTTATGAATGGCAAGAGGGCTGGTATTTGCCGCGACGCCAAAGGCGAGCGCCACTATAGCGACATTCTTGATGATGTATTGGCCTTCTAGTGTTGGAATGAAGGGGGCTTGCCAAGTTAGCTCGGGCACCAGTACCAAGGGGCCGCAGACGATAATTATATGAAGAAGCAGTAACGGAATGACGACTCGTACTGCCTTTGGGATTAAAAATAGGATTCCGATCAAACACTCGATAAAGGCGAGAGTAGTGAAAAGCGGGCCGAAAAGTTCTGGCCCTACAGTACGCACGGTTAATGCCTCGGCAAGCGGTCCGGCGGGGCTGAGGCCAGTTAACTTAATAAACCCGAACCAAAAAAAGACAATAAAGAGCGCAACGCGGGCGAGAGGGAGGTAGGTGTTTTTGAAAAAATTGATGATTCGTTCGTCAAGGCTTTTTAAAGCTGGCTTTTTGTGATGCGTCATGAGTAAAATTATACACCACGTTAGATATAGAGCAGTCGGCCAGCCGGCGTTCCCTGGCTGGTTGTCGATATAGCCTTGAGGGCGAGATCGACCCCATCAGTTGTACGTCGTCCCAGGACAGCCTCGGGCTGGCCCACGACACCCCTTCGAATTGAATCTCGCAGGAACGGGCCATCGCGGCCGACGCCCATTCGGGCAGAGTCGGGCCGTCGGAAGCAACGATACTTCCAGGATCCTTGTCTTGTCCGAAGTCGAAAACCGCAGTCGCGAGGTGACCATGCTTGTAGATGAACGATTCTCCGGTTTTCACCGGAACACGCTCATCCAGTGCATCGTTGGCCACGAACTCAAGCGTGATTTTCACGTAACCTCCTCATTGCAACGGAACACATATTATTATTTATAATTTATGTCAATATAGGCATAAGCATAAAGCTGTTGACGTGTAGCCTATAATGAGAGACATATGAACATCAGACTCATAGGTGCTAAACCGTACCCAAAACCATGGCCAGATGACCCGCGTTACGATCCAGAGCTCCTCGAAAAAGGAGATACACGCAATGTTGAAGATAAATATCGTTACTGGACAGTTGAAGCTATAAAGGCTGATCTTGATATGAAGCGCACCGACCTTCATGTTGCTATTGAAAATTGGCAGCACGACCTTAATATCGGTACCATTGTTCGAACAGCTAACGCATTTAACGCTGCCGCCGTTCATGTTATTGGTAAGCGCCACTGGAATCGCCGAGGTGCCATGGTAACTGATAGATATCTCACCATACATCACCATAGAACTATCGAGGAGTTTAAGACGGCAATTGGAGGCAGGCGTATCGTTGTCGTGGATAATCTCGAAGGCGCGCAGGATCTATCGAAGGTGGTGCTTCCCGAGCATGCCGTGCTGGTGTTTGGAGGTGAAGGCCCGGGCGTAAGCCGAGCCATGTGCAAAGAAGCTGAAATGATGGTAAAAATTGAGCAGTTCGGCAGTACGCGCTCGGTAAACGTGGGTGTCGCCGCCGGAATTGTGATGTACGCCTGGATGAGCCAGTATATCCTTGGAAAGAGATGAGGTGATTTTTGTAGAACAGGCAAAGCGCGGGGTGGCGCTTTGCCTGTTCATGTTAAAGAAGACATCCGGTGTGATACTTGAGGCACCGGTACCGCACGAGGAAGGCCCAGGCGTCAAACGTTGTTTCGCTATTTGATGGTGCGATGCCAACGTACTCAGCGGGCATAGAAGCCTCGCCGATGAGAGCCATGGTGACGCCACTGAGGAATGACCCTTTAGGCGGCGCAAACTTTCCATTTGTATCCCAGTATACCGGGAATGAGCCGTTCTGTACGGGGCGGTACGCGTTACCCTGAGGCATCCTCACGATACCATCGGTGATCTGAACGGCCAGGGTAAAATGGGCAGCGGCATCGGCAAAGCGTAGAGCTGTCTGGTCGCCGTAGCGATAACCAAGCTCTGCCTCAAGCGCTCCATATACAAAAGTCCTGATTCCGCTAGCAACGTCGATGCAGTCAAAAGGAGTGCACGACGGAATTCCATTTCCGGTGCGTCCCCATTGTCTGCGGAGGAGCTCGGCGGCAGCTTTGGGTGTGTCTGCCTGAAGCCACAAATCTTTGAAGGGCGACTGCTCGTACGCATGGCTAGGGTCCTGGTATTTTTGCAGAACCTGAAGCGCATATGTTGCCTGGAGGAACGGATCGCGCGCTCCGGCATCGAGGTAAGCCCACAGAGCTTTGCACGCCTTGCTATGGTACGGGTAAGCTAGTGGATTCGCGTCAGGCAGGTGCTCGCAGTCTTGGTATGCTGTCTGGTCTAGCGGTAGTGTGCTCTCTTGAGATGTAGCACGCCTAAACAACACCGCCCTGACGTCACGTTCAGGAGCATACCCTTCGGAAGTCAAAAAATGGAGCAGCGCACCGGCTTTTTTAGCATCGCCTCGTGCGGTCCAGTACATGTATGCCTGCTGGGTGGCATGACGTACGGTATACCGAAGCGAGGCGAGACTTGAAGCGGCATGCCCGTGAAATACCGTAGAAGAAACAAGCAAAACGGAGTTTTTGTAGGTGCCGAGTCGTGTTGGCCCTAGCCACACCACCGCTTGCCGTTTCACATCATGTGGCGTGAGAGTAAGGTCGAATTCTCCTCCTGGCTGCCAGGCGATGTGTACCATGGCAGTGAACGCTCCGTCGTCAAACGAAACCCGGTAGCTTTCGTCAGCATAGCCACTCTCCTCGGCCTCGATTGTCGAGCTCGAATCTTCCCCCAGGAGTGACCGGCGGTTCTCCTGCGGAAAAAACACCCTGAGCGGAATACCGTAATATTCACTTTGAACCGCTTCCCCTTCATCAAGGGGCTTGTAGAGCCCATCGAGGTACACTTGAGCACCCAAAATCGCTTCGTCAAGCTCCGCAAGAGTAGGTGCCGTGATGCTTGGTGGCGATGGCGGTGTGAGTAAGCTATCTCGCGTACATACGGCGCACACCGCTGAAAAGATCAATCCTATCAGCGTAATGACAACCCACAACAGGCCACTTTTTATTCGTCCTTTCCAGATCGACGACACGGTAGTCTCTCCTGTTCGAAAGTCTTCCTAACATGTCAAAACCGAGCCTTGGTAGCTCGGTACTCCGCCCGAAAGTCCGGACGGCCTATCTAGTTATAAGGAACCTTTTTTTCTTTGTCAACGAAGTCACGCGGTAAGGTTATTTACGACAAGTTTGTTTGCCCCTGTGCCGTTATCGTCGATTTTAGGGGTGTTATTATTTCCGTGACAATCATTACCGATAATTCGATAATGATCAGATGTGCCAGGGTCAATATGAATGGCATAGCCTTGGGTGTCGCCTTGCTGAAAACCTCCGCCAATCCTACACCCCATGACAGAAAACTCGCTCACATCACCACCTACTTCTACGCCGTGACGCGCTGCTGATACGGTTTGAGAGTTGGCGATAATATCACAATCAGAAATATGTACATCTTGCCCGCCCGCAAGACGAAAACCGGCGAGCCCGTTATGGAATACTTTACCGCCTACCCAGCGAACGCCCTGTACGATACCGCTCCAGCCATATCCGATAAGCTTTGTTAAGTACGATAGCTGCGCCTGCGCTTTTTTGACCATCTGATGAAATTTTAAGGTTGGAAACACCGGCAAAACTGACTGTTGCACCTCCGTTCCCGATTTTAATAACATCTATACCCGAAGCGGAAGCAGCGACACGCAGCACAGTGCCGGCCCCTGCGCCCATGAGTCGCGCTCCCTCACCAAGCTGAATCGGTGATGAAATGACATATGTTCCTGCTGGTACAAAAACAGTACCGCCAGCGGCAGGAAGGTTATTTAAGGCTGCTTGAATGGCAGAGGTATCGTCGTGAACACCATTGCCAAGTGCGCCAAAATCTTTTACGTTGAGGGCGAAGGAAGCCTTGTTGAGGCTGGTTTGCACGCCCGTAGAGAGATCACTTACAGGAATACCATTTGCTGGCTTTTGGTAATAGGCTGCGAGTGTACCGTCATCCCGTATCTTTAGCGTACCGTCAGCAGTATGCTCTTGAAGTAAATAATTATTTAATAATTCGCCCCACGCTCCGTTGTCTTGGCCTGGTGTTGGTAGTCGTGCCATAAGTGTTTTGTCCTTCCTCTGGTTTTTGGCATCAAACAAAAACACCGATGAAAATCATCGAGTGCTTCGTAAATTTACACGTGCCTGCACAATCAAACCCCCGTAGAATCATGCAAGCAGAATCCGTGAGGACAGCTATTGCGCAGGGTGTCTACACCTAGCAGGGGTACTATCCACTGCATTACGCAATTGCTGCCCATTCCGAATAGTGGATAGTATCACTAAAACGATACCATTAGCACGTTCCCGTAATATAAGACTAAGTGTAGACATAAGCAGTATACCAAATAAATAGAGGGTGTAAATACCAAACTGATCAAAATTTTAGATCGATTTAATAATAGGGGGATATTGACAGATTATTCCTTTGTTGTAAGGTTGTAGGGAACCATCCTTCGAGATCGGAGAAATCCATGACCTACTTGATCGCACTGATCGTGGCGGCTATGGCGGGAGCGCTGTGTGTTCGTCGGGCGTACCAGAGTACGCGCGCAGTCCAGACGCACAAGACGAAGGCCTACGGCCGTTGGGCGTACCTGCTCGGCGGTGTCTCGAGTATTGCGCTGATCTGGGCCTCGCAGCTCCAACGCGGTTTTGCATTCCCCCTGGTCATTTTCCTGCTTCTGGCGGGAGCGCTGGCGGGTGTGGGTGTGCTGGCAGCCCGCCGCAAGACGAGCAGCGAATCCAGCCCGGCGTAGGTTCTTCTCGTATCTCGGCATCTCTTTT
>DASSDB010000007.1 GCA_035697325.1 Candidatus Saccharimonadales bacterium
GTTTTTTTTTTTTTCGACGGCTATATCCAGTGATCCCAATGAGCCACTGGATCTTCAAAGACGGCATTGCTCATCACAAAAGGTCCTAGTTACAGATTCCGTAAACATTTTTTTAAATAATTGTTTGACAAAAATCGTATAATCTCGAGTCCCCAAATATTCGACTCGAGGCGAGAGCTCCAACGCTCTCCAACCTTCTCCACGGCACAAGCAGTCTCCAATGGTTCGCCTCGAGGCGACAATTCCAGCGTTCTCGAGGTAATCTCCACGGCACAAGCAATCTCCAAATCTTCGCCTCGAGGCGACAGCTCCAGCGCTCTCATTCATTATACACGGCACAAGGGGTCACCAATTTCTCGCCTCGAGTAGATAGTATAGTATAGTGTAGTGTATTGTACAGTTAATCAAGGGTTAGGAAGTGTGTGTTTCTCACATAGAACCTTGTCCGGTTTTCTTTGATCACGGATGAACACCGGCGATGACCCGCCTTCTCTTTCCGACCAATGTTGAGAGGATAACGAGGCAGGCGTGTGAATAGACCCCCATCCTGCTCCCGGGACCCCCATTTAACGTCCCCATCCGACGGACGTGAGTGAACCCCAGACTTTGACCACCTTCTCCATGTCTGGAGGGGTGGTATCAACATTATCCATCACGACTGCACAGCAGCCACGATATACGAGACTTGTTGCAAATAATCCCACATAGTTATTGCAAATAATCCAAGATAGCTCCAACGCGCACACCCCTTCTGCACCGCACAGGCAGTCTCCAAATCTTCACCTCGAGGCGTCAGCTCCGGCACCCTCGTCCATTATACACGACACAAGGTGTCCCAATTTCCTCGCCTCGCTAGATAGCTCCAATCTCGAGTGACTCATGCTACAATTTTTATGTAATTTTTTTTTAAACATCGTCCAAATCGAAAAAAAAATTGTGCGCGCGTGACTGGGGGCATCGTAAACGCATATCCGTTATTTAAAACCGGGCAGGTGTCTCGATGAAAAAGTTATTCACTTACCCCCTACCGATTTGAATTTTTAATTAGCTTTTCGGCACGCCTCATTCAGATAAACTTTCGAAATTAGCCTAACTCGGGAACGGAATGAGCTACGGACACACGGATGGTTCCAAGAGATAGAGTATTGTATTATATTAATGGAAATGAGGGTTAAACAAATTGCAATTATAGTCGCGGTGGAAAATTGTTATGATGGAATTGACGTATATTAATTTCTTTGGTCTTCAAATTTTTAAATATGTTTATGTTTTTTTTTTTTTCGACGGCTATATCCAGTGATCCCAATGAGCCACTGGATCTTCAAAGACGGCATTGCTCATCACAAAAGGTCCTAGTTACAGATTCCGTAAACATTTTTTTAAATAATTGTTTGACAAAAATCGTATA
>DASSDB010000008.1 GCA_035697325.1 Candidatus Saccharimonadales bacterium
ACTGCTTTAGCTCCTTCGAGGATGGCCTATAAGGTGCCTCTGGGGGGTCTCGGTATATCAGAGTACCTGAAAACGCTTCAATGAAGCTTGCTAGGGCAGCATGAGGGCTTTCCGGGTGCCATCCACTATCCCCATCAGTCCCCCTACTAGAGGGCAGGTCGCAGTATGGCCCTATAGGGGGGACTATGGGATAGCTGGAATTAATGGATTTCCTGTAATCTCCACTTCTTCTTGAGAGGTAGCATTCTCTTCCGAAGTGGTATACCCGTTTTTTGATGTGAACCAAGTAATCCTTGATTCATCATTTGCAGCTATAGAAAAGTCTGCTTTAGTTGGTTTCTTGAGGACTACGTAAAGTTCATAACCGAATCTTGATTCGTTTATGTAATGGTCTAAAGCTTCAATTAACATCTTTGTTAATTTTGCATTCTTCCAAAGAAACACATTGAACTTCTCAGTAGAAACAATAAACCCTTTATTAGACTGAGCACGTTTAACTTCTGTGATTAGAAACTGAACTTGCTTATTCTTAGGGTTTTCAACTAACCAGTCGTTCAAGAAATCTAAACTACCGTTGCTATTAGATTCTTCTGGTTCAAAAAATTTCAATGCCATATATGTATCCTGCCAAGATATGTTTGTGTCGTAGATATCTATCTACAATAAATAGTAATAATATAGGTCGTAGTATCTTGTCAACCGTACTGTATATAAAGATATGTGTATCGTACGGTTGACAGGGCCAGCGCTAACTAGTTAGGGTGGCTGTATCGCTTCATTGGTTCAGCAGGAGTTCTACAGCGGATGGCTACCGGCCTGAATATCAGAGACTTTCAGAAGCGCTACAGAGAAGTCCAGTACTCAGAGCAAGGGAGCATCCGTTTATCCGAAGTCGAGCACAACGCTTACCTAAACCGCTTAACACTGGAAATCACTAATTACGATGCGTCAAGAAGTGTTAACTATAAGACGCTTCCAGAGAACACGCATTGGGGCTACCTCACGACTTTTAAGGGTTCATCTGTTATTGCTAGTCTGGGGGTCAAGTTCGTCAAGCAAAGAGTTTTTGAGCATATTAATAATTCCATTTGGGAATATCACAACGCTCAAGAAAACATCTGGCTGCTATCGAGTATTGTCCAAAAGTATGGACAGTTAGCACTAGGGGAGTTGTCGAGTTTGGATGAGGGAATTGGAATTCCAGGACTTATTGTTAATGCCGTCGAAGGTGTTGAAAACCTCACGGCGCCTGCCATTGAGTGGCTCGTTGAGCAATTTACTGGCGGTGAGCTTACCCCTGACAATCCTGCTCAAGCCTATTCCGCCTTTCCGGTCGCGTCCCCTTTTCCTGATGTCTTTAAGTTCAAAGCCGACATCCCGTGTTCATTCCTTTTTAGACTGGAATCTTGGTATCTGGTTAACCCGGTAGTCTATACAGTTTCAAACCCAACTGATACTTCGGATGAGACAGAAAATGAGTCAGAATACCCTACACCTGCTGCTGGTGATGGTGATGGTGGCGGGCAGGAATTTCCCGCATCAAGTGCGCCTGACCCAAGCTCTGACCCTCGAGATTTTGCGGAGGATGTGGATTTGCCAGGTACGGGGGTTTGGACGTTCACGGTAAGCTTTTCCGACCCTGGCAATAATCCTTTTTGCAATAATGTCCCGGCCTCTTTCGCTCAACTGAGAGGTTTTCCCGATGAACCACCTCAAAGGGAATTCACTGGTCCCGCAGTGCCAGAGGGGGGCAGACCGGGCAGGTTTTTCACTAGTGTTGACAGTTTCACTCATGGGGGGACTTGCCAGGTAAACGGTCCCGGCAGCCTGAGTTTTATCCCTGATGGGCCATCATCCTAATCAGCGGGTACGATAAAGTTTCAAGTTGTTTTTTCGGAGTAGTTTTTATGGCAGGTTCAATTAAGTTTTTTCGCTATGTAGCCGACGACGGAAGTACGTTTGCAGCCCAGCGAGATGAAAGCAATGTTGAGGCAGTAAACCCCGGTGTAGGCGGCATCGTTACCCCGGCTGAGAAGTATAAAATTCCGGGAAATCTCACCCCTCGTAGTGCTGTTTATACCGACACAACGGGACGCATTCGCCGTGACATTATCGTCCTTTCACCCACGGTCTTTGCTGCCCTAGACGCGACAACCCCTATTACCGACCAGGTCTCAGGAGCCTCTTTGCGCTTGAAGTTCAAGAAAGGGGAACGACTCACGTTGCCTAACCTTGCTGACACTGCTCTAAACGATGGGGACGCTGATTAATGGGTGTAGCTGAACTGGCCATCTTAATAGGGCTTGTGAATGGAGTCATCTTAATTATTCGGCCAGTCAGTAGGATACATTCCCGCATTGATAAGCTCGAATTCCGTGTAGATGACTTGAAAGAGGATGTTGATAAAATCTTGGGAGCTAGTGGAATCAAGCGCAGTCGGGATGAGTGATTTGACAGCTTAGAGCGGTTGTGTTAGGGTTTTTTCACTGATGTGCATTCCGGGGGACGGCCATCAGCGGGATAGTCTAAAATTCAATATCTGCCAAGATACGGAAAGGCCGTGAGCAATGCTCACGGCTTTTTTCGTGCTATCTGGTTGACTTTTTCCTGGTGGGCCGTCCCAACTGCTTTAGCTCCTTCGAGGATGGCCTATAAGGTGCCTCTGGGGGGTCTCGGTATATCAGAGTACCTGAAAACGCTTCAATGAAGCTTGCTAGGGCAGCATGAGGGCTTTCCGGGTGCCATCCACTATCCCCATCAGTCC
>DASSDB010000009.1 GCA_035697325.1 Candidatus Saccharimonadales bacterium
GCAGAGACCTGTGTTTTTGGTAAACAGTTCCGTGGGCTCTTTTGCTGCGGCCCCCACATCGTTAGATGCGAGAGATTCGCGTTCAAAAAGCGTAAATCAATCATGATTCAGTCTATCTCAGACAAAGTTGTGGTTCATAAAAGGATTTGTTCACTTGATATTTCTATAAAGAAATACCGAGCGTACTCATGTGCAATCGTTACATTGCACGTTTTAACCACCTTTGCTAGAGTGAACGCGGCTCATATCCACCGAAGTGGGGGCAGACCTTATCCCGAAGTTACGGTCGCTGTATTGCCGAGTTCCTTAGCGAAGGGTCTCTCGTAAGCCTGAGTCTACTCGACTCGAGCACCTGTGTTGGTTTGCGGTACGGGCGGCTAAATTCACGCGTACACCTGCTTTTCTAGCCAGGGCTTTGATCAAAATCGTAATCCCGAAGGATCACTTTCACTCCTCTCGCGTTCCCGCTGAGTTGGACGGATACATACCATGAATCCGCTTCGACTACTTCCCCGTGAACAGTGTACAAAACTTAACCGGTTCAGGAATATTAACCTGATGTCCATCGCCTACGCTTAGCGCCTCGGCTTAGGCCCGACTAACCCTGAGATGATTACCATGGCTCAGGAAACCTTGCTCTTACGGCCGACAGGATTCTCACCTATCTTATGGTTACTCATTCCAGCATTCTCACTTCCTACCGCTCCACAGTACTTTCCAGTCCTGCTTCACCGCTGATAGGAACGCTCCTCTACCACTGTACGTAAACGTACAATCCATGTCTTCGGTATAACACTTTAGCCCCGTTACATTTTCCACGCAAGATCTCTTGACTAGTGAGCTGTTACGCACTCTTTAAATGAATGGCTGCTTCTAAGCCAACATCCTAGCTGTTTAAGAAATCTCACCTTGTTTCCCACTGAGTGTTAATTTAGGGACCTTAGACGATGGTCTGGGCTGTTTCCCTTTTGAGCGACGAGCTTAGCCCCGCCGTTCTAACTGCCGTGATTCCACACATGGTATTCGTAGTTTGTTAAGGGTGGGTACCGTTGCCAGCCCCAGTCCTTTACAGAGCTCTACCCCCATGTGCTACCACACGACGCTAGCCCTAAAGCTATTTCGAGGAGAACCAGCTATCTCCGAGTTCGATTGGCATTTCACCGCTAACCACAGGTCATCCGGGAGCTTTGCTGCGCTCTACGGTTCGGCCCTTCACTACCTATTACAGTAGCTTCAGCCTGCCCATGGTTAGGTCACCCGGTTTCGGGTCTAATCCCAAGTACTTATTCGCCCTATTCAGGCTCGCTTTCACTGTGGCTCCGTCACTTGACTTAACCTTGCACTTGAAATTAACTCGCTGGATCGTTCTACAAAAAGCACGCCGTCACATCCGAAGATGCTCCGACTCCTTGTAGGCACAGAGTTTCAGGATCTATTTCACTCCCCTCCCGGGGTTCTTTTCACCTTTCCATCGCTGTACTAGTTCACTATCGATCGTATATTATATTTAGCCTTGGCTGGTGGTCCAGCCGGATTCAGACAGGGTTTCTCGTGCCCCGCCCTACTCGAAAAAACACATATAAGGTCAGCGTCGCTTTCGCATACACGGCTTTCACGTTCTTTGGCTAGTCATTCAAACTATTCTGCTAACCACGCTAATTTTTTACCTTACTATCAGTTGATAGCCTGATATCGCAAGTCAGATTCCTGAAGATTGCTCTTCAGTACTCTGACCTGGTCTTGTGTTATTTCACAACCCCTTATAAGTATTCGCCTATCAGCTTATTTGTCTATCAACAAGTTGACAGACAAAAACTTGTAAGGTTTGGGCTCTTCCGATTTCGCTCGCCACTACTTTCGGAATCGTTATTTACTTTCTCTTCCTCGACCTACTAAGATGTTTCAGTTCAGTCGGTTCCCTCTCAATTACCCTATATATTCAGGTAACGGTGATATGACATGACTCATACCGGGTTTCCCCATTCGGAAATCTTCGGATAATAGCTTGTTGACAGCTACCCGAAGCTTATCGCAGTCTTCCACGTCCTTCATCGGTAATATACGTCTAGGCATCCACTACTGTGCCCTTGAGTACCTTTTTATGCATTGACTTGACTAGTAATTGCTAAATACAACTACTAGGCCGTCAATTTTAACTTTATCAGCCTAATTGTTAAATTTCCTGCGTTCTCCACACTTGAGAGCACATTCTTTTACACCTTTCGATGTATCATATCTGCACTCAAGCTCCAGCTATCGTACCACCTTGCCTCGCAACTTGTAAAGTGGTAATTTGTTGTTATTTTTGCGATAAAAAACACCTCTGTTACGATTTGCTAATTATCACACATCGCCAGAGGTTCATTTGAACATTCGCTTAACTGGTATTTACTATACTCGACATAGGAGTTTTTTGCAATAGTTTTCGGGGTGATTTTACTCACAAGATGAAAAGGTGTTTATAAAACAAAAAAGCATTTTCTGAACTGGTGGGCGATGAGGGACTTGAACCTCCGACCTCGTCATTATCAGTGACGCGCTCTAACCAGCTGAGCTAATCGCCCATACGTTCAGAAAATACTTTCTTGCTTTATATCAATTCATGGTGGGCGCTGAGGGGCTCGAACCCCCGACCCCCTCGGTGTAAACGAGGTGCTCTAGCCAACTGAGCTAAGCGCCCGCATGTGAATTGATCTTCAAAAGGTGCGTTTGTTCACACAAAATAGTCTTTGGTGGAGTGTCCCAGACTTTCGCCTGGTTCACCCCATATGGTGGAGATACAGGGACTCGAACCCTGGACCCCCTGCTTGCAAAGCAGGTGCTCTAGCCAACTGAGCTATATCCCCACAGTAGTGCGAACTTAATATATTCTACCGTAGATTAACTCTTCAAGCAAGAGTATAATTTGATACATGACATATGAATTTAGCTTTGGATCATTCTTTATCGGCCTTCTTATTTTAGCTGCGGGCGTTGCTTTCGTAAAATGGCACCAACAGATCGCAGATAACCTTGGCAGCGGTGTGGCGAGCTACGATCGATACAAGCTTTGGGCCTTCATCACCTGTGGTATAGGCGTTATTGTCATGGTTAACCTCCACAGTCTTATTCTGGGTTGGTTCTTCAGCATGCTCTTTCCTGGAAGATAAGGAATGTACACCTACTAAAATAACCTCCGGTTCTCGGAGGTTATTTTAGGTTTTAACAACTTAGTTGTGCATATCATCGCTTCGTCTGGTTTTGAACTTAGTCTTGTTCCTAAGAGGAACAACGTTACTTATGTAAGCTCAGCACAAGTAACAAGACCGACCTAGCTTCACTCATAGATTACTCGTATGAGTGGCATAACTCTCCCTAGAAAGGAGGTAATCCATCCGCACCTTCCGGTACGGATACCTTGTTACGACTTAACCCCAATCATCCCCCCCACCTTAGGCCGCCGAAACGGACTTCGGGTGTTGGTGACTTTCATGGTTTGACGGGCGGTGTGTACAAGGACCGGGAACGTATTCACCGCAACTTGCTGATTTGCGATTACTAGCGATTCCGACTTCATGGAGGCGAGTTTCAGCCTCCAATCCGAACTGGGACCAGCTTTGATGCGATTTGCTCCACCTCGCGGCTTTGCTGCGCATTGTACTGGCCATTGTATCGTGTTTCTAGCCCAGGGTGTAAGGGAAATACTGACCTGACATCATCCCCTCCTTCCTCCCCGTTACCGGGGCAGTCTGAATAGAAAAATACAACTATTCACAAGGGTTGCGCTCGTTGATGGACTTAACCAAACATCTCACGACACGAGCTGACGACGGCCATGCATCACCTGTCACTTGGCTCAATAAAGCACTCTCTGCTTTCACAGAAATTCCAAGGATGTCAAACCCTGGTAAGGTTCTTCGTTTATCATCGAATTAAAGAACACGATCCACCGCTTGTGCGGTCCCCCGTCAATTCCTTTATGTTTTAGTCTTGCGACCGTACTCCACAGGCGGGATACTTAACGCGTTAGCTTCGCTACTGAAGGGGTCGATACCTCCAACAGCTAGTATCCATCGTTTACGGCGTGGACTACCCGGGTATCTAATCCGGTTCGCTCCCCACGCTTTCGTGCCTCAGTGTCAGAAATAGCCCAGTAACCTGCCTACGCCATTGGTGTTCCTTCTAATATCTACGGATTTCACTCCTACACTAGAAATTCCAGTTACCTCTGCTACTCTCGAGTTAGTGAGTTTGAATAATAGTCTGTATGGTTGAGCCACCAGGTTTCACTATTCACTTTACTAACCACCTACGCAACTCTTTACGCCCAGTCACTCCGGATAACGCTCGGATCCTACGTATGACCGCGGCTGCTGGCACGTAGTTAGCCGATCCTTATTCATAAGTTACCGTCATATTCTTCACTTATAAAAGCAGTTTACAACCCGAAGGCCTTCATCCTGCACGCGGCGTTGCTCCATCAGGGTTGCCCCCATTGTGGAAGATTCCTTACTGCTGCCTCCCGTAGGAGTCTGGGCCGTGTCTCAGTCCCAGTCTGGCTGATCATCCTCTCAGACCAGCTACCGATCGTCGGCTTGGTGAGCCATTACCTCACCAACAACCTAATCGGACGCGGGCCGCTCCCAAAGCGTATAAATACTTTAATCCGAAGATCATATGCGGCATTAGCTACCCTTTCGGGCAGTTATTCCTCACTTTGGGGCACGTTCCCACGCGTTACTCAGCCGTCCGCCGCTCGTCAGCAGGTAGCAAGCTACCTCTGTTACCGCACGACTTGCATGTATTAGGCACGCCGCCAGCGTTCATCCTGAGCCAGGATCAAACTCTCCATAAAAGATGTATCTGAGTTTCAGATACGTCTATAAATAGACTGACGATGATAAGGTATATCCAGTATAAATACTCAATATACCTATACAAGAAATTTGAAAACAAATTTCTAAATATTGCACAACTAAATTGTTAAAGATCACTTTAAATCATCTGCCCAACTCCACAGTGTTGCGTATCGCCTCTACGGGCGATCAGACTGATACTTAGCATACTCTATTGATCTAGGTATCGTCAAGGGTAATTTAGATTATTTTGTAGCCAAAAAGACAACTAGACCGATTATAAGTCCGAGCAGCGCGCCCACTAGCACTTCCATAGGAGTATGGCCCTTTGCTGCGCGAGGCAAAGAAACCGAACTTTTCTGCTCTTTAATAAGCTGCTGGATTGCCACGCCCTGCTCCCCAGAGGATCGTCGAACCATTACAGCATCGTACATGACGATTCCGGCAAGTAAAGCTGCAACCGCAAAGAGTCCACTCTCTAAGCCATCACGCAGTGCCACGACGACCACGAGTGCCACCACTGTCGCGCTGTGGGCACTTGGCATATTGCCAGACAAATATAACTGGCGAATGTGATCAAAACGACGCTGGCGAACTGCCACAATAAGGTATTTTGCCCCCTGAGCAACAATCCACCCCAGGAGAATTGCAATGATATAAGGGGAAAATATCAACATATTACTATTCTACACTATCCTCAATATCCTGGGGCTGTTCTGCCATCAAACCAAGCGAAGAAACAACGTCCCCGTCGGCCAGTCTCATCACACGAACACCTTGAGTGGTACGACCGAGTACCGGAATATCTTTAAGGCTAACTCGAATCGTTTGACCATTATTTGAGATCATCAGGAGCTCACTTGCCTCAGGCTCGAGTGTGCGAACATCAACGATAGGGCCCGTCTTAGCTGTCACAACAGCTGCTTTAATACCCACTCCTCCACGCTTGTGACTTGGGAAATTACTTGCTTTTGTAATCTTACCGTATCCGTTCCTACTGATAACTAGAAGATTCTGAGCATCATTGCAAACTATGTCCATACCTACAACCGAATCATTCGGACGAAGGCGAACGCCACGAACACCTCGGGCTGCCCTACCCATAGGGCGCGCGTCTTCTTCATTGAACCGGACTGCCTGACCCGCAGACGTTGATATTATTACATCGTTCTTACCAGAGGTCTTTTTAATCCATCGCAGCTCATCTTTGTCATCAAGCCGAATAGCGATAAGGCCGTTCGTACGGATATTAGCATAGTCCTTGAACGGTGTCTTTTTGATCGTCCCCTTCGTGGTCGCCATGAAGAGGTAGCCCTCATCACTTGTGTCTTTTCCATGACGAATGATTGAGGTGATTTTTTCTTCAGGCTGCAACTGGAGCAAGTTTACGGCTGCAACGCCTTTGGCGGCCAGGCTCGCGGCAGGAACTTCATATGCCTTAAGGCGGAACGTTCTACCCTTATTAGTGAAGAACAGCAGGTAGTCGTGTGTATTGGCTGGCACAAGTTGATCGATGACATCTTCTTCCTTAGTTGTCATGCCACGCTTACCCTTACCGCCCCTATTTTGACGACGATATTCGCTAAGAAGTGTCCTCTTGATGTAGTTTTCTGTTGTAAGAAGTATAACGGACTCCTCCTCGGGGATAAGCTCTTCGTCACTAAACTTGCCGAGCTCATGATTGATCATCTTTGAGCGGCGATCATCCCCGTACTTCTCTTTCATTTCAAGCAGTTCGGTTTTAATAATCTTTAGGATTTCCTTTTCATCGGCCAGAATTCCCTCCAGCTTTGAAATCAGTGCAAGAAGTTCTTTAAGCTCATTCTCGATAGCCTCTCGCTCTAAACCGGTCAATCGACGGAGCTGCATTGCCAGGATAGCTTTAGCTTGAATCTCGCTAAGATTAAACTTTGTGATCAAAGCCTTCTCAGCTTCGTCTTGTGTCTTACTCGCACGAATGGTCTTGATCACTTCATCGATATGGTCAAGAGCAATTTTGTATCCTTCAAGAATATGTGCACGCTCTTTTGCCTTCTTAAGCTCAAATTCTGTACGTCGGCGGACTACCTTCTGGCGATGCTTCACAAATTCTTGAAGCATTTCCTGTAGGCCAAGAATACGCGGCTGAATACCGTCTATCAGTGCCAACATATTGAAATTAAAACTGGTTTGAAGTGCGGTTAGCTTGTAGAGCTGGTTAAGCACCTTCTTTGGGTAAGCGTCTTTTTTGAGTTCGATAACAACTCGAACAGTTCCGCGAGCACTCTCGTCGCGTAGGTCACTAATCCCGTTAAGTTTCTTGTCTTTAACTAATTCAGCAATCTTTTCAATAAGTGTTGCCTTATTTACACCATACGGTACTTCGGTGACAACGATCTGATGACGGCCCTTCTTGGTTTCAACAATATCAGCAACTGCCCGAATCATGACGCTCCCGCGACCTGTCTGATAAGCTTGCTTCATAGGAGCCCCACCATACACAACTGCGCCCGTTGGGAAATCAGGTCCTTTAACGTGTTTCAGTAGGTCATCGAGTGTTGCGTGTTCGTTATCGATGAGTTCGATCGAAGCATCAACTAACTCTCCAAGGTTATGCGGAGGAATATTTGTCGCCATACCCACTGCAATACCAATCTGACCGTTGAGCAATAAGTTCGGCAGCTTAGCAGGCAATACCATAGGCTCTTGCAAGCGACCATCGTAGTTATCACGAAAATCAATCGTATCTTTATCGATATCAACAATCATTTCATCGGCTGCACGAGTCATACGCGCCTCGGTGTAACGCATCGCCGCCGCCGGGTCGCCATCCATAGAACCGAAGTTGCCTTGTCCATCAACAAGCGGGTAACGTAAAGCCCAAGGCTGAGCCAAACGAACCATCGAATCATAGATTGCCGTATCACCATGAGGGTGGAAGTCACCCATTACGGCACCTACAACCGTTGCACTTTTACGGTGTTTTGAACCGCCGCGCAGTCCATCGCGGTTCATTGTATAGAGGATACGCCGATGAACCGGCTTAAGACCATCACGCACATCAGGTAGTGCACGCTCAACAATTACACTCATGGAGTAACGGAAGAAGTTATCCTCCATAACGTTTTCGAGCGTACGGTGTTCAAGTCCAGTTGTATTCTCTACAATATCCCCCTCTAGAGGTGTAGTGTCCTCTGTCGGTGTAGTTGTTGTCATATCATCATCCATAGTCCTACCCCTTATACGTCCAGCTCTTCCAGGTCAGCATCTTTTGCACGCACCTGGATAAATGTCTTACGCAAACTTACTTCATCACCCATCAGTTTCGTAAAAATTGCATCTGCTCGTTCAGCGTCCTCAACACGAACCCGAATCAGCACCCGATTTTCGGGATTCATGGTGGTTTCCCATAGCTGATCGGCGTCCATCTCTCCAAGACCCTTGAAGCGCGAAATTGTCACACCGGCCTGCTTCATCTTGTCATCATCTGCATTGACTGCCGTACCACGATTCTCCTTATCGGCAATCAGCTCGTTGAGGATACGATCACGCTCCTCATCATCGTAGGCGTAAATTTTCTTTTGACCTTTGTTGATACTATAGAGCGGCGGCTTTGCAAGGTAAACGTATCCACCTTCAACGACCTCCTTCATGTAACGGAAAAAGAAGGTTAGTAGCAGCGTCGCAATATGACTACCATCTACATCGGCGTCGGTCATAATGACAATCTTGTGATAGCGAAGTCCGTTGATATCAAACTGCTCGCCAATTCCCACGCCAAATGCCTGAATCATGGCAACGATCTCTTTATTAGCAAACATCTTATCAAGACGTGCCCGTTCAGTATTGAGAACTTTACCACGAAGTGGCAAAATTGCCTGTGTTCTATTATCGCGGCCCTCTTTAGCAGAACCAGCTGCGGAATTACCCTCAACGATGTAAATTTCACTTTCACTCGGACTCTTGCTTGAGCAATCCCAAAGTTTTCCAGGGAGTCCCATACCATCAAGCGCGCCTTTTCGGAGCACATTGTCACGCGCTGCACGAGCTGCCTTACGTGCACGAGCTGCAAGCAGTGCCTTACCCACTATCTTCTTGGCTACATCAGGGTTTTCATCGAGATAATAACTGAAGTACTCATTCATTACCTGTTCGACATAGCGACGCACCTCAGGGTTGCCTAGCTTATTCTTAGTTTGGCCCTCAAACTGTGGATCAGGTAGTTTAACTAAGATGATTGCTGTAAGACCCTCACGAATATCATCTCCTGTTAGATTATCCTCCTTTTCCTTTAGAAGGCTATTCTTTCGTGCGTAGTCATTAATAACTCGAGTGAGCGCTGAGCGGAACCCTATAAGATGCGTACCACCATCAGGGGTCAAGACGTTGTTAGCAAATGGCTTTACCATCTCAACGAAGGTATTATTATACTGAACGGCCACCTCTATCATTGAATCTTCAACTTGCTTCTCAACATAAAAGACGCTGTCGCTAAGAATATCTTTACCAATATTAAGGTGTTTTACGTAGCTCTGAATACCACCCTCAAAGTAGAATGCTGCGCGCTCCTTCGAGCGTTCGTCTCGAACTGTAATGTAAACACCTTTAGTAAGATAGGCCTGATGACGAGCATAATTAACGACCCACTTATAATCGAAGGTTACCGTCTCTTTAAAGATTGTAGGATCTGGGTAGAAAGTAATTATCGTACCCGTTGGCAAATCCGTCTTTCCCATCTTTTTGAATGGAACGCTTGTTGCACCCCGTTCAAATTCAACACTGTATAGTTCGCCATTCTTTACTACCTGAGCGATAAGTTTCGTCGAAAGAGCGTTAACAACACTAGAGCCAACACCGTGGAGACCGGATGATACTTTATAGCCGCCGCCGCCAAACTTACCTCCAGCGTGGAGAACCGTATAGACTGTCTCTAGGGTGCTGAGCCCAGTTTTGGGGTGTTTGTCGACAGGGACCCCTCGTCCGTTGTCAGTAATCGTGATACCACCATCCTCTAAAAGGACGATGTCTACCCGGCTAGCAAAACCGGCGATTGCTTCATCGATCGAGTTATCGGCGATTTCTTTAATAAGATGATGCAAACCATCATACCCAGTACTTCCGATATACATACCGGGTCGTTTACGTACTGGCTCTAACCCCTCTAAAACCTGTATTTGTGACGCATCATATGAGTCACCAGCTTGTTTTTGTTTAGCCATGTTCCCTCACTATCCAGACATTTCAGCTATTTACAATGTTTCTATTATAACGAATAAATTGTGTTCACTCAAGCTCTTGTATTGAACATATTTCTTATGCTAATATTCTATCAAGAGGTGAAAAAATCAAAAATAATAGGCAAAAAATGAACTATGTTTAGGAAAATAGTCTCCAACTTACCATTTAGCCCTGCGCTCGTAGGGCAGCTTGGTTTTTATGCCAAACGGCTTCGCAAAGAAGAGTCAACCCGTCGCATTGGCCTTATATTTACAGCACTTGCTCTGGTGGTGCAAGCATTTGCGGTCTTTTCGCCCCCTGAGTCTGCCAACGCCGCAAATGGCAATAATATTATCTACGGGGGCTTTACAAGCAAGGAGCAGTTCTTGTCTATGTATGATCAAAACCGTGACAGCGCAGGTCACACAGACCTTCAGCAGATTTACACGCAATTTGGCATTACGCGCCAAGATATCCTTAATAGCGCCCAAGGAAGCTTTAATTCACGTGATTTTAATCTGACAATCAAAAGTGTTGGGCGTTCAACCTATGACTGGCAACGAACCCCCATCGCCATTGGCGGTACATCAACTACCGTTTACGAAAGCCAGCTTTACAAGTTTGATTCCACCTCCTGGACAACTGTTCATGGATCTGCGTATCCTGCGCTCATTGGCAAGCGAGCCTCTGATGGACAGTGGTTCGCCATCATGATGGGATGTGGAAACCCAGCATATCTTAACCTCCCCCCTCCCCCACCTCAGCCTGTCGCAGCCTGCTCATCGCTGACGATTACCCCTGTATCACGAACTCGCTTTGCCTTTACGGGAAAGGCATCCACAAGCAATGGCGCAAGCGTATCAAGCTATGCATATAGCATTAAAGACAATAGTGGCAAAATAATCGATACACGCAGTGTTGCAAGCACGCAGCTCACCAATTCTCTTAACTACGACTTTGCAAAAGACGGAGCGTACACAGTTGCCCTCACTGTGAACACGAGTGTTGGCGCTAAGACAGGCGCAAATTGTCAAAAACCGCTCACCGTGAGTCCAGAGCCGCGCTGCCCTCTCAATCCGGACCTCGTTGCCAGCAACCCGGACTGCAAACCATGCGAAGATGATTCAACCATTTGGTATAAAGACAAGAACTGCAAGTCGACCTTTGAGTTAAGCAAAACGGTTAAAAACGTTACTCAGCTTAAAGACAACGCGGATGGCACCACCGCCAATCCCGGCGATCGCCTTGAATACAGACTCTCTGTTAAGAATACAGGCAAAACAACAGGATCTTACGCGATCGAGGACAACATGGCAGACGTTCTTGAATACGCAGATATGATCGACACGGGGGGCGGGACACTAACCAAAAAAGACGCCTTTACCCCTGTTGAAAAAGTAAATATTATTACGTGGGCGCCCCTCTCAATCAAGCCTGGTGAAACCGTTCAAAAGATTATCAGCGTTCAAATAAAATCTACTATACCGGCCACGCCAAAAAGCGTTGGAAACCCTGAGTCATACAACTGTCGGCTTGTAAACGATTTCTCTGGTCACCCAACAACCATCATGGTCAATTGTCCTACACCAAAAGCTGTTGAGCAAGTTGTGGGTGAACTTCCAAAAACAGGAGCAACAGAGAATATGATCGTAGCTGGAGTTGCGCTAGCCATCATCACCTACTTCTATGCTCGTGCACGACAAATGAAAAAAGAGGTTCGTCTTATCCGTAAAGATCTCAACGCAGGAACTATCTAGGAGGTGTCATGAGTAAAGAGAAGATTAATACAGGACCAGAGCGCGAAATTAATCCTGAAGCGCTAGCCGAAGCTGGCGAACAGCAACGTGAGCGCTTACGAGAAGACCTCGAGCGAGGTGTTGAGACCTCAAAAGAGAATCTTGAAGATGCCCGTAAAGAAGCCATAGAAAGAGCCTCGAGCGCAGAAAAAGAGAAGTTACACGAAGAAGTTGAGGCGTCACCCGCTGAACGTCGCGTCCAGGGCCCTCTCAGCAAGGCGGACAAGGACGCAAGCTTCAATGCAACCATGAAAGAAGTGCGTTCTCAAATGTCTGCGCCAAGCCGAAACTTCAGTAAAGTTATTCATAACAAAACTGTTGAAAAAGTTAGCGAGAGTGTGGGCAGTACCATCGCACGGCCAAATGCCATACTTTCAGGTGCTATTTTCGCTTTTGCGCTCACTCTTGGGGTCTACTTACTCGCCAAGAATCTTGGCTATCCCCTTTCAGGGTTCGAAACGATCGCCGCATTCATACTAGGTTGGGTCTTGGGCGTCGTATATGACTTCCTTAAGGTAATGGTTACCGGGCGCAGTAGCTAATTAGCAGCTCATGTGAAAAAGATAGCGTATCGGAAACACCGACACGCTATCTTAATTTTATAGATATTTCATCATCATGGTTTTGAGCCGATCCTCGCAAATGTAAGCTATCGGGATTTACCGCTTTCCGAGGTGCTTCTGGTTGCGCCTGAGGGGCTTCCGTGGGACTCTGCGTGTCCCCCGGAGGCAGAGTCGAGGAAGATAGCGGTTGAGGGCCTACGGGTGTTTGTGAGAATGTGGGAGGTAAAAATGGATTAGGAGAAGCCGCAGGAGCCCGAGGAGCTACAGATTGCGGCTGGGCAGATGGCCCCGCTATAGGACGTGCTGCGGGCGAAGTGCTAATCTGCTTACGTTTAGCAAGCCAGTCATCCAAAAATGATGACCCGGCGCCCCCTGGCTTAGAAGCCGCGGGCCGACCTGGAGGCGCTTTAGCGTCCGCTTTCACTGTGCCCGAACCTAAACGATCGAATATCTCTTTTTCTACTTGAGATCGTGGACGTCCGTATTTTGCCGCTGAAAGTCTCTTAAGGGCATCACTCAGTTGCGCATTAACTTGGCCCATCGGTGGAATAAACGACATGCTAAACGGTGAGGATGGAACGTTATTAATCATGAGACTTACGATCGCCTGATAGTTCGGCATCTTCGTAAGATCTTCTACATCAAACGTCGGCGCAAATTTCTTTACAAGAACTTCCGCATCCGTAATACCTATACGTCCACTAATTACCGTTCCAACGTTACCAATAATAGCTTCACGAATCTTGTCAGTAAGCTGTGTCATAAATTGGTTACCCAATATCAGGTTGAGGCGATACTTTCGCGCTTCAGATAAGATCGATTCGAAACTCTCTGTTGCGAAGTTTTGAAACTCATCAACATATAGAGAGAAATCCAGTCGTTGTTCTTCAGGGATATCTGCCCTACTCATAGCGGCAGCTTGGAACTTCATTACAAAGATAATACCAAGGAGCTTGGAGTTCAGCTCACCCATCCTGCCTTTACTGAGGTTAACAAGCAAGATCTTCTTGTTATCCATGATCTCGCGAAGGTTAAAGCCGCTCTTAGTTTGGCCAATAATATTACGCATAGCATCATTAGAGATAAATGGACCAAACTTACTCACGACCCAGCTTACCACTTCTCCTGATTCATTTGATCGCTGGGAATTAGGAAATTCTTTTGTCCAGAAATCAAGTACATTTTGATCAGTAACATATTTGAGTTTGCTCTTCACGAACTCTTCATCAATAAGCAATTTTGGAATATCGATAAATGTTCCACCATTTGGATCCGACATAAGAAGTAGTGCACAGTTCCTAAAGATGTGCTCCAGTCTCGGACCAACGATACCTGTGTGGCCCGGGTCATACAAACCATAGAGCATATTAATCGCTTCTTGAATAAGAAAGTCTTTTTGATCAGGAGAGTCAAACTCAAACATATTAAGACCCACCGGATGAGTCATATCCCCTGGGTTAAAGTAAATAACATCTTCAACACGTTCTTTAGGTACTTTACCGAGAAGATTTTCAACTAAATCACCATGCGGATCGATGAGAGCGAAGCCTCGGCCGTCCATCATATCCTGATAAGCAAGGTTTTCGAGGAATACCGATTTACCAGTACCCGTCTGTCCAATGATGTAAGTATGACGACGGCGGTCGTTTGTACTGAGACGAATCGGCTTCTTTACTCCACGGAATTCATTATACCCAAGCAAGAAACCTTCATCCATAATCTGAGTAGGACCATCCACTTGTTTAGACAACTGCCTCTGGACTTGCGCCGTCGGAATATTATTTTGATCCGGAAGGTGGAAGATCGTTGCAAGTTCTACACTATTTAGAACATTCTGCGTAACTGTTTGGGGGAAGAACCTAAATATATACGCTGTCACGAGTTCTTCTATGTTCTTTGAAATAGCAAATTTAAATCCATTAAATGACGGCGAATCGAACAGAGAGAATGCGGCAACGACGTTTTTTAACAACGCCTGTGAGCGCACAGCCGTGTTAGAAGATACAACAACTCGAATTAATACCTCGTATCCAGGGTGACGGGTTTTCTCCTCAATTGCTTCTACTGTGTTTTTTTCAAGTGAAGATAGTTGCTTGTCCTCTGCTTTTACGTCCTCTGTCACCGGTGGCTTCCATAGCGCTTCCATAAGGTCCTTAGGTGCAACCAGGCCGCCAACACCAGTTTTCTTACCTTTTTCCTTCTTGATACGTTCGGCTGTTGAAATAGAGTTCTTTGCCCAGCCCTCTTTTGCGGGTCGAAGCATCATCTGAATAGCAATGCCGTCTTCTCTTGTTGCGCTTGATAGAGCACTCAGTAGCGCCCGAGAAGCATCACGTTTCGTCTCTTGATATGTCGCAATTGGATAGACATAGCTTTTCTTAAGCGTAAACTCTCCACCGATCGTTCCGCTCATTTTCCCGACTTTACTAAATATGTTGTGCTCCGTTACCTCTTCAAGACGCGCGGACGGATACGCAGCAGTGACCGCCTGACGGACAACATCGATAAGAACAGATGGGACAACCGTATAGTAGCGGACAAGCCCTTCATGAGCCAGGATCTCAAACGAAAGATGACGCTGTCCATATATCTTACTTTTAAAGCCTTTCGTCGCAGTGCTCGCAATGATGTTATACATTACCTGAGCCTGGGAAAGTACTTCTTCAGTCACATCCCTTTCGTCGCGCGAACCAGACTCTAAATCGTCGCTCGATGGAGGAAGATGAATCAGCATAGGGACCATTTTTAGTCCGCGTTCGTAGTTCTTTGCCTCCCGTAGTGTCTTCTTGTACTGCGAAAACACAAAAAGCCCGACAACAAGACCGAGAAACACGAAAGCAAAAATACTGATAAACACCCCTGCCATATGCTACCCTTTCCGCTTACGAAGCACCGAGCTCCTTGCCATACCGCTTACGCAGATAATCTGCTTGCAATTTCCCCACCTCCTGCTCTCTTTGATATGGATCGTCTTTCGTTTTTGTGACAATTGCCTTAGCTTTATCTACCCACTCTTTCTCAATAAGATCGTCATCAGCTGCGACAAGCGGAGTAGCACTAGGAGGGATGGCACTCGTATCGTCGTCGGTTGGTACGGACGACTGAACTTGCACCGGAGGAAGCATAGGAAGCCCCGCCGTATTAGCAGCGGTCGACTCTTGTCGCGTTTCTTGCCTCTCGTATCCTACTTCGGGCCTCTTTTCAGGTGGAGTGACAGAAGGTATATATTCAGGGTTCCCACCAGGCACGTTGGGTAAGTGCTCCGGCCCTCGGTTTGGTGCAGACAACTTAGGTTCCATATCTGTAATTATAGCATAATCGCTACTTTAGCCATATGTGTTTTATGCCGTCCTCTTAGCGATATAAAAACAGGCTACGCCTACAAAGAGAACTACTAGAACAACGTCATAAAAACTCACTTCGCCCACAGATTGCATACCTATAAAAATGACCGGCGCAAGTGCAATGACTGAAGAAAAATAATACGAACGCACTAATGTGAGCGGTCGTTGCTGCGCCTTCGGCGATGCTATCTTTATAAGTCGCGCACATACTCTACTGGCCCCAAAAATAAAGAAAGTTAGCACACCCAGTGCTAACACATACATAAAAATAAAGACAATTAATATACCCAACGGACCCGCAGTCGTAGGAGTACTTACCTGTAACATTACAGTTAAAACTACGATTGCTAGAACTATACTCACACTTATTATTCGCTCTAACATGTCCCCACTATACCACCAAGAGAGCCAGAGCAGCAGACCTATAAGTGCAATGAAAGCGACATCCGCCTCTATAACTAAACTATTTGGCGCGTGCTTCAAAGCAGGCTACTGCTCGTGGCAACTGACCGCTCCAGGAAAACCTGGGGCATCTAAAATATCACGTTCCACGGACACGTCTAGTGTTCTACCCGCTAAAGTAAAGGTTACTTTTATACGAGGATTAACTAGACGCGTCGGTACTAGCGACAGAGCTCAGACATCATTTGACGGAGCATGGCAGTATTCATCACGCATATAAGGTGCTTGGGTGCGCAGGTGCGCAACTCATTTTATACGGAGTATACCGCCAAGTTTCCGTCAAAAAACTTACAGCAGTCAGTTTAAATTTTTAATGTAATTTTTTGCTTTTTGTTTTTTGTAAAAGCTATGTTTAAACATTAGCATTTTTGTACGTTTCATGCAATACTTTTCATAGCAAAAGTGTTGTATATTATTCATTATTAGTTAAGGAGTTTGCGTTTTTAAGATAGCAAAGGGACATAAAGTTTTAAATACATCGTTGAATTATTATCTACATATTCAATCATACAAACTAAGTCAAAGTACACATAAGACGGCTAGCAGTAATGGTACAAGCGAATACAATACATACGACTTGCACTACGCAATATAACCATCAGTGAACAGTGAGCCAACTGGCCACTAGAGCCATGAGCAGGCTTCGTGATATCGGATGGGTTAATCCAAGTCACGCAAATATTTTAGTATTTCGAAACTGGTACATTAGATACTGACTTAATTCTATTAAGAAGGGATCATATGTCGTTAGCTACATATTCACGAGTCATAACAATATCATGATTAATAAGCCAATACGCGCGTTTCCCCCACGCAGCCAAGTATTTATAATGTCCAGTTTTACAAACGGGCATAATTTCCAATGAAAACTAAAAAACATCGTCCAAATGTCTATGGTCTTAAAAATCAGAAGGACACCATACCTCTACAGGCAAAACGGACTTATCCACACGTGGTATTTTTTACCAAAATTTTATATATGTTTTATGTTGACACAAGCGCTTTGGCATCATATTATAGGGGTAGCTTCTGAATAAAAAAATTATACAGAGGCCAAAAATAAACAAGAATCAAAAACTCCACACTAAACAACCACTACTCGCAGGTGGTTGTTTTCTTCTGCAATGATTTTGCAACGAAAATACCCATCGGCTCGGATGGGTATTTTAAAATCACATTTGGTGGAGCTGCCGGGAACTGCCCCCGGGTCCAAAAGGTAACGAGCTATTCGTCTACAAGTATAGTCTATTCTAGGCTTTCGTAATACAGGCTAAAGAATATACAAAAATACCTACATTACTTCGCAGTAATCTTTCCTTCATCCCGCTGCTGCCCGAAAATGAAGTAAGCAACATGGTATATAACACCCTACCCTCGTATGTTGCCTTCAAGAGTAGAATGGTTCTAAAGCAATTAAGCTAGAACTGAGACAGCACGAGGTGCTGAAGTAAATGCTGACGCAAATACTGCAAGCTTCTCTGTAGCTGCCTTAGCAAAATCTTTTGCAATTAAAAATATACGTTACGCGTATCGTCGACTTGCAAAATAGCCTGTTAAAGTCCTTTTGTCGAAAGCTGAGTCAGCCCCAAAACATCTTATATTATATCATAAAAATCTACCTTGCAAATAGCTTATGGCTATGTTTAACTAGCTAGCGTTATGGGGATTGTTGCAAAAATACTTTCAGTAGCGCCCGTAGGCTTTGACGGATCAATCGTTGAAGTTGAAAGTCATGCAGCGAAAGGCTTACCCGGCCTCCAAATCGTGGGGCTTGGCAATAAGGCCATAGATGAGGCTAAAGAGCGTGTTAAGAGTGCAATTGTTAATACGCTTTTGGAATATCCAGCGCGCAAAATTACTATCAATCTTGCCCCTGCCGAACTACCAAAAGATGGTACGCATTACGACCTTCCTATTGCCCTCTCAATTCTTGTGAGCAGCGGACAACTGACTCAATCACAAATAGAAAATGCTGTTTTTGCCGGAGAACTTGCTCTTGACGGAACGGTTCGACCTGTCAGAGGCGCAATAAGTATTGCGGAAAAAGCACGCAGTATGAATATACAAACCGTCTTTTTACCATATGAGAATGCAAAGCAGGCCGCACTCATCCCTGACATCGAGATAATAGGCATATCCCATCTAAGAGAGCTTTTTCTTCACTTAAAAAACGAGCTAAGGCTTCAACCACTTCAAGGAAAGACCAGGGCAAAAGAAAGCGTCTCATTTCTCCCCCCTCTCCTTGACGAGATACAAGGCCAAGAACAGGCTAAACGAGCATTGATTATTGCCGCCGCGGGTCATCATAATATCCTCTTTACCGGCTCGCCAGGATCCGGCAAAACGATGCTCGCGAAGACTCTCGCTAACCTTCTCCCTCCCTTATCTCACGAAGAACAGATTGCCGTAACCAAGCTCCATGGGCTAGCGGGAGAAACGGAGGCCATCGTTAAAAAACGCCCCTTTAGAGCGCCGCACCATACAGCAAGCCGAACTTCTCTCATTGGAGGAGGTACTCATCCACGCCCGGGTGAAATCAGCTTAGCTCATTTAGGTGTGCTTTTTCTTGATGAGATTCCCGAATATCCACGCTCGCTCCTTGAAGCCCTACGTCAACCACTAGAAGACAAAGCCATTCAGATTACTCGTGCCAGCCAAAGTGTCCGCTATCCTGCTGATTTTATGATGGTAGCGACAATGAATCCCTGTCCTTGTGGCTACTACGGTGATTCGGCTAAAGAGTGTACTTGTAACTCCACCCAAATTCTTAACTATCAAAGAAAGCTCTCAGGCCCTTTTTTGGACCGCATCGATCTCGTCGTCTCTGTTTCAAGAGTACCTAGCGACTCTCTTTTGCATAGTTCGCCAGCCATTCACTCTCAGCACGAAAATGCGCAGAAGTTAGTAGCACAATCGGTGTCCACTCAAAGTAAGCGATATGGGACGACAAGTCGATACAACAACTCGCTTAAAAATTCCGAAATGGGCATATTGGCTTCGATAAAAGACGATGCGCTCAATCTTCTCAAACAGGCCGTTGACCGGCTGAATCTTAGCGCGCGGAGCTATTTTAAAATTATAAAGGTCGCCCGAACTATCGCCGATATTGAAGGTAGCCCCTCAATTGAAGTGTCGCATGTCAGTGAGGCACTTCAATATCGACAAAACTCTTGAACAGTGGTGGCGAATCTGATAGAATGGAGAACGAGTAACGCTTAAATTATTGCAACTCGTAGAGGAGATTAGCGATTAATCAATCAATTCGTATTAACGAAGCAATTCGTTCACCTGAACTTCGTGTCATTGGGGCAGACGGAGAGCAACTTGGCATCATGAGCCGCGTGGAGGCGCTCAAGGCTGCCGAAGAAGCTGGAGTAGACCTTGTAGAAATTTCTCCAGGAGCCAACCCACCTGTTGCAAAAATCATCGACTGGGGTAAGTACCAGTATCAAAAGATGAAAGAGCAGCAAAAGCACAAGAAGAACAGCAAAGCCAGCGAGCTCAAGCAAATGCGCCTCGGTCTTAAGATCGGAGCGAATGACCTTGACATAAAGCTCCGTAAAATTCGTAGCTTTATCGACGACGGGCATAAAGTCAAAATTATGATCGTTTTCAGAGGCCGCGAACTAGCCCACAAAGAGCTTGGTTACGAAATGGTTGATCGGATCGATAATCTCCTTGGCGAAGATATAATAATCGAGCAAAAACCTCAGATGGCTGGTCGCAATCTGAATATAGTAGTAAGGAGTAAATAATGCCAAAGCTAAAGACCCATAAGGGTACCGCAAAGCGCATCAAGCTGACGAGCACAGGTAAACTGACTCGCCGCCGCGCATTCGGTAACCACCTTCTTCAGAAGAAAAGTAAAAGCCGCAAGCGTGCTATTAACAACGGTGCTCAAGTTACCGGTGGAATGGCTAAAAACGTTAAGCGAGCACTAGGAGTTTAAGACAATGCGAGTAAAACGAGGCGTTGCAGCACGAGCTAAACACAAAAAGATTCTAAAGCTTGCCAAAGGTATGCAGCATAACCGTACGCGTTCATTCCGTCTTGCTAAGCAAGGGGTTATCCGCGCACTACAATACGCATACCGCGACCGACGCAACAAAAAGCGTGACCTTCGTGGTCTTTGGATCACCCGTATCAACGCGGCAGCACGTGAACACGGTGTCACGTACGGTAACCTTATCGCAGGCCTTAAGAAGGCTAATATTGAGCTAGACCGTAAGGTACTCGCTGAACTGGCCGTAAACGAGCCTAAAGCATTTGCCGCAGTCGTTAAATCTGTAAAATAATTAAACAACTCCTTACACCTAAAAATACTCCCAATTGGGAGTATTTTTAGTTCGACAGCCTATCGATAAGCCGGGTTCTGTCGTGAGTGATCATCTATCTAGCTCCTTGGTTGCCCAAGAAATCGAGCGGATAACGACCTACAGGCGGGCCACCCTTGACGTAGATCTCCTTGCAGCTAACAGGGTTTACCTCCTCCTCATGTCACCATGAGCAGCTGTGGGCTCTTACCCCACTCCTTTCACCCTTACCCCCCTAACGGAAGGCGGTATCGTTTCTGTGGCACTTTCCCTAGGATTACTCCCGGTCGCCGTTAGCGACTGTTATGCCCTACGCTGCCCGGACTTTCCTCTTGTACTAAAACAAGCGATCACTTAATAAGCTGCCTATTCAACAGTATACCCTACCTAGAGTTCTCTGGCATCGAGAATTTTATTTACCATACCATCGGCGAGCTGGTTGAACTCACGACGGACATGAGTAAAGGTAACTTTATCAAACTCCCTGACAAGTTCTTGGATTCGTTCATGGATCGGCCATAGGTCTCTGTTTTTTATCTTATAGATTCCATTCATCTGATTAACCACAAGTAGGCTGTCCAGACGAAAATCAACCGTCTTTACACCCATCTCCAAAGCTTTCTCAAGCGCAAGTCGTACACCGTGATACTCTGCCTGGTTATTTGTAGTAATTCCCAGGTACATTCCTCCTTCATGGATGACATGCTCTTGGTCGTTCATTATAACAAAACCAGACGCCGAAGGACCCGGATTGCCCCGAGAACCACCATCCGCATAAATAATTGCATGTGTAATGTCTGTTGTTTCTAAGACATCGTTACCGATTGGTTCATTCTTCTTAACGGTGTTAATATCCTGTTGTGAAATACCCAACAGTAGTTTCGCAGACTCCGTTAATTCCTCTTGTTGTATATATGACACTTTCTTCCATATGTAGTGGTCGTAATCACTTCCAAGCACGACAGATCCGGGCGCTTCAATACTCA